>CAXMRQ010000090.1:0-4809 GCA_964196115.1 uncultured Gammaproteobacteria bacterium
GAGGTAATGCTGGAGTCTTCCAGCGTGGCGCCGAAATCGACCAGCCAGTCATCATTAATACGCCACTCGATACTGCTAAACAAACGACCAGTATTGACGTCGTGAAATTCGTCATCATTAAATAGAAAAATAGATTTCACTTTATCTTCACGTAAACTGCCGCCATAGACTATGCGTAGCTCCCCATCGGTATCATGTGACTGAATAAATTCCATATCAGTTCGGTTGGATAAGCGATCAAAATCGATAATAGTAGTGACGTTTGGGACGCCCACAAAAGTAAATGGATCGGGCGCATAATTGTCGATCACTTCCTGTCTGGTGTGGGTCAGTCGCAAGCTTGAGGTAGTGGCGCCCTGTATACTTTCCCACTGTAAGTTAAAGTAACTATTTGTCGCATCGACGTTGCGCTCGATGTCTGTCGGCTGACCCGAAAAGCCCTTTCCACTTTTACTATTGCTGGTTCCAATCTGCAGCATCCAGAACTGGTTACTACCTGACAGCAAATCGAGTCTGAAATTAAGTTTGTCAATTTCTTTCGAGTCATTAATGTCAGCAAATCCATCATCGTTTATAGTGCCGGCGCTGAGGCGCCAGTCCAGGTCATCATGGTGATAGCCTACGCGTACGTAGGCGTCCTTGATATCGGGATTGCTATTATCGCTGCTGGTTATTGAATAACGCGTACCAAAATCCTCTGCCGCGTGGCGCGTAATAATATTAATCGTGGCCAGAAATGCATTGGCTCCATAAGTGACAGCATTAGGTCCGCGGATAATTTCGATGCGTTCGATATCTTCAATCAGAAGTGGCAAGTTCGACCAGGGAACACCACCGAAAGATGGAATAAACACCGAGCGACCATCAACCAGAACCTGTAGCTGACGGGCAAAAATTTGCCCCATACCCTGGTAGCTAACGACCGGCGTATTACCATTACGGTAGCCAACGATAAAACCAGGAACGAGACGGAACAGATCGGCGATTTCTCTTGCTCCGGAAGATTCGATCATCTGGCGGTCAATCACACTAACGCTGGCGGGTGATTCATCTAGCGGCTTACTCATACGCGAAGCGGTCAATATCAGCGGTGCATCGTCAAAAAAATCGGCTTCAACGGAGTCATGGTTGTTAGCCCATAATATCCGTGCCGGGTTTAACAGAACCAGAACAAGGCTTAGAAACAGGGTAATACGAGACATCATTGTTGATTACTCCAACAGGATACGATTTCGCATAGAATGCGAATCGCCAATACAGTAGTATATCCGGCTAATCTCAAGCATTTTAAATATTACTAGGCACCGAGTCATTTAACGATAAGATTATGTTTTTAGAGGATTATATAGGAAATACGCCACTCGTCACATTACAACGCCTTGATTCAGGGAGCGGTAATCGTATTTCTGTGAAACTGGAAGGCAATAACCCGGCTGGATCAGTCAAGGATCGGCCCGCCTATAGCATGATCAAAAATGCAGAGGAGCGTGGAGAGATCGCACCCGGCGATACCTTAATCGAGCCTACCAGCGGAAATACAGGCATAGCTTTGGCGATGGTGGCGGCGACTAAGGGCTATCATTTAATATTGATCATGCCGGATAACATGAGCGAGGAACGCCAGGCTACGATGGGTGCTTTCGGTGCCGAAATTATCATGGTGAGTAAAGAAGCAGGCATGATAGCTGCACGTGATCTGGCAGAAACCATGCAGCAGCAGGGTAGGGGTAAATTGCTTGATCAATTTGCCAATCCTGACAATCCACGCGCTCATTACGAAACTACCGGGCCTGAAATCTGGCAGCAGAGCGACCAATCGATTACCCATTTTGTCAGCGCAATGGGAACGACTGGTACCATTATGGGTTGCTCACAATATTTCAAGGAGGTCAATCCGAAAATTAAAATCATCGGTGTGCAACCACAGGATGGTGCTACGATTCCGGGAATCCGGCGTTGGCCCGAAGAATACCTGCCGCGCATTTATAATCCAGATCAGGTCGACCAGATTATCGATGTTTCGCAGCAGGAAGCCGAGGAAACCACTCGGTTACTGGCCAGCCAGGAAGGAATTTTTTGTGGTATTTCATCCGGTGGGGCGATGTCAGCGGCATTACGTTTATCGCAGCAAGTTACCGATGCGCATATTGTCACCGTGATCTGTGATCGGGGTGATCGTTATTTGTCGACCGGGGTATTTTCAGCCGCATGAATGTATTTGTTTTTGATATCGAAACTATACCGGATATAGACGGTTGCCGACGACTCTATGATTTGCACGGGTTATCTGATGACGATGTCGCGAAAGCGGTATTCCACAAACGCCGCCAGCAGGCAAATACCGAGTTCTTACGCCATCATTTGCATAAGGTAGTTGCCATCTCCGCGGTGCTGCGCACCAGCGATCAATTTAAAGTATGGTCGCTCGGTGACCTGGAATCCAGCGAACAGGACTTGCTCCAGCGTTTTTATAGTGGAATAGACCGTTATACACCTCGCCTGGTTTCGTGGAATGGTGGTGGCTTTGATTTGCCGGTGATTCATTATCGAACGCTTTTATATCCGATCAATGCCGAGCGTTACTGGGAAAACGGACAGAACGATACCAGTTACCGGTATAACAATTATTTGAGTCGGTTCCATGATCGACATACCGACCTGATGGATGTGCTGGCTGCCTATCAGCCACGCGCCAGTGCACCACTGGACGAAATTGCCAGTCTGTGTGGATTTCCAGGCAAGATGGGTATGAGCGGCTCGAAAGTGTGGGAAAGCTATACGCAGGACGATATTAAGGGCATTAGAGACTATTGCGAAACCGACGTATTGAATACCTTTCTGGTTTATCTTAATTACCAGCGTAATAGAGGCGTTCTTGATCAGACGCAGTATCTTCGTGAATGCAAGTTAGTGCGAGAGTCTCTGCTTGAATCGGGCCAGCCGCACCTCATCGAATTCGAAAAAGCCTGGATCGAACTGTAGTTAATGAGTAAACGTCGTCGTCGCAGGCAACTGCCTGAACCTTCTATCGTGCATATCGAATCGATGTCGCATGAGGGACGAGGAATCGCCCACATCGATGGCAAAACCGTATTTGTATTTGGCGCGCTCGAAGGAGAAGAAGTCCGAATCCAGATTCGAAAAATCAATCGTAACTATGATGAGGCGATCACCTTAGATGTCATTCAGCCTTCCGAATTACGCATACAGCCGAAATGTGCAGCATTCGAAATATGTGGCGGCTGTAGCCTGCAACACATCGATAGTGATGAGCAAGTTGCGCTTAAGCAGCTGTCGCTGATGGAGATGATGGGGCATGCTGGAATTGAAATTGGTCAGGTAATTCCTCCGTTGCGCTCGCAACCCTGGGGTTATCGTCGCAAAGCCAGGCTAGGCGTTAAATTTGTGCGCAAAAAAGGTCGAGTACTGGTTGGCTTTCGAGAAAGAAGTACACCCTTTTTATCCGATATGTCTCGCTGTGAGGTATTAATTCCTCAGGTCGGTGGCCGGCTTCAAGATCTGGCCGAGTTGATCGAAAATCTCGATGCCAGAGAAACCATACCGCAAATCGAAGTCGCCTCGGATGACTCTAATGTGGCCCTGGTGTTTCGTCATCTTAAACCTTTGTCGGAGGAGGACAGACAGAAACTGACGGATTTTGCCATACAGAATAATTTCCAGGTGCAATTACAGCCGGGTGGGCCTGATAGTATTGTTAATCTATATCCTGATCAGCAAGCCCTGTTTTTTTCCCCGTTACCAGATGACGATATTAAAATTCATTTTAATGTGGTTGATTTCACCCAGGTTAATGCTGAAATCAATCAGAAGATGGTAGCTCAGGCTTTACATTTCCTCGATTTGAATAACACCGATAAGGTGCTCGATTTATTTTGCGGCCTCGGGAATTTTACCCTGCCAATTGCACGTCGATGTGCAACGGTGACTGGCGTAGAAGGCGACGAGCCGATGGTCAGGCGGGCCAAAGAAAATGCTCTAGAGAACGCGATCAATAATAGCGAGTATTTTGTCGCTGATCTGAGTCAGCTCGATGCGGAGGTCGGATGGATGCGACAGCAATACGACAAAATCCTGCTCGACCCACCAAGACTGGGCGCACTTGAGGTGTCACAACTGATTACCCGCTTTGCGGCTAAAACCATCGTCTATATTTCCTGTCAGCCATCCAGTCTGGTGCGAGACAGCAAAATTATCTGCGATAAGGGTTATCGACTCACACACCTGGGCATTATGGATATGTTTCCGCAAACCGCCCATGTTGAATCGATGGCAGTATTTCAACGGCAGTAGATTTAGTCTTCGAGCCATTCCATTCGAAATTGCTAAATGCAATAATTTTCGACCAAACTGAAAAATGAAAACAATATGAAAATAGTCAGCGCAATTGTTAAACCCTTTAAACTAGACGATGTCCGTGAAGCCCTGGCTGAAATTGGCGTCAATGGCCTGACGGTTTATGAGGTAAAAGGATTCGGTCGTCAAAAGGGGCATACCGAGTTATATCGAGGCGCCGAATACGTAGTCGATTATATTCCCAAAATAAAGCTCGAGATTGCCATAGATGATGATCGTGTCGATGCGGTGATAGATGCGATAATCGATGCAGCCAATACCGGGAAAATTGGTGACGGTAAGATCTTTGTCACCAACCTGGAAAATGTGGTGCGCATTAGAACCAGCGAAACAGGGCCATCAGCACTGTAAGCTAGTTGTCATTTCACCAGTTTGAACATCAGAATAATCAGGCCGATTACTGCGACAAAAATCAGAATTTCGATCATCGCTGAG
>CAXMRQ010000091.1:0-13070 GCA_964196115.1 uncultured Gammaproteobacteria bacterium
ATGATTTCGGTTGATAAGGTAGTAATGAAATAATGAGTATAACGGCCAGATTCTTCTTCGACTAACTGAAAACTGTAATCTACCAGAAAGTCCATCCAGTTAGTTAACTCGGTATCAAAAATTGTACCCATTTTAATAAAGGGTGAAGTGTTATCAATAGCTTCACCCGCTGCTACCGAAACATAGCGGGTATACAGGTTACCAATACCCCCAGTTACTTCCCAATCTGTTTTGGAGATGCGGATCAGCTTGTAACCAAACGAGGTGCCTAACGAGAGTTGCCAGTCGATATTTTTAAAGTTATCGCGATAGTATTCGGCATCATAAATACGCCAGAATAAATTGGCGTTCCGGTATAAATCGAAATCAGACTTCAAACGATGATTATTAATAGTTTCTATGTCACCGGCACGACTGAAATTTCCGCTATATTCCAGACTGAAGCGTGTAACCGCACTGCGACGAATGGCTGAAAAACCAATAATGGCATCGATAAGATCACTGTTTCCGGCTTTAATGTTCGCGCCGGTAGAAATATCTCCCGTCCACAATTCAAATTCGTCATCGCCTGCTTCAGCAATAGAAATAATACGCTGACGTCTATACAACGTGGTTTTGCCATTCCTAATCAAATAGGCCCGGTTTTTATTAATAACCATTTTGCCGGTATCAACAAACGGTTCCTGCGAGACATCACGATTTTCCACCTGTAGGCTGATGTGCTCAGCGCTGCGCAGTCTCCGTACATCATCCCAGTCGATTTTTAATACGCCAAGCTCATCGCTATCAAACTCAAGAACAAAGCTATAAAGCGCGATGATTTCGCCTTTTAACCACTCGTCTGACTCGAGTTGAATCCAGTCAAACTTATCATCTGCGGGTGGTTCGAAACTCGCCCATAACTTTTCATTAATTGCGACGGCATCTTTTTCTGTGGCAGGAGTAGACTTCACCGCAGATTCAGCGGCAAGCGAAACTCCTGATACGATCAAAATTATAGCTAACAGCAATTGGTGAATCATAATTCCGGAATCACTGGATTAAAGTAAGTGTCATCGGTCTATGGTCTATGGGTCTGGTCTATGGGTCTGGTCTATGGGGTCTAATCTTGACTTAACATATTATAATCCTTCTCGTACTCCCTGCTTTCGCCCATCAAACGATTTAATCGACCGATCGTCTGCGACACGGTCGTATAATGCTACACCTCAAAAAGCTCGGCTATCTCGGTGAGTTTGGCGCTGCCCACTTCCTGACACAACTTCATCGCAATCCACCTGGGTATATTCCTGTTCCCCTGCAGCGTTTTTATTAAGAGATGATAGTGGTTACCCATCAAGCAATAAGCATGGATTTCCATGCCAAATCGTCTATGCGCTTCATCAAGTCTTTTCAGAAACGCTTCGTAATTCTCCGGGCTGTGAAATATCCTTTGTCGCTCGCGCCCGCGATTCACGACGTGATAAAAGGCGTCTTTATATTCTATTCGTAGTAGTCTTGCTCTGGGAGTTAAGGGTAGGAATTTAATATGTTAAGTCAAGATTTGACCCCATCCACATTAGTGAAGCAGAAATCTCGCTCAAGACCCTGTCTCCTTCGATTAGCACCTGCATCTATTTCTAAGGGAGGCAGTTCCTCTTGACTGGCCCACCTGTAATTGCGATGCTTCTCTCATATGCGTTTCCTATCACCTGTCATTGGTTTTCTTGCCCTGCTCCCGGTTCTGTTCTCGGGCGGCTCTGTCCTTGCTGCGTCCGGCCAGCAAGACGAGATAATTGCGCACGCAAACGAACCCTGGAGCGGAGATCTCGATGGCATTACCGAGCGAAGATTCCTCCGCATCCTGACCGTCCACAATCCCCTCTTCTTCAGTTTTGACGGCGCGAAGCAGAAAGGCGTGGTCGCCGAGTTGGCCAAATTGTTCGAGGATCACCTGGCCGAGGAGATAGGGCGTGTACGCTCGCCCACCGTCGTCGTGATTCCGGTGGGGCGTGATGAACTGATACCTGGTCTGATCAACGGGCGCGGCGACGTCGTCATGGGTAACCTCACGATCACGCCCGCCAGGCAGAAGCTGGTCGATTTCGGCCCTCCGCTGTACCCGAACGTCGACGAGCTCGTGATTACCGGGCCCGCCGCGAAAAGTATCGGTTCGTTAGATGATCTCGTGAAAACGGGGCTCTATGTGCGCCGATCCAGCAGCTACTTCGAGCATTTGCAGACGCTGAATGCCGAGCGCAAGTTACAGGGCAAAAAGCCAATTCCCGTTACCGAGGCAGACGAAAATCTTGAGGACTACGACCTGCTGGATCTGGTCAATGCCGGAGTGATTAAAGCTATCGTCGTCGATAGCCACAAGGCAAACTTCTGGGAACAGGTTTTCGACAAGATTAAGGTTCACCGTGATTTGTCGGTGCATTCCGGCAATCAGATTGCCTGGGCCATTCGCAAGAACAGCCCCGGCTTGATGAAGTCGATCACCGCGTTCGGTAAGACGGCTAAAAAAGGTAGCCTGCTTGGCAACATTGTGCTGAAACGTTACCTCGGTAACATCCGATGGCTCAACAACGCGCTGGCCGGCGAGGACCGCAAGCGTTACGAGGAAACCATCGAAATCATCAAACGATACGCCGGCCAGTATGAATTCGACTGGCTGATCATTGCCGCCCAGGCTTACCAGGAATCGCGCTTCGACCAGAGCAAGCGAAGCTCGGCGGGCGCGGTGGGCGTCATGCAACTAATGCCCAGCACCGCGGCGGACAAGGCAGTCGGCATCCCCGATGTTTCGACGGCGGAGAACAATGTCCATGCCGGGGTGAAATACCTGGACTGGCTGCGACAGACATACTACTCAAACGAGACGATTTCTCCGCTCGACCGGGTGCTGTTTTCGTTCGCTGCATACAACGCCGGGCCGGGCAATATGAAACGGGCTCGCAGGCATACAAATAAACTGGGGTTCGACCCTAACCGCTGGTTCGGCAATGTCGAGATTGGTATGTACCGGGTGGTGAGTGGCGAACCGGCATCCTACGTACGCAATATTTACAAATATTACGTCACTTACCAGGGCCTCGAGAAATCACGCCAGGCGCGCGAAAAAGCCCTCGAAAGCCAACCAGAATAAAACACTTAAAAGCATAATAGGGCGGCCACTTAGTTCTGAGTATCACACATTAAACTGGCTCTCTCGAACGATACCTATCTTTTATTCAGGTGTCTGTTCCTGGTCGAAGATTGTCGCCTAACCCTGTTTATTGATGGTCTCTTTTAGAGAAAACAAACCCTTAAAACCCAGTAATCAGCGGCGATTTTCGACCCGACTAATACATTAGGCGCTTCCTAATACTTTTCTAATATGATCGGCCAGGCTCCTATAAAATCGAGAGAATTAATCCGCTGAGGTGATCAAGCATCGAAACTAGTTGGTTAAAATAACCAATAAGAATTTTAAAGAAGTGAAAGTTGTGACAAAACCAGCCATCATGGGCTTTTGCCCTTATTTCAGCTTAAGTTCACTTAATTCTCGCAGGGCATCGTTAATTGGATGAGTGCCGGTTGGTTGGCAATACATTGGCTAACCGCTTCCAGCAACGCCGAATACCTGATAGGAGTTTATTTCTGCTAAAGTTCCAGGCGAGATATCCCGTACGAGTTTTGGATTGGATTCAATAAAATTTAGCACCAAATTCCATCCGGTGGGATTTAGATAGCTTTTAAGCATTACATTTTTAGCGAGTACCACCAAAGCCATACCCGCAGCTGCCTCTTTGCTCATATTTTTCCAAGTATCTCCCATAGAATTCGCCAACAAAAAAATACAATCAATAATCTCTTTTTTGGTTTTCGTATTTCCATTAACCAGCGCATTTTCAACCAGCGACGCTGCCGAGTTTGTTTTGTTAATATTTTTTAAGAAGTTCATTTCATTCACCACATGAGTTAGATAACCCAATAGTAGCCATACAAAAATTTATTCGATACGAAGTTTCTACGATTGGCACAGCGAGATCATAGATTGGCGGACTAAAACAATTTCCTGGCAGAAACGGAACTTTAAATTTCCGAATATAGTTGAGGTCCCGCTGTTAAATGTCACCAGGGGTCAACACAAACAAGCGCTTCCGGAGATAAGTTGCCAACTCCCTGAGTGTCTGTTGTGAGCGTTATACCCCTACGGGAGAATTAGCTGTAGGATAGGTCTAAACAGGCGGTAGCATTAATGCCCCGGTTTCCTTACACACCTGTTTTCTTGTTGACCGTGAGCTAAGAAGCACTGGGGCAAGAAGTTGCGCGCTTTTTTCCAGTAAGATTCGGATGTCTATTTTTGGCCGAAGGAGTCATTCAGGAAAAAAGGGAGGGCAGTGGTACACCTCAATTATTTACTGGCACATATCAAAGTCGAGCCAACAATAGTTGCGGATCATCGTGTGTTATAGTTGGAGCTTCATCGGCTGTTGACCTGGTATCATAATCGCCTGCTCGGCCAGCAGGCGAACGAGTGAAAACATAGCCCACTCTCTTGTGATTGAGCATAAGGAAGCAAAAACACTATGTTACTTTCATACTAACTACTGTCGAACGCATTCAAGGGATAGCATTCCCGAATGCTTTGTCGGGGGAAAATTTGAGTTAAGCGTTTCCCTCAAACTGCATGGTAAACAGCTTAATGGCCGCGACCCCATATTTTTCTGGCGAGCAATTTCAAGTTGTCTGTCCGAAGCATTGCTGATATTTATGAGGTACCAGACCTTTGAATAAATTTTTTCGTCTGATTATTCTATCTGTCTTAATAGCGCCTGGACCTTTGTGGTCAGCAATTGAACAGGATGTTATCGATCAGGCTGATCGTGCAAATGAAATTAAGGCGGCCTCCAGGATAGCGAAGGGAACCTGGCTACCAATCCCGATACCGGTTTCAAACCCAACAATAGGATCCGGCTTACAGGCCGCACTATTATACCTGCATCCGCAGACGTCAAAAGATCCGAATGCGCCAGGAGCCACCAGTGGAATCATGGCTATGTACACAGATACAGATACCCGGCTTGTGGGAGGCTTTCATGATGGTAGCTGGGAAGAGGATTTATACCGCTTTCGTATAGTTGCCGGATCCGGTGTTTTCAATCTGGATTATTTTGGCAGTACTGCGGATTCAAGCTTTCGCGACAATCCTGTTCCTTACACAATAGACTCGGATTTTTTTCTTAGCCAATTACTCAGGCGTATTCCTGGTACTCTGGATTGGTACCTGGGTCTGCGTTACATGTATTCCGATGCGAATGTCGTTTTCGATCCTGGCAGTGTGGTTCCTGGTTTACCACCGGTAAGTGACGAGCTGATAACATCCAGTCTTGGTTTGATGCTAACCTATGACAGCCGCAACAATAATTATTATCCTACTTCGGGGAGTCAGGCCGAGGTTGTCTGGATGCGCGATAAGGAAACCTGGGGCAGTGACTTTGAGTTTAATAAGTTCAGTTCATTCTATAATTATTATCATCAACTAAGCCCGAAAGACACACTTGCTTTTCGAACACGCCTGGCCACTACAGATGGCAACGTCCCCTTTTATCTCCTACCAAGCCTGAATTTGCGTGGCTTTGCGGCTGGAGTTTACAAGGATAACAGCAGTATTTCCGGCCATATCGAATGGCGACGAAAGTTTCTTCCCCGATGGGGCCTTATGCTTTTTTATGAAGCTGGTAGTGTTGCTGATTCTGTCGATAGTTTATTTCAATCTGAAACAATCTCTTCATTTGGTGGCGGAATACGCTGGCAGGTTTCGGAAGATAAAAAGTTAAATCTGGGTATTGATGTGGGCTATAGCGATGGAGACAATGCGATTTATATACAGGTGGGCGAGAAATTCTAAGGCGAATTCCGCGAATCCCATTTGCGAGTGGAATTCACCAGAGTTGTTATCGATGCTTCAAATGTATGAACGACTAGCTGTAAATTAGCTCAATGGTAGAATTTCTGTTAGCTGCTAATTAAGTATACGGTCGCCAGCATGCGTTGGTTTGAGGTCAAGTTATTGACTTAGTTATTTATCTAGGCAAAACTCCGTGCCATCTATAAGACATCCTGGAGAGCAAACATGACATCCAACCTGAATAAATCTTTATTGGCCATACTAATGATGTTGTTAATATCCGCCCCAACATTTGCCGCCTGGGATCCCGACGCCGAGAAAAAGGCCCAGGAAACCGTGGCGACGTTTAAGAAAGGCAGTCCAGCTATGGACGCCTATTTTTCGAAAGCCCGTGGCTATATTGTCTACCCGTCGGTGGGTAAGGCAGGATTCGGCATTGGTGGTGCGCACGGTACGGGTATCGTGTACGAATCTGGTAAAGTAATAGGTTCATCAACATTAAATCAGATCAGTTTCGGCTTTCAGGCAGGTGCACAGGTTTACAGTGAAATTGTTTTTTTTGAGAATAAGACCGCAATGGACAAATTTAAAAAGGGTGAAATTGAGCTCAGTGCTCAGGTCTCTGCTATCGCCGTAACCGCCGCTATTTCAGCCAAAACAGATTTTAAAGACGGTATCGCGATTTTTACTCTGGGTAAGGGTGGTCTGATGTACGAAGCCTCGGTAGCCGGTCAAAAATTGTCATTCAAAGCCAAATAGCGCTTGACCCATCGATTAGGGTCATAAACTTGCGGATTCAGCTTGAGATATATGAGTGCACGCCGATTTGAAAAATTGACCAGGGAAAGGAAGTAATGAAACCAGCAAAACTCATTTACGGGTTGATTGTCATTACCTTCGTCATCGGTCTAAGCGCATGCGCGAGTCTGCCTGATAATTCCAGTCGCCCAGAATCGCATGCCTACGACAACACAGGGCAAACCTTTCTGGGTCGAGATTTTAGTCAATATTCTCAGAGCCATACTGGCGAATCGGCTTTCTACCTGCTGGGTAACGGACTGGATGCATTTGTCGCCCGCGCTGGCCTCGCTAGTATTGCCGAGCGCAGCATCGATACCCAGTACTACATGATTCACAATGATGTCGTCGGCAGCCTGTTTATTGACTCGCTTTACAAGGCGGCGGAACGTGGTGTGCGGATTCGTCTTCTGGTCGACGATATCGACCAGGGTGGACGGGATATCGGCGCAGCCATTATGGATGCTCACCCTATTATCGAGGTTCGTATTTTTAATCCATTCGGTCGCAATATCGGACGCACTATCCAGTTTGTCACAGGTTTCGGTAAGCAGACCCGAAGAGCGCACAACAAGTCGTTTACGGTTGACAATCAGGCCACTATTCTCGGTGGTCGCAACATCGGCAACGAATATTTCAATGCAGATCCGGAACTGGCTTTCCTGGATATGGATGTATTGAGTTTCGGACCGGTCGCTCAGGATGTCTCTTCATCCTTCGACCTGTACTGGAACAACGAGTTGAGCTATCCAATCTCGACATTGATTGAAGACTTGCCCACAGATAAGGAAATTACGCAACGCAAGAAAGAATTTGATAATTTTATCGCGCAGCAGTACGAATCGGAATACCTGCAACATTTACGTAATTCGGACCTGGCACAAGGACTTAGGGAGCAGAGCCTGGAATATTTCTGGGGTGTCGGGGAAGTGGTCGCCGATGATCCCGAAAAATTGGCTCAAGCTACCGACGTTAAGGAATATCGTCTGACAGAGCAACTCAGACCTTACATGGAAGGAGTGGAGAAAGAGCTCATTATTTTTTCGCCTTATTTTGTGCCGGGAAAGGCTGGAGTTGCCTTTCTGAAGACGTTGCGTGACAAGGGTGTACGCGTGCGAATCCTGACCAATTCTCTTTCATCCACCGACGTATCGGCAGTGCATGCCGGCTATTCCAGATACCGCAAAGCACTACTGCGCATCGGTGTTGAGCTCCACGAACTTAACGTGAAACTGAGTAAAGAAGAGCGGAAAGCGATGAAGGAGGGTGGTATCGGAAATTCCAAGGCAAGCCTGCATGCCAAATCATTTGTGCTTGACCGTAAACAGGTTTTCATCGGCTCGTTGAACCTCGACGCCAGATCAGTGATTCAGAATACCGAAATCGGTGTCGTATTTAATTCCACAGAGATAGCAGAAAATATAGCCGAAGGTTTTGACCGCAAAATAGATCAGGTTGCTTTCCGCCTGGAATTGCAACGTGACGACCAGGATCGTGAGCAAATAGCCTGGCACGGCCTGGTTGATGATAAGCAGCAGATTCTTTACGTTGATCCTTACACCAGCTTCTGGAAGCGATTCGGAGTAGGCTTCATGAGACTATTCCCGATCGAATCGCAGATTTAGAGGAGCCTGTGCCTAAAGCAAGCAGCTTTCCTCCCCCGCTGAAAAAGGTGGCATATTGATTTCCAGGCGATGCTTGCATGTCTCCTGACGGAACAAATTAGGCAACGATCTGGCGCGGGGAAATTTAATCTTTAGTGGCCAAATATAACTAGTTTGCCGATAACGGATAATGGTTTAAGGATTATCCGCTTTAAGCTATAGTCGCGCGAAGTACTCGGGAGGAATTTCGGGGTCTCTCGAGCGATTTGACATTAATAACAGGATTAAACGGACACTACTATGAACAAATACATTTTTGCATTATTCGCTGTCATGCTGCTCGTCGCAGGCTGCGCCAGCAGCGTCACCAAAGACATCATGATCGATGCCGAAGCCGATCCGAAAACTAATTTCACAGGTTACACGACCTACACCTGGCTGGGTTCGGCCGCGATCGTCTACGACCCCGACGGCAAGTGGGAACCGCCTCAGTTTGATGCCGATGCCGAGATCAAGTTCCAGATCGACCGTCAACTACGTGAGCGCGGTATGGTCGAAGACTCGGTCAATCCCGATGTGATCGTCGCTTTCGCCGCGGGCATCGATATGAGCAGCATGGAAATCGATATCGATCCCAAGAGCAACCTGACGGTGCTGGAAAACGTGCCGCTGGGTGCGCTCACCGTTATCCTGGTAGATGCCAATACCGGTTTTGCCATCTGGGGTGGCATAGCCACTGCCGAGATCCAGGAGAATCCAAGCCAGGAGACGATCAAGAAACGCCTTGATTTTGCGGTCACCCAGATGTTCAAAAAACTGCCGAAATAACAACCCGTGAAGAAGACATATAAGGAGCCAAAAAGATGACAAAAAATTCACTAGACTCAAGCTTGACGTTATTAAGAGTGGCGACGGCAGTCGTCTTGTTTACAACAATTGTAGCCCTGCCGGTACGCTCCGATGTCCTCGAATTAAAGGATGGCACCGTGCTGGACGGCAAATATATGGGTGGTAGTCAGTCGAGCATGCGCTTTCGGGTTAACAACGACATCCAGGTCGTGCCGATCGAAAAAATTCTGGCCCTGACTGTCACTGGCCGTTCGACAGCTACCGCTACCCCGGCAGCGGCGTCGACATCACAGGCAAAAGCAGTTGGGTTGCCTGTCGGTACGCGGCTACTGGTTAAGCTCATGGAGCCTGTCGACACGCGTAACAATAAGGCCGGCAGCCGTTTTACTGGAACCCTTGAAGGTAAGTTGATGGCTGGTGGACAGGAAATTGTACCCGCAGGTGCCAAGGTTTATGGCCAGATAGTGACCGCCAAACGCGGTGGTATCGGAGCGCGCAAACCGGTGCTAGAACTCAAGCTGATTGAAATATCTATAAACGGGGAGCTTCGACCCATAGTAACCAACCTGTTATCAGGAGTCGGTGAAGGTGGTGGCGCCGGGGGTAAAGTACTGAAAGGGGCGGCGATTGGTGGTCTCGCCAGCGGCAGCTCGGGCGCCGAAGACGGCGCGAAACTCGGACTAGCGGTCTCGATTCTGGGCGGCGGAAAACATGCTGGTATTAAAAGCGGTACCCTGCTCGAGTTTCATCTCGCAGAGCCGCTGAATCCGTAAGGCGTTTTCAACCACTATGATTAATCCAGACAACTCACCAATCAACCAGCATTTTCTCGCCCTTTCTCTGGATCGGCAAAGAAATACGGGTAACTGTCCCCTTTTTTAGCAATTAATTACCTGATTCTTCCTCGTCGTCTGAATCAATCGTCTCGACTGGCTGCTTCTTGTAATACACTTCTGGCAGGTAATCGTTGAAGGCAATTCCGTATAGCTCCCAGATGGTGACGAACAAAGACGCGATCACGGGGCCGATGAAGATACCAGAGATGCCGAACATCATGATGCCGCCAAGGGTGCCGAAAAAAATCATCAGTTCATGCATCTTGGTGTCCTTGCCCACCAGTATCGGGCGCAGTACATTATCCAGGCTGCCGACTATCAATCCGCAGAACACCAGCAATCCTACCCCGCCGGCGACACTGCCCTGCATGATCAGGATGATAGAGGCAGGGAACCACACCAGTGCCGAACCGATGCTCGGTATGACCGACAGCACGGCCATGACCGTACCCCAGAACACGGCGTTGTCGATGCCGGCAACGGCGAATGCACCCCCTGCGAGGCCGCCCTGTAATATGCCGATCATCATCGTTCCCTTCAACGTTGCGCGCGTGACTGAAGTGAACTTGTTCAGCATCAGGTTTTCATCGTTGCTGTTCAATGGCAGGTAATAAAGAATCTTTTTGATCAGCTTGACGCCGTCCATCTGGAAAAAGTACATGGTGTACAGAAAGACAAAGGTCATGAAAAGGAAGTTGGCCGTGCCCAGCGTTGCCTGGGAAAGACCGCCTACGATCCAGTTGCTGACCGTACCAACCAGCTGCCCCGCCTTCTGCAGGATGATGCCGCGGTATGGCTCGATGTATTCGTAAAACGGCAGATGCTGCAGATAAGCCGTTAGCTCGTCGGGCTGTTCCAGGTTTTGCTTGATCCAGGGCGTTACTGTGTGGCCGACATCGATCGCCTGCCCGACGATGAGTCCGACCAACAGCATCAGTGGAATTAACACGACAACGATCATCAACAATAGCGTGGTCACCGAAGCCAGGTGCCTGCGCCCTTTGAACATGATATTCAGGCGCCGGTATACCGGGCGTGCCATTGCGCTGAACAGCCCGGCAAGAAAGATGGCCATCAAAAATGGATGTATCATCGAGAAGAACAGCGCCGATATGGCAATGACCATCAGCACTAAAACTGACTTATTGACATTATCCTGATTCATGTATATTCCCCCGCACCGGCAAAGCCACCGCATCCCGCTGAACTAGCAACAAAGCGATAGTGTATCAAGGCATTGGCCTATGATCTTCGTTATCGGCTTCTTTTACACAGTAGTGAACAGACCACTGTTTACAATTAAACGTGGTCAGTCTCTTAATTTACGAAAATAAAAGGCACCGCCGGCTAGTCGAAAGCCAGTTTGCATGCCAAGTCCTTCGGCATCGATCACGCCGGTCATCGCTGTACTTCGGAAAGGGGAGTCGGTGACAAATGAGAATCAGAATCATTTGTCACCGACCCCCCTAAAAAAACTTTCTACTGATTACCGATCATATATACGCCTGGGAGTAAAAGTTAAAATTACGCTGGAATCGTAGCTTGGCAAATGCTCCTTAGCATTGCTTTACTAGAATGAAGCATTTTGTATTTGACGACTATGACGGGGCAGTTGACTGGATCGATTCATATAGCATTCATGTAAAAACGAGTATTATCTAGTTTACCTAATGTTATTGAATCAAGCTGGACAACTACTCAAAATGAAAATAGAAAAGCCGCATAAAATTCATCCCAGGTTATTGATACAGTGCTGTCTTGTCATTTTGGCAATCGGTACCCATCCACCCGTGAAAGCGGATATCGACTGGCCGCAGGAAGTGATAACCGACGAGGGTAAAATCATTGTCTATCAGCCGCAGCCGGAAAAACTGGAGGGCAATCAGCTTTTCGGGCGCAGTGCGATGTCGCTCGAATTAATAAAACAGGCCGATCCTGTTTTCGGCGTATTCTGGTTCAAGGCAAGAGTCGATACCGATCACGATAGTGGCACTGCCACCATTCATAGCCTTGAAGTGACGCGGGTACGCTGGCCGAATTCAAAGGACGCCGACGAACAGCGCTTCACTCGGATTATTGAAAGCGCCATTCCCAAAACCGGTTTCGAAATTTCCCTCGAACGTTTGTCGGCCAGTCTGGCCTCGGCGGAGCAGGAAGAAAAAAGCCTGGCTGATTTGAAAAATGATCCGCCGATTATTATTTTCCAGCAAAAACTTGCCGTGTTGTTATTCTTCGATGGCGAGCCACGTTTTTCTGCGATTGAAAACAGTCATTATCAGCGTGCCGTGAATACACCTTTCCTGGTGGTACGTGATAAAAATAACAAGCAGGTTTATTTGTCCAACGGTGACAACTGGTATTCGGCACACGATCCGTTGGGCCCATGGAAATTGGTAAAATCGGTGCCGACTGATCTGGTGAAATCATTGCCCAGGCCAGCAGATGGATCGCGCCTGTTCAACATGAGCTTGGATGAATTTGGGCCCGAAATTGTTGTCGCAACAAAGCCCACCGAACTCATCGTGTCTGACGGTAAGCCGAGATGGGAAACCCTGCCCAAAGGCGACCTGTTGTATGTCAGGAATACCGAAACGCCGTGGTTGCGCGATTTGGCCGGTGGCAATATGTACCTGTTGTTATCAGGCCGCTGGTTCCGAGCGAAGACAATTGCGGGACCCTGGACGTTTGTACGGGCGGATGAATTGCCCGAGAGTTTTGCCGAGATTCCCCCTGCTTCTGATATTGGCGGGATCAGAACATCTGTTGCGGGAACGCCGGAAGCCGAAGAAGCGATACTGGATGCGCAAATTCCACAAACTGCCGCGATAAAAAGAAGTGAAGCCAGCCTGACCGTAGCCTACGACGGCCATCCTGAATTCAAGAAAATTCCGGGAACCGATGTTTCCTATGCCGTCAATACCGGCGCGCAGGTGTTACGCATCTATGGGGAATATTATGCTGTGGACGATGGCGTATGGTTTGTCTCCTCCTCGGCGACCGGTCCCTGGCAAGTGGCTGATGAAATCCCGGATGATGCCATCGCAAAAATTCCCCCCAGTGCTCCCGTTTATAACACCAGATACGTGTACGTCTACGATTCCACCCCGA
>CAXMRQ010000092.1:0-23231 GCA_964196115.1 uncultured Gammaproteobacteria bacterium
GGGGGGCTCAATGAAGCCAATGCAAGCCTGGCGGAAATTAATGTCGAACTGGAACAGCGCATGGCCAAACAAACCAGCGATTTGCAAAAGATGCGCGCCGATCTGTCGACTTCACAGGTAAAAATGGTGCAATCGGAAAAAATGGCAGCACTCGGCCAAATGATTGCGGGTATTGCCAACGAAATCAATACGCCACTGGGATATTCTCGCAGTAATGTAACAATCATGAAAGATTTTGTCTCCCGGGTGAAAAATATAGAAACAACTTATTACGCCTGGAAAAATTTAATGGGCGACGGCTTTTCCAGTGAAAACGATATAGCGAATAAATTCTCAGAGCTTGACATCGCTTTTGCTGAGATGGAACAAAACGAGGAAATTGAAGAATTTGACGAACTGGCGACTGACACCATTTACGGGCTGGATCAAATATCAGAAATTACACAAAACCTGAAGGAGTTTAGCCGCCTGGATCAAGCTGTAAGCGACGATGTTAACCTTAACGATAACATCGAGCGGACCTTGAAATTGGCGAAGAACTTATTGAAGGATCATATTACTGTCGATTTATCACTGGGGCAGATTCCACTGATTAAATGCATCCCGTCCAAAATCAATCAGGTATTACTAAATTTGATAACCAACGCCTGTTACGCAATCGAAGCCTCCGACAAAGAAATCGGTAAACTAACAATCAGTAGCGATTTTGACGGTGAACGAGTCAATATCTCGATTAAGGACAACGGCGTAGGAATTGCTCAAAGTGTCGGTAAAAAAATGTTTGACCCTTTTTATACGACTAAGGGTGTTGGTCAGGGTATTGGGCTTGGCCTCTCAATCAGCTATAAAATTATAGTGAAAGAACACAAAGGCAAAATCAGTGTTCACACGCGTGAAGGCATCGGAACTAAAATCACAATCAGTCTTCAATCGGCAGAGAGTTTAATCTTGCCCGATGAGTCGAATACTACGTCGCTGAATTGAGGTATATTCCGGGTGACAAAACAATCGCCCTGACCAGGAGTCTGTCGGATTAGCGCACCACCAAAACTGAACACTGGGCATGGCGCACCACCTTGGCTGCTGTAGAGCCGAGAAAGTAATCCTGTAAGCCTGGTTTATGCGAGGCGATAATAATCAAATCGGCTTCTACCGCAGTGGCCTTGTCCAATATTGTTTTGTAAGGGTGGCCTGAGCGAATTTCGACTTCGGCTTTGATCGAGGCAGCGTCCGCGATAGCCTGCAATTCCTGATGGGTCGTTAGCCGCGATTGTTCCAGAATACCCGAGGGAATTTCTGCCGCAACCCAGTTTGGAATATCCTCTATCACGTGCAGTAATATAATCCGCGTATCCTTATCGCCCTGATTTCTGGCGACATCAATCATCGATTTACCTTTCTCGATATGCGACATATCGACTGGAACTAAAATTGTCTTATACATATTATTCTCCCTGCTGAAAGTAAAATGAGCGTATATGAGCTCGATATTGCCTGTGATGATCTAGATCAAATTACTGCGGTTTTCAGGATTATCGCCCTGACTAATTATTAATCGGCCACAGATGAACCGGGGTATTGCTGCGCGCATGTTGTAAATAAGTTCGAACCAGTTCAGAAGTGTCGGCGTGTTGTTTCCAATGTCGCAAAATCCAGTTCGCCCCGGTTTGTTCGCAACTCACCCGCGCCTGGATAATATCAAGCCACTTTTCGCCATTATTGATACCCATTTTTTTTAATCCAGCCAGCGCGACTGGCAGAGCATTGGACAGAATTAGTTGCTTGAGAGAATCCTGTCGGCCATCTATCCAGTGTACTCTGGCATTCATACCCTCGCGAGCAGCCGCATAAAAGTCGGATTCAAGAACAGCAAAATCTAGCTGAGTCAGACTGTCACCACAGTGCATCAGGCCCTCGGTTAAACCGACATAAAAAACCAGGTTAGCAATTGTGTCAATCAGCGTAGGCCCCGAAGGAACCACCCGAAGTTCGAGCCTCAGATGATATTCAGCGTTTGAATTTTGGCCCAGAATAGGACGTACCCAGCGCCAGATCGTACCATTGTGTAGATTAAAGTGATGCAGTGCTTCTATCGGTTTATCAATAACCTCCGGCAATATTGGGCTGTAGTAAAAATTGTCATCGAAGAGTTCGAGTAGTGATTCAATATAACCCTTGCCGAAGTGGACCCGGGGAACAATGCTATCGCGGATTTCATCGACATTGCGCGTATCTACCGCCTGTTTGAAAATTGCGATTCGTGACTCCTGCCAACAGCTTTTTTCGAAGATAAGCGGCGAGTTGGGTGATGCGCCGAGAATCAACATGCTGGCCCATAATCCAGCATGATAAGCTGGCACTATTTCGTCAAAAGGTACTTGCAGGTGAACTTGCAGAGATGTACTCAATGCTTCGAGCATGACGTCATTTTTCTCGATCTGGAGATAGTCCTCGCCCTGCAATTGCAGCTGAACGGGTTTACCGCGCATCTTCATCAACTGTCGGCTGAGCAGGTCGTAACGATGCAACTCAGACATATATCCGTCAGGACTCAGGTGTTCCTGTCCGAGGCTGGGCAATACACCGAACAAACCGGTGTGTGCATCGAATTTTTCGGCTGCCTTTTCGACCTGCTGATAAAGATCATCCAGGTCCGCTTCGATGAGATCAAACACATCGGCGCTGACTTCAAAAGGATGACCATTTATTTCGAGGTTAAACCTAGCCAGTTCTGTCGTCAGCAGCGGGTTATTGGCCAGATCAATAACCTCGTGATTAACTTTACAGGGTAGTCCGATTTTATCGACCAGACATAATTCAAGTTCGTAACCGAGTTTTCGAGTCTGGTTATCGAAGGCCTTCTCGGCAAATAAGGAACGCACGAATTCGGTTTCTTCTACCAGCCGTTGGTGAAACCGCGCATAATCCTTTTCGTCGAAATTCTGTTTATTGATTTCCTCTCCCATTCCCAGAGTATAATTCGACGGATACCGTTTGCCTACTGTTAGAATCCAGTCGGATTTAGGGAATTGTAGCGGGCACGAGGGAGAGTGGTAGATTATTCCTAAGTCCGACAGACTCCTAGTAGCCTTCAACCGCCTGGCTGTTTATACTCTGCGCCTCCCTGTTTCGAGGTCACAATGCCCGTTATTTTGCAAGTTTCCAGCCTGGTTAAACGATTTGGCAATCTAACTGCGGTTAATGACGTTAGTTTTGATATTCGTGCAGGAATCTGTTTCGGGTTACTCGGCCCAAATGGTGCCGGTAAGACAACAACTATCGAATTAATGGAAGGCATAAAGACCGCTGACGCTGGGAAAATTCTTTATAACGGTGAGCCGCTAGGTAAACAGTTTCGCAATGAAGCCGGCATTATGTTTCAAAATACCGCGTTACAGGAATTTGTCACTGTGCGGGAAATGCTGGTTCAGTTTAGTCGTTTTTATCCGCGTACCGCCGACATCGATCAGCTCGTTAAGGAATATTCGCTGGCCGAATTTTTGCACCAGGATACGCGCAAAATATCCGGCGGCCAAAAACAGCGACTGTTGCTGGCGATGGCGCTGATAAATCAGCCGAAGATACTATTTCTGGATGAACCAACCACCGGGCTTGATCCGCAATCGAGACGCAACCTGTGGGAACGCGTGCGCCAGGTAAAAACCGAGGGTACGACTATATTACTCACCACGCATTATATGGAAGAAGCCTACGAGTTATGCGACGAGATTGCGATCATGGACCATGGTCGCATCATCGCCCATGATGCACCCGATGCGTTACTCGCTAAACACTTCCATGACGTTGTCGTGCAATTACACGAAAATGATATTCCACCTGAGGTCGGTAAAGCTGAATTCGACGCGACTTATCGCAATGGTAACGCGCATATAGTCACCGGTGATGTCAACCAGACGATTGAAAAACTATTGTCCCTCAAAATACCACTGGGTCGCTTGCGGGTACGCGCCCGTGATCTGGAAGACCTGTTTCTGGAATTGACCGGCAAGGAGTTGAGAGCCTGATGTGGAATAGAATCTACGCCTTATTCGTCGCGCGCAATACAGAATTTTTTCGCGATCGGTCGGCGCTCGCCTGGAGTGTGCTATTGCCAGTATTGATTATTTTCGTCTTCGCCTATGCCTTCACGGAGGAAAATCCGGAAAAATTCAAGGTAGCGATAATCTCCGCGTCGCTAAGCAGTGAGGCTGGTGAGCAATTTAAATCGACACGCTTCGTCAAGTTTATCGAAGTTGACGATGTCGAATCGAACCTACGCAAAATCGAAAGACATCAGGTAGACCTGTTATTCGACGCCAATACTCGAAAATACTGGATAAATCAAACCTCACCAAATGGCTATATCGTCGAGAAATTGCTGATTGCGGCATTTGCTAATTCGACAATGCAACTGCAGCAAAATCTGGTTCAGGGCGACGAGGTACGCTACATCGACTGGGTAATTCCAGGCGTAATTGCGATGAATATGATGTGGGGCGCACTATTCGGCATCGGCTATGTCATCGTGCGTTATCGCAAAATGGGCGTTCTTAAGCGCTTACGCGCCACCCCGGTAACATCGGTCGAATTCCTCACGGCGCAAATTATGTCGCGCTTATTGTTATTACTGGTAGTGAATGTGCTGATTTATATAGGTATGGACTATTTTGTCGATTTTCGTATGAATGGATCTTATCTCGACCTGTTCATCGTATTCATGCTCGGCTGTATATGCCTGATTTGCTGTGGACTGGTAGTAGCCGCACGAATATCTAGCGAAGAAGTCGCAAACGGACTGCTGAATTTGTTTAGCTGGCCGATGATGTTTCTTTCGGGAGTCTGGTTTTCGCTCGAAGGTGCTCACCCGTGGATGCAGAAATTTGCCTTGATATTGCCATTAACGCACATCACCGAAGCATCCCGCGAAATCATGATCGATGGCGCAGGCCTGATGCAGATCGCGGATCATTTATTGGTACTAGGGTTAACGAGTGTGGTTTTGCTGGTGATCGGGGCTAAAATTTTTCGCTGGGAGTAGCCGAATTGTCTGCAACCGTTTGTCGTTAGATTAGTTAGTTTGCCGAGTTTGACAGACAAGGATATCCACTGCTTATAGTGACTACGAAGATCGTAAGTCGCTGCTGTGCGAAAAGTAGTGGCAGCCTCAGGCTGCCTCCAATTTCACCGCGCAGTACTTAAATTCGGGTATTTTTCCGAACGGATCCAGGGCCTCATTGGTCAACAAATTCGCCGCCGCTTCGTGGTAGCAGAACGGAATAAATACTTCGCCGCGCTTCAAAGCCGAATCGGGTCGCGCGTAAGCGCGTAACTCTCCACGGCGTGATTTCGCCACAATCTCGCTACCTGCCTCGATACCTATCGCCTGCAAATCCTCCTGATTCACGTATACCACCGGAACCGGCTCTATGGCGTCGAGCACCTCGGTTCGCCGCGTCATCGAGCCCGTATGCCAATGCTCGAGTTGACGACCGGTGATTAATACCAAAGGATATTCGGCGTCGGGTTGTTCATCGGCTGGTATCGATTTTGCCGCTACCAACTTCGCCTTGCCGCCAGGCGTGGGGAAGTTTTCGATAAATACCACACTCTGTCCGGGATCGTTTTCATCTTTACAGGGGTAAGTCACCGAGCCGTGCTCCTGTAAACGCTCCCAGGTAATGCCGGTAATGCTCGCCATCGCGCTACGCATTTCGTCATAAACCTCGGACACATGCCGGTAATTCCAGTCGAGACCGAGGCCTATACCGATGTCACGAATAATCCACAGATCCTGCCTGGCTTCACCGGGTAACGGCACTGCGGCTTTGCCGAGCTGTACGCGTCTATCAGTATTCGACACAGTACCATCCTTCTCGGCCCAGCCGGATGCGGGTAACACGACGTCAGCAAATGCAGTGGTTTCGGTGAGAAACATATCCTGTACCACCAGGTGATCGAGTGCGGCGAGCGCGGCACGGGCATGATTCAGATTCGGATCGGACATCGCTGGATTTTCGCCCATCACATACATGCCATGAATTTTTCCCTCGAGAATGGCATGCATGATTTCAACTACGGTCAGTCCTGCTTTCTGGTCGAGTTCAGCATTCCAGTATTTAGAAAATTTGGCATTCACTTCAGGATTGTCGACGCGCTGGTAATCCGGGAACATCATCGGAATCAATCCGGCATCGGAGGCTCCCTGTACATTATTCTGACCGCGTAGCGGATGCAGACCTGTGCCGGGACGTCCAATCTGGCCGGTAATCATCGACAGGGCAATCAGGCAACGTGAATTGTCGGTACCGTGAATATGTTGTGATATACCCATACCCCAGAAAATCATAGATCCTTTCGAGGTCGCGAAAAGGCGCGCGACTTCACGTACGGTTTGTGCATCGATACCGGTTACCGACGCCATCTTTTCCGGACTGAAATCGGCAACATTAGCCTTCAGCTCTTCAAAGTCAGTGGTGCGCTCGGCGATAAATTTATCGTCGGTTAAACCCTCGTCAATAATGACATTCAATATGGAGTTCAGCAGAGATACATCGGTTGATGCGTTAAATTGCAAAAAGTGAGTCGCATGGCGGGCGATGTCAGTACGGCGCGGGTCGAGCAGTATCAGCTTTTTGCCATTCTTGATCGCGTTTTTCATGAAGGTCGCCGCGACCGGATGATTGGTGGTCGGATTCGAGCCGATTACCAGAATGACTTCGGCCTCTTTAACATCTTCCACCTGATTCGACACCGCGCCCGAGCCGATGCCTTCGAGCAGCGCCGCGACGCTAGATGCGTGGCATAGTCGCGTACAGTGGTCGACGTTGTTGGTGCCAAAGCCAGCGCGAACCAGTTTTTGAAACAAATAAGCTTCTTCGTTACTACCCTTGGCAGAGCCGAAACCCGCCAGCCCGGCGCCGCCCAGTTCGTTTTTGATTTTTTGCAAACCACCAATGGCAAGTTCCATCGCCTCATCCCAGCTTGCTTCGCGGAACATTTTCGACGGGTCACTAGGGTCGAAATATTCGTTTAAGCCTTTTGGCACGCCTTCTTTCCTAATCAGCGGCTTGAGCAATCGTTGTGGATGATTGACGTAATCGAATCCGTATCGACCCTTGACGCAGAGTCGACTGAAATTCGCCGGACCTTCACGACCTTCAACGCGCAGGATTTTGTCATCCTTAACGTGATAAGTCAGCAGACAACCGACACCGCAATAAGGGCATACTGAATCAACTTTTCGATCAGCCTCTATCTGGTGCGCGCCGTTAGCATTGCTTAACGCGCCGGTAGGGCAGGCAGCGACACATTCACCACAGGCGACGCAGGAGCTTTCGCCCATTGGGTCACCCAGATCAAATACGATTTCTGCATGATGCCCGCGCTGAGCCAGACCGATGACATCGTTGACCTGGGTTTCACGGCAGGCGCGTACACAGCGCGTACATTGTATACAGGCATCGAGATTGACCGCAATCGCCGGGTGCGACAAGTCGGCCTTTGGCTGCTGTCTTGGTTTGAAGCGCGGCGCTTTGACATCGAGTTTGTTCGCCCATTGCGCTAGCTCGTTGTCGATCGTATACGACTGCTCAGGCATATCGGACAACAGTAATTCAAGCACCAGCTTCTGCGATTTTTGTGCACGTTCATTGTCAGATTGCACCACCATGCCCGCAGTTGGCTGACGACAACAACTCGGCGCCAATACACGTTCACCTTCGATTTCGACCATACAGGCGCGGCAATTGCCGTCGGAACGCAAACCTTCGGTGTAGCACAGATGGGGGATTTCCGTACCGGTACGTTTCGCGGCCTGAATAATGGTCTCGCCAGCGAGCGCTTTAATATTTTGACCATTTAGCGTGAACTCAATGGTTTCAAAAATAGTATCTGGATTAGCAGCCATTATTTGTTCTCCTCCAGCTCGTGCGGAAAATATTTAATCACCGACAGAATCGGGTTTGGCGCAGCCTGGCCCAAACCGCAAATCGACGCATCGACCATGACCGTGGACAAATCGTTGAGCTGATCAATATCCCAGTTACCCGTTTCCATGATACTCACTGCTTTTTCAGTACCCACGCGACACGGGGTGCACTGCCCACAGGATTCATGCGCAAAAAACTTCAACGAGTTGAGTGCGGCCTGTTTGGCAGTATCCTGACGGGATAAAACGATTACCGCAGCAGAGCCGATGAAGCTGCCGTAAGGTTGCAGGGTATCGAAGTCCAGCGGTACGTCTCCAAGTGAGGCTGGCAAAATTCCTCCCGAGGCACCGCCTGGAAAATAACCATAAAACTCGTGGCCGTCGAGCATGCCGCCACAGAATTCATCGATGAGTTCTTTAATCGTAATGCCAGCAGGCGCCAGATGAACACCTGGATTTTTCACACGACCCGAAACCGAAAAGCTGCGCAGACCTTTACGCCCGTTGCGCCCCTGCGAATCAAACCACTCAGAACCTTTTTCAATCACATCGCGAATCCAGAACAGGGTTTCGCAGTTATGTTCCAGTGTCGGACGCCCGAATAATCCTACTTCGGCAACATACGGCGGGCGTAATCGTGGCATACCGCGTTTACCTTCGATCGATTCGATCATCGCCGATTCTTCACCACAGATATAGGCACCAGCACCGCGTCTTAGCTCTATATGAGGCAATTCGTATGCCGATTCGGTTTGTAGCGCTTCGACTGCAATACGCAGGTTTTCAGTCACCGAGGGATATTCATCGCGTACGTAAATATAACAATGCTCGATGCCAATCACACTTGCTGCGATCAACATGCCTTCTAGAAAGCGGTGCGGATCTTTAAGCATGTAATAGCGATCTTTGAACGTGCCCGGTTCGCCTTCGTCGATATTCACCGCCATCATTCGCGGAGCCGCCTGCCCACGTAGAATTCCCCATTTGCGACCCACTGGAAAACCGGCGCCACCGAGGCCACGCAATGCAGTACCATCAAGCTCCTTTATAATAGCGTCGCCGCTGGTTCCCCCGGCAAGTAGTTTATCGTAGAGCGCGTACCCACCGGCGGCTTTATAGGCAGCGTAGTCAATGCTATCAGTCGGCATCACCTGAGTAATTGCCCCGGCGTCAACTGCTGCTTTGACTGTATCGCTGCTCGCATTATCGATTGTATTTTGTCCGACTACCGCAACCGGCGCCATGTCACAACGACCGACACAGGGTACCCGCTGTACGCGGACTGAATTGCCAAGTGATGATTCAATCGCGCTAATTAATTTATCAGCCCCTGCCATTTCACAACTAACCGAGTCGCACACGCGCACGGTTAAAGCAGCTGGGGCAATATCATTTTCCTTTACTACATCGAAATGGTGATAAAAACTCGCGACTTCGTAAACTTCGGCCGGCGCCAGTTTCATTTCGCTGGCCAGTGCAACCAGGTGCGCGGCTGATAGATGACCGAATTTATCCTGGATTTTATGCAAATGCTCAATCAACAAATCTTTAGCGCGTGACTCGTCGCCCAGCAAGCTTTGCACTGCCAACAACGCGTTGATATCGACAATTCTGCCCTTGGTCTTACCGCGACTGCGCTTACGCCGATGGTCTACCGCTTGCGGATTTTTTTCTGCTATGGGCATAATTTTGACTCTAGAGTTCACTTATAGCTCAGCACCGGGGGTCGTCCCGGTTACTACTGAGAATTTTTGGAGATATTAACGCTTCCAGCAAATCTTAATCTGGTATACCAGATATATTATCCTCTGACTATCTCTTTGGGAAGAGCAAATAGACCTTTTGGGCAGGTATCCCCATGGGGTTTGATCCGGTTCTAAAAAAGTTTACATCACTAATAGCAGAGCATATAGAAAATTTCGACACACTATAGATGTCCAGACCGACCAATAACGCCCTGATTTCGACACCCACCTGAGCCGCTATTCTTGACATATGCTGGCAGTCAAAACATTATTGCGCGATGCTCAAGCACCCTCATAATTATGTCTGAACTAGATCAGTTGTTGCGTAAAATCAAAGCGGCAGAAGCTTCAGGCAAGGTTCGCAAAAACTGGAACCCGGGAAATCAGGGAAGCATCGATATTCGCATCAGCGTGGATGGCGCCTGGTACCATGAAGGGCGTGCGTTTCAACGAAAAGCATTAGTCAAACTCTTCGCCAGCATACTGCGCAAGGAGAATGGCGATTACTTCCTGGTCACGCCTGCTGAAAAATTATCCATACAGGTAGACGATGCCCCTTTTGTCGCTGGTGTGGTGGAAATTATTAAACAGGCAGAAAATCAGGCGCTGATCTTTACTACCAATTTGGGTGAACGCATTGTCGCTGATGATCAACACCCGATACGGGTCGAGGTCGACAGGCTTACTCAGCAGCCCAGGCCTTATATTCATGTTCGCGATGGGCTTGAGGCCTTGATCGGTCGCAACGCTTTTTTCGAATTGGTCAATATGGCCAGTGGGCATGAAATTGACGGTAAAAAATTTTTGGCAGTTAATAGTATGGGTAGCGAGTTCATCCTCGGCCCGATAGACGAATAAAAACCCAATAAGGTTAGACAATATGAAAGGTACACATGAATATCAGGACGACCCGCGTAATGCATCGATACTGATCGATATCAACGCAGAGTTATTTCCGCGCGACGAGGCCAGGGTTTCTGTTTTCGATAGTGGTTTTGTGCTCGGTGATGGCGTATGGGAAGGGTTGCGAGTACATCACGGCAAAATAGCTTTTCTCGACCGACATCTGGAACGCCTGTACGATGGCGCCAAAGCGCTCGATATGAAAATGGATGTCGCGCAGCAAGCGCTCAGTCAGAGGCTTTATAATGTACTCGATAAAAACGATATGCACGAAGGTGTGCATATTCGCTTAATGGTATCGCGAGGAATTAAGGCGACACCTTATCAGGATCCGCGTATCACCATTACGCCGCCCACGATCGTCATTATCCCGGAGTATAAAAACGCGTTGCCGGAAACAGCATCGAAGGGAATACGCCTGTTTACTGTCCATGTACGACGGGGTTATCCGGACGTGCAGGATCCCAAGCTTAACAGCCACTCAAAACTCAACTGCATTACCGCCTGTATTCAGGCAACCAAGGCCGGTGCCGACGAGGCGTTGATGCTCGACCCGCACGGATTTGTCGCAACCTGCAATTCGACCCATTTTTTTATTGTTAAAAAAGGGGCTGTGTGGACTTCAACAGGAGATTACTGCCTGGGTGGCATCACGCGAGGCGTGGTGATTCAGCTTTGCGAGGAAAATAATATTCCCGTGTATCAGAAAAATTTTAGTCTCGGCGACGTCTATAGTGCACAGGAAGCCTTCGTTACCGGAACATTTGCCGGACTCGCACCAGTCAGCGAAATTGACGGCCGCATGATCGGAGATGGAAAACGCGGGTCGATGGTCGAATATTTGCAACAACTTTACCTGAAGTTGCTGGAACAGGAATGCAGCGATTAAATCCAGTTCGTATTGCGATGTGGTCTGGTCCGCGCAACATTTCGACGGCGATGATGCGCGCCTGGGAAAATCGCAGCGACTGCACGGTTTGGGATGAACCACTGTACGGACACTATTTGTCCAAAACCGGAATCCCGCATCCGGGAGCAAAAGAGGTCGTTGCTGCCCAGGGTAGCGACTGGCAAAGTATCGTCAATCGCTGCATCGGTGACCCGCCTAAGCAAAAACCGATTTTTTACCAGAAACACATGACGCTCCATCTATTGCCTGAAATAGACCGCGAATGGTTATCATCAATCACCAATTGCTTCCTGATTCGCGAGCCGGAGCCGGTCATCGCCTCTTATGCCGCGGTTCGCGAGGATGTCAGCCTCGACGATATCGGCTTCGTACAACAGGCGGAATTATTCGAATACGTGACTCGAATTAGCAGATCGATCCCACTGGTAATCGACAGTAAGGAATTTTTACTGGATCCAGAGACGATGCTACGCAAGATCTGTAATCACCTCGATCTTGAATTCAAAACCAATATGCTAAACTGGCCGACCGGACCACGCGATAGCGACGGGGTGTGGGGCAAATACTGGTATGAGTCGGTATGGAATTCGACTGGCTTTGCGCCTTATCGCGAAAAGCCCCTAAGTCTCGATTTAAAACAGCAGACTATCGCGGATCAGGCGCGGCCTTATTATCATCAGCTCTACCAGCATCGACTGCTATAGTCGACGCCATTTTGCGTAGATAAGCAAAAAATCTAACATTTATATTGCTTTAACCACCCTTCAGGCCAAGGTACACTGTCGACAGGACTCATGTGAGTGACCTAGATAATGGCTGAACCACAAAATATGATGCCGGCTACTGATAGCCGAGTAGCCTCTAAACCACAGGTTCTCGCACCGGCCGCTGGTAGCCGTCTGGTCAGGGACGAAACTGAAGTCATCCTGTTTGCGCAGCCGCCTGAAATCCTCAAAGGCTTGATGCGCGAAGGTATCGGCAGATTCGACACACTGGTTTTGAGTGACGTCAGGGAAAAAAACGGCTCGCTTCTGAATAACCTCGAATTTCCATTTTATTTTTTCCTGTTCTTCTCCAACGGCCTGAACGAAAACCGTAAGATCAACCTGGTGGGTGATGTTGCAGCTATCAGCCACGCGCTGCGCCTGTTACGTTTCACTTTGTTTGGCCCTACTAGTGACGAACTAGATTATTGGCAAACGGCTAAAGCGCAAAGGGACGAATGGCTCGCCGTATCGGATTTTGTCGCGCTAAAGGACGATGCGGGCAAAGTGAGGCCCATAGAAGATTTCTTTAACACGATACCCTATAAAGATAACCAGGCTGTAGTTGGAAATTTTCTAATCGAGCGAAAATCTAGCGATAACTATCGGGTAACCGGTGGCGGTGGTATCGTCGAATTCGATCTCAATGACGATCAATGTATTTCACCACCCTATCCTGTAATGATGGATTATGTACCGGGCGGATTAACCAAATTGGGGATCGAGGTACTCGGTGGCGCTTCTGGTTTCGCGCCCGATGAACCCTGCACCGGGCTCGCGTTGTGTTACAACGGCGATTATATTCTAATCGATTCGATTCCATTTCTTGATCAACACCTTTACGCACGCGGTATTTCCCGAAACCAGATTTCGGCTGTGTTTCTAACTCACTTGCACGACGACCACTGCTCCATGTTTCCACTAATGGAAATGCCTCACCAGGTAGAAGTCATTACTACGCTGGAAATTTACCAGATGGCGATGGAAAAACTCAGTTGCAACCTCGGCTGGAGTAAATCGGTGATTGCCGAGCATTTTCGCCACATTGAAGTCAAACCGGACGAGACCATCAACTATTACGGACTCAGCATTAAGGTCCATGCCACCGTGCATAGTATTCCGACCATTGGTGCAACCTTTTCAGCGGTGCACCAGGGTCATTTTCGCGATGTATGTATTGTTGGTGACAATCAAAGTATGAAAGCGGTCAATCAGATGTGCGAGACGGGCGTCGTTCGAGATTCGACACTGGCCACCCTGGATCGATTATATGCCCACAATTTTTATCTACTCATTGCCGATGGTGGCGCCGGGGAAATTCATGGCGATCCTACTGATGCGTTAGAATCCGATGCAGAGCGGGTGGTTTTTGTCCACGTCGACAAACTCCCCGATGAGCTCAATGCGATTTTTTCGCTAGCCAGTTCAGGTAAGCGTTATACGTTACTGGAAGGCGATAGCAGCATTTACACTTCACAGATCAATCATTATCTGACGCTGTGGCTGAACCAGCCGTTCCCCAATCGTTGGATGCGCAGCTTACTCGCAGAACAGGAAATATATCGCTACAACACCGAGGACGTGATCATTGTTCAAGATGCCAGCACGCGCGGTTATGTTTACCTGATACTCACAGGTTATTGTGAAGTCATGCATTACGATGGTGAAAAATGTCATTCAATTGCTAGCCTACAGGCTGGTGACGTTATTGGCGAGATGGCTATTTTAACCGGTTCCAGAGTTAGAAATGCCAGCGTCATTGCTCGTACTCCGGTTACCGTTTGTGTTTTTGGTGAAGAAACTTTTCGCAATTTTATTCGTTTCAGTGGCTTGCAGGAAAGCCTGGAAAAACGCTGGAAAGTCCGCCCTGTGGTTAGCTCACTCGATCAATATTCTATGCTTTCATCGACAGTTTGCGACAAAATTTCCCGTATCGCTGATTGGCAGGTAGTAAAGGATGGCAGTCAATTGAAAATAGACGATTCTCAATTTCACATTTTTTGCAAAGGCAGTGCTACCGTCGTCGACGCCGCTGGCGTCAAAACAAATGCAGGCGTTGGCGATGAATATGGCTGGCGACCCTACGCACAAAACCATCCAGTTGAATTTAATGCAACCGCTGATTGCGAACTGTTAAAACTGGGCGCTGAGCAATATCTGGATCTACTGCAATCTACTCCGCAACTTAATTACCAGACTCGTAAGCGGCTGGTTCTAGAAGATAGCGAGCAAGTTGACTGGCTGCTCGGTGAAGTCGACATTTATTAGCCTGGAAAACGTATATCGTATTCAACCAAGCATAAAACGCATCATCCATTGGGCCCAGATATCCGCATCGGGTTCGGCGTTATCGATAAAGATTGTCGCTTCCACTAAGTCCTCTTCGGACAATTTCGCTGTCGTCGCGGCAAGAAAATTATACATAGCCCGCTTTGGTTGCTCAGGATGTCCCTGTAAGCACAGTATATTGTTCCCCAGCGTATAGGCATAATGCGGATAAGAGTTGGTATTGGCAAAACTCTGTGCATCTTCCGGCAGCTTTGTCACACGTTCCTGGTTGAAGTGGTATAAGCCGGTATTGGCCGCAGTCGGTTGCATCCATTCGTATTGTCTGGTGATATTTAATGCGAAATTACCGATTACCCAACCGTCTTCATTTTCAGCCACTTCGCCACCATATATTTTAGCCACCAACTGATGTCCGAAGCAGGACGCGACGATACGCTTATCCTGCTGGTTAACATCAACCACCAATTGCGAAAGCCGATCCATCCACCCGTAATCGTCATACACGCTGCACGGACTGCCGGTCAGCAGATAAGCGTCGTAATCGTCGAGTGATTCTGGAAACTCGTCCTCGGTTACATAGAAACTGTCAAGAATCGCCTGCGGATTGACAGGTGCGAGCAAATCGACAAATTTCTGCGCATCGGTGATACCCATATCATCTTTCCAATAGGATTTCGGCACCGAGTCAAGCACGGCTATTTTGATCGTTCCATTTATCATGGATAAGACCTTAAAAATATCATTTTTTATTACTGCTTGTGTGACAATATCCCTGTATTTATAGTCGTAACCGTTAAAAAAGCGATTTAAATTATTTCACTGAACTGGAATCTAAAACCGTGAATTGACAGAGTCGTATTCAGTTCGGTAAAAATTAAATGATGGCTATTACTCGCAAGCCTCAGTTTGGAGAGCAATTAATGACACCCGAACAATTCCGTACTGCTGGACATCGCCTGATCGACTGGATAGCTGATTACCGAACCCAGGTCGACAAAATGCCAGTTCGAGCCCAGGTCAAACCAGGCGATATAAAAAATCGCCTGCCTGAAAATCCACCGCATCAACCCGAGACCCTGGATCAGGTAATGACGGACCTCGAAAACATCTTGCTACCGGGAATAACACAGGTTCAGCACCCGATGCATTTTGGCTGGTTTCCATCCAACGCCTCACTCGCCTCGGTGCTCGGCGATATCACCAGCTCGGGACTCGGCACTCTAGGCATTTCCTGGGAAAGTTGTCCAGCATTGACCGAAGTCGAAGAAGTAGTCTGCAACTGGTTACGTCAGTTAACCGGTTTATCGGAACAATGGGAAGGTACGATACACGATACCGCTTCGACCGCGTGTCTGACAGCCCTGTTGATTGCACGCGAAAAGGCGAGTGATTATTCACAAAATCGCGCTGGGTTGCAGGCCGAACCAAAACCCCTAATCGTCTATTGTACCGAGGAGGCACATTCGTCAGTCACCAAAGCAGCATTGCTTGCTGGTTTTGGTAAAGCGAATTTACGCATGGTTGAAGTCGATAATGGCAGTCGGGCAATGTCTAGCAGTGTGCTTGCAAATTGTATCGAAAAGGATATCGCCGAGGGCTGTCAGCCCGCAATTATCGTCGCTTCGGTGGGTTCAACCGGCGTTGTTGCATTCGATCCGTTAGCGCAAATTGCCGATATCGCCAATCGACATAATATCTGGCTGCATGCCGATGCGGCCATGGCGGGCAGTGCCATGCTACTACCAGAGTGCAGACATCTTTGGCAGGGCGTTGAAAACGCCGACTCCATATCGTGGAACCCGCATAAATGGATGGGCACAATTCTCGACTGCTCTTTATTTTACGTTAAAGATCCGCAACTGCTGATTCGCGTGATGTCGACCAACCCGAGCTATCTGCGTTCCAGCGTCGATGGTGAGGCGACCCAATACCGAGACTGGGGCATCCCTTTAGGTCGCCGTTTCCGAGCACTGAAGCTCTGGTTCCACCTACGCCTCGATGGCCCCGATGCGATCCGCGAACGCCTGCGCCGCGACCTCGACAATGCACAATGGTTTGCCGCGCAGGTCGAGCAGGCACAAGACTGGCGCATACTAGCCCCGGTTAATCTACAAACCGTTTGTATCCGTCATCAACCAACAGGACTCGATGGTGACGATCTCGACAAACATACGCTCGCCTGGGTGAATGCGATTAATCAATCAGGCGAGGCATTTATGAGCCCCTCGCAACTCGATGGTCTCTGGATGGTGCGCGTATCGATTGGCGTTGAAGCTACTACTCGTGAGCATGTGCAAAGGCTCTGGGATATGATTCAGCGTAGCGTCGATCAAAATTAATCCTGAGTCCGACAGACTTCTGGACAAATGATTAAGATACTCTCGCAGAGGCGCTCTTATGGGCTAAAAGTTTCCCAGTAACTTACTGAAGAACTTCAATTTAAAAAGACAACACAATTAAAAAACGATACATTACGCGATTTCTGAAACCAAGATAGCGAAGTTCGGTAAAACCATGGCAAATATTACCTGGAAAATGGAAGACGGCAGCGAAATTAACGCCGACGTTAACGACGGCCTCAATCTGATGGAGGGTGCCACTAGCAATAACGTTCCGCATATCGAAGGGGAATGTGGCGGCTGCCTGTCTTGTGCGACCTGTCACGTATTCGTCGATGAAAGCTGGCTTGCTAAAACCGGTGAAATTGATGACATCGAAGATACCATGCTCGAAATGACCGACGTCGAACGCGAGAACAATAGCCGTCTCAGTTGTCAGATCATTGCATCGCCGGAACTCGATGGGCTAGTATTATTCGTCCCTGAGCCTTGAGTTGAATTCCAAGGGTAAGCCAATTGTCATCGTCGGTGCCGGTCAGGCTGCAGCCTCTTTTGTTTCCCGCCATATTAAACTGGGTTCCGATACTTCTCTGCATTTAATCGGTGAAGAACCATTGCCACCCTATCAGCGGCCACCACTGTCGAAAAAATATCTGATGGGCGAGCTCGAACGCGAGCGCCTGTTCATTCGACCACTGGAGTGGTACAGCGAACAGGGGGTCACCACCGATTTTGGCACCCGCGTCGACAAAATCGATCGCGACAGCAAGCAAATCCACACACAAAGCGGCGATGCTATCGCCTACCAAAAGTTATTACTTTGCACCGGTTCAAGCGCACGTAAACTGCCGTGGCAACTTGGCGGTGAATTACCCGGGGTCTATACCCTGCGCAACATGGCCGATATCGATATCATGGCCCCCGAATTTCAGGCAGGCCGTAAATTATTAATTATCGGCGGTGGTTATATCGGCCTTGAAGCGGCGGCAGCGGCTCGAAAACTGGGCATGCAGGTCACTCTATTAGAAATGGCCGAGCGTATATTACAACGTGTTGCTGCACCCGAAACTTCAGATTTTTTTAGAAATTTGCATAGCAATAACGGTGTCGATATTCGTGAATCAGCCCGCATGAAACAACTGTGCGAAGTGGCAGGTTGCGTCAGCGGTGCCGAAATGGAAGATGGCGGGACTTTGCAGGCCGATTTGGTACTAGTCGGAATTGGCGGCAGCGCAAATTCTTCGCTCGCGGAGCAGGCCGGGCTCGAATGCGACAATGGTATTGCGGTGAATAATATTTGCCAGACTTCAGACCCTGAAATCTATTCGGCTGGTGACTGCACCAGTTTCATCCGCAATGGGCAACGAATCCGCCTTGAATCAGTACAAAATGCCACCGATCAAGGCGACTTGATCGCACAGGTACTGGGTGGCGAAGATTTACAATACGACGCCCTGCCCTGGTTCTGGTCGGATCAGTTCGACTGCAAGCTACAAATTGCCGGTCTCAACAGCGGCTATACGAAAACAGTGATACGCCCCGGTGCCAGCGATACCAGTCAGTCGGTCTGGTATTACACCGACGACCAGTTAATCGCCGTCGACGCGATGAATGATCCTAAGGCATACGCATTCGGCCGTAAAATAATTTCTGCCGGTCTAAATCCTTCGGCTGAAGTAATTTCCAATCCTGAAACCGATTTAAAGGCACTGACGAAGTAATTAGGATTGAATACCGCTATTCAACAACCGACCACTGAAGCATACAAATTTAAACATGTTTCGGGCGGAACTTTACTAATTGCCTGCGGTGCGCTGGCGAAAGAAATTGTACAAATCATCGAAATAAACAAACTGGAACACTTCGATGTCCAGTGCCTGCCCGCGAAACTACACCACCGCCCCAACTTGATACCGGCAGCAATTGAAGAATTGCTGGAAAAACACCACGAAAATTATAAAAACATTTATGTCCTATACGGTGATTGTGGAACTGCTGGCGGCCTTGACAAAGTTTTGCAGAAATACCAGGTCGAAAGAATCAGCGGACCGCATTGCTTTTCTTTTTTTGACGGCAATCAAAACTTCGCCAACAATGAAGATGACGTCACATCATTTTTCCTCACCGATTTTTTCTGTCGACACTTCGATAAGTTCATCTGGCAGGAGTTCGGCATGGACCGCGAGCCGAGCATGGTCGAGCTGTTATTTGGAAACTACCGGAGAGTTGTTTATCTGGCGCAAACTGAAGACACCGAACTAAAAGCTAAGGCGCTCGAGATATCGCGAAGACTGGGACTGGAATTTGAGTATCGATTTCGTGGCTATAGTGATCTCGGGGTTTTTATCGAAAATATTGCCTGAAAATTTTACAAAGCACGAATTTTTGATTACTTAGTCCAGTTCTGGAAAAGCCTCTTCTAACCAGCCTTTAAAGTTCCGTTTGACCTTGAATTTAACATGCAACTGTTCAAGCCCCTGAAACCAGATTTTGTGAAGTTGCTCGTCGTTTATAGTCAATTTTTCAACCTCTTTTAGCAGTTTAATCGCGCTGCGATAGGCGCTATTTTTCGTCAGATCTACTTCGGATTCTGCCACGCGCAGGTATATTGGTATTATATCTATCACCTTTTCTTTATTGGCCCGGATGATTTCGAGTAATGTTTGTGAATGCAATTGGTGATGCTTCGCCAGGGCCAGTGCTTGCTCAGGATGTTGTTCCTTAAGGTGTAATTCCGCTATCAAGCTAACGAGGTATGGATTCGGTTTTTGTTCGAATTTGGCGTTCAGATAATCAACCGCCCTGTCGTACCAGTTGCTGGCATCTTTTGCCAGTGCTGCCATTTCAACTAGCTTGCCATAGCTGTGCAGGTTCGGGATTTGCTGGTACTCGGCCCATCTTATCTGCAATGCTTCGGTGTATTTTTTCTGATAGCTGAGGATTGCTACTTCCTGTTCAGAAAATGTTTCATTTCTATCACCACGATAGCCCCTCTCCGATTTCTGCCAGGATATTGCCTTTTGCCACCAGTCTATAGCTTCGACCAGTCGATCGTGGCCTAAGCATAGCGTCGATATTTCGATGCAGTCTCGGCTGTTAACCGCTGTTTTTTCCTTGAGTTGAATCAGGCAGTCTATATCACCCCGGAGCGTCGCCGCCACTAGCAACGGGCCCTGGAGGTGACGATAAAGCGAGCCTGTCTCCCAGTCATATTCACTGGTTTTTTTGTCTGCTACCGGTGGTAAAGCATCCCATTGGATTTGCAGTTCAGCGTTGAAGAATTTCAAACCTTCTTCACCGAGTGCTTCAACGTAACTTCCCGGTATATCTGGGTAAAAGTCATTATCTGATGCGTTATAAATTTCTAACAAATAGGCCGCTCTTTTTTCGGCGGGCCAGTCGATTTCGTTTAGAATATCGATATGTAATTCATTCAGCATTTCTACACTGGCATAGCGAAACCCACCGGAATCATCGACGGTTTCCAGCGCTTTTTCGATGCGTTGCAGCGCATAATCGACTAACCCCATTACATCGACAGCTTTAAAGTCTGAGCGGAATTCGGCAAGCTTATCCACCACCAGCTCTATACGAGCGAAATAATCTCTCACCTGCGCATAACGATAAAGATGCCGGTTGTAGGGAATAGCTTTGGTGAATCGTTTTTTAAAGGCTTTGTGATCCAGTTTTCCTGCTGCGATCTCGGCTTTGAGGATCCAGTCGTCCTCTAGTATTTTGTCATTTAATATCAGTATTTCGAGTTGCTCTGCCAACACCTTCTTATCGAGACTAAGCAAATAGTTTTTTAGCAGGTCTTCGCCTTTACTCTCCTTCAATACTTCCTTGCTTTGGCATTGTTCGAGATACTTCAGGCTGGTAGCGACGCAGTGTTTGCAGAAGTCGAAATTCTCCGATGCGGGACAATCGCAACTACCTTCGAATACTCTTACGGTATGTTTGAGATTGACTCGATACAACTCAGTGCCTTCCACTTCTGCAATAATGCTGTTGCCATTGATTCGCAAATCACTCACCCGTCCATCACGGTAATAAGCTTCACCGCGTTGATAGGCGGCTTTACCTGCAAGGTCTAAAAATGTAGTTTGGTTAATTTCTTTCAAATGCTTTTTCGGCTTGCGCTAATCTCTAGTTCAGTCAAAATAATAATATGCCCTGCGGTTTAAATCGACCCATTTTAAGCATTGTTTTGATATCCAAGGAAAGTTGTTATGTATGTTCCCAAACATTTCGAAATTACCGATAAAGACGAAATAAACTCCTTCATCAAGGACAACACATTCGGTCAGCTCATTTCAACGGTTGATGGTCGATTATTCTCGACACACTTGCCGGTTTTATTGAGCGACGACGGCGACCACCTGCTAGGTCATCTAGCACGAGCAAATCCGCAATGGAAACAGATAGACAACCAGGAAGTATTGGTTACTTTACAGGGTCCTCACGATTATATTTCGCCATCCTGGTACAGCTCGCCCGGCGTACCGACCTGGAATTATCAGGCGGTTCATATCTACGGTAAGTGTCTGGTTATCGAGGAAGCCGACAGGCTCAAGCAAATTGTCGATACACTAACGGCTAAATTCGAGGCAGCATTTGACCTACCCTGGCAACCCGATTACGCGGCTTCAATGCTTCGCGGTATCATCGGACTCGAGATAGCAATCAGTGAAATTCAGTGCAAGTATAAACTGAATCAGAATCGCTCCGATGAAGATCAAACCCGGGTCATTGAAACCCTCGGTGCACAGGGGTCGCATCAGTTAGCCAAGGCAATGCAGGAAAACAGATGAGCAGCAAATTGCAGGAAAAAATGTTCCTGCAAATGGAACAGAAAGAAATTTTTCAACAGGCAAAAAATTACGCCTTTGACTATGCCGATAATGCACTGGAGAGAAATGTTTATCCTTCCGACGCAGCTATTGCTAACCTCGCCCAGTTTGACGAAGCATTACCTGACGCCATTGGTGATGCAGCTGAGGTTATAAAAATACTACATGACTATGGTTCACCAGCTACCGTTTCGCAAATAGGCGGTCGCTTTTTTGGACTGGTGAATGGCGGCGTTATTCCGGCGTCATTGGCCGCGCGTTGGTTGTCTGATTTCTGGGATCAGAATACGCCGCTTTATATTACTTCACCCATCACTTCCAAACTCGAAGAAATTTCTGAGGCCTGGTTGAAACAATTATTCGGATTACCCGACTCGGTGGTCGCTGGATTTGTCAGTGGCTCGTCGATGGCAATTTTCTGTGGACTTGCCGCAGGCCGTTATCGAATTTTTAACAACAATGGCTGGGATGTAAACAAGCAGGGCTTAAACGGCGCGCCGAAAATTCGTATTGTGGCTGGCAGGCATACCCACGCTACGGTAGTTAAGGCGATTGCGCTGCTCGGTCTTGGTATCGATAACGTTGAATGGGTGGAAGTCGATGAACAGGGTCGGATTAACCCTGATCTAATCCCAGAACTGGACGCAAATACGATATTGTTACTTCAGGCTGGCAATGTTAATTCGGGTGCATTCGATGCCATCGACGAAATTTGCGATAAGGCAAATCAAGCCAATGCCTGGGTTCATATCGATGGTGCTTTCGGCCTCTGGGCCGCCGGGTCCAGGAAACTGCGACATTTGACCATAGGCATTGAGAAGGCCAATTCATGGTCGGTGGATAGCCACAAAACACTGAACGTACCTTACGATAGCGGCATCTTGTTGTGTAACGACAGCGAGGCGCTGGTTCAGGCATTACAGGCTTCCGGTTCCTACATCGTCTACGGGGAAAATCGGGATGGCATGCTATATACGCCAGAAATGTCGCGAAGAGCCAGAGTCATAGAACTATGGGCAGCGTTGAGGTATCTGGGTAAGTCGGGTATCGACGAACTGGTTACAGGCTTACATGAACGCGCACTAGAAATGAGCCTGGCATTAAAGGCGGAAGGTTTTGAAATTCTAAACGATGTGGTTTTTAATCAGATCCTGGTGAGCTGCGGTGATGACGAAACAACACTGAAAACCATCGAATACATCCAGCAATCCGGCGAATGCTGGGTTGGTGGCGCCAGGTGGGATGATAAGGCGGTGATCCGTATTAGCGTCTGTTCCTGGGCGACGACCGAGGCCGATATCAAACGCTCGGTTAAAGCGTTTGTCGCAGGGCGAGCTAAAGCGAGTCATTAACTACTGGAGCCGATCGTTAGGTCCCAACCCCGGAACCTTTATAACTGCCCGTCTTCTTCCAGCACCTTGCGTGCAACCCGGAAACATTCCAGCGACTGTGGCACACCACAATAAATGCCAACAACATGGCAGATCGCACGAATTTGTTCCTT
>CAXMRQ010000093.1:0-13441 GCA_964196115.1 uncultured Gammaproteobacteria bacterium
GCTCGTGTCCTGCGGATTATTTGCCATATTATTATTCTTGGCTCGACGATTTTCCTATAGTATACAGTTTACAAAAAAGGATCGAGGTTACTAAAGTATGAAAGTTGCGGTATTTGGTACCGGTTATGTCGGGCTGGTTCAGGGCGCTGTACTCGCTGACGCCGGCCACAGTGTAATCTGTGTCGATGTTGATACAGAAAAAGTCGATAATCTAAAGAATGGCATAATCCCGATTTACGAACCCGGACTCGAATCACTGGTGAAAGAGGGTTATGCGCTGGGTCGTTTGCAGTTTACCTGTAATGCCGAAGAGACGGTCGAATCCTGCGATATCATTTTTATAGCCGTTGGTACACCACCTGATGAAGATGGCTCGGCAGATTTGCAATACGTGTTGGCAGTTGCCGAAACAATAGCCCTGCATATGAATGGCTATAAAATTGTTGTGAATAAGTCTACCGTACCAGTCGGTACCGCAGATAAGGTTCAGCATAAGATTAAAACGGTATTGAGTCAGCGTGATGCTAACTACGAATTTGACGTCGTCTCCAATCCCGAATTTTTAAAAGAAGGCGCAGCAGTTAACGATTGCAAACGGCCGGATCGGATCGTAATCGGTACGACATCGATAAAGGCTGAGGACAGAATGCGGGAGCTGTATGCACCATTTAACCGCAATCACGACAAGGTGATCAGTATGAGCGTGCGAAGTGCTGAACTTACCAAATATGCTGCTAATTGCATGCTCGCAACGAAAATTTCATTTATGAACGAAATGGCGAATCTGGCCGAACGCTTAGGTGCGGATATTGAAGAAGTACGCCACGGTATCGGCTCAGATTCTCGCATAGGGTATTCGTTTATTTATCCCGGTGCCGGGTATGGCGGCTCGTGTTTCCCGAAAGATGTTCAGGCGCTGATTCGCACGGCTAAATTGCTGGACTATCCGAGTCGAATTCTGGATGCCGTAGAAGAGGTTAATGAGCGTCAAAAACGTCGTTTAGTCGAGTTAATTGATCAGCACTATGCCGGTTTCACTGCAGCGGGTGATTTGACTGGTAAAACTTTTGCTATTTGGGGGCTGTCGTTTAAACCGCAAACCGACGATGTTCGCGAAGCCACCAGCCGGGTGGTGATGGAGGGACTTTGGCAGCGGGGAGCCAGGATACAGGCCTACGATCCGGAGGCTATGGAAGAAATTCAGCGTATTTATGGTAGCAGAGACAACCTGCGATTATGTGGCACCAAAGAAGCTGCCTTAGAGGGGGCGGATGCTTTGGTTATTTGTACTGAATGGAAGCATTTCTGGGCGCCTGATTTTGACGAATTGCAGGCTAAACTTGCTGACCGGGCAATTTTTGACGGGCGCAATATTTATGACCCGGTTAAGGTAAAAGAGTCGGGCCTGGCTTATTACGGCATAGGTCGCGGACTGTCCGTTTACCAGGACAGGGATGTATGAAAATTCTGGTTACCGGTGCTGCAGGTTTTATTGGCTATCATGTCTGCAATTCACTTTGCCGACGCGGTGACGAAGTCGTCGGCATCGACAATCTGAATGATTATTATGATGTCGACTTAAAACAGGCGAGGCTAGCACAGTTAGAATTCTGTACTAATTTTTCATTCGTCAAAATGGATATAGCGAATCGCCCTGCTATACAAAAACTATTTGCTGAACAAAACTTTGAGCGGGTGATTAATATGGCGGCCCAGGCCGGTGTGCGATATTCGCTGGAGAATCCAAATGCCTATATCGACAGCAACCTGGTAGGTTATACCAATCTGCTAGAGGGTTGTCGGCATCATGGGATAGAGCATTTTGTATATGCCTCCTCAAGCTCTGTATACGGCGCCAACGAAACCATGCCCTTTAACACTCAGGATAATGTAGACCATCCAGTCTCGCTTTATGCGGCGACTAAAAAAGCGGGAGAACTCATCGCGCATAGTTATAGTCACCTTTATCAGTTACCTACAACAGGGCTGCGCTTTTTTACCGTCTATGGGCCATGGGGAAGGCCCGATATGTCACCAATTCTGTTTGCAAAAGCGATTATTGCGGGTGAACCGATCAAGGTTTTTAATTATGGAAAACACCGGCGTGACTTTACCTATATCGATGATATTGTTGAAGGCGTTGTGCGTTGCCTGGATATCATTCCGACAGGTAATTCTGACTGGTCGGGAATAAACCCTGATCCGAGTAGCAGCCGCGCGCCGTGGAAAATTTATAATATAGGCAACGGCGAGCCGGTCGAATTGCTTCACTATATCGAGTTGATGGAAAAAGCATTCGGAAAAACTACAACGAAGGAAATGCTGCCTCTTCAGCCCGGTGATGTTGAGCATACCTACGCGGATGTGGGTCCACTGCAAAGCGAAATCGGCTACGCACCAAGTGTCTCAATCGATCGAGGTTTACAGCACTTTGCAAAATGGTATAGAGATTATTATCGAGTTTGACTATCCCCAGATCTCCCGGGCGTCGAGCCATTGCACGGCCGGATGGAGATTCAGCGCTGTGAATAGTTTTTTGCAAAATATCCAGACTTCATCATTCTGGATCAGGTGATGGGTTAAAATTCCACCTGGTTCAGCACTGCCTGCCTGCGCTAAACGAGTCTCGGACAGGTGTTGGCAAATTTGCCTGAGAGCGCTGGTTTCGCCGATAAATTCACGGTCGTGGCGCCAGTTGATCGGATCGAGGTGCGTGTTAACCTGCAATATACCCGGAAATGGCCAGCGGGTTTTTCGCGCCCACATCGTCGATAATCCTGTGAACCCTGCCTTAGCTAGGGACGAATAAGTTCGGGACTCGATTCGATTCCAGGGTGGAACCAGTACCGGCAAGAACTGTTTTGCAAATGCACTACTGAGTTGTTGATGGCCTGTTGTAAGTTCAGCTTGAATTTCGTCAGTTGAACGTTCTCCACCCAGTTCAATTTTCTTTGCACCTTTTGCCGCATGACTGCTATGCGAGTAGCCGTGCTGCAGGACAATAAAATTCTCCCGTCGGCGCAAAAAATGCGCTAAAGAAGTGTGCAAGACTGCCGGAATTACCGCTACAGAGACAGGCACATGCGTTTCCTGACTGAGCGTATCGAGCATTTGCAGTTGCACGGTTTCCTCAACAGCATCATCGTCACGCCACCAGAAATTGGCTGTTTTCCCCGATTCGGACCACCTGTCCAGCTCGTTATTCAGTGTCGTCCAGGAATTATTACTACCTGGCATTGAGCCACTCTTTTACTAACTGCGCGCTAATTTCGGCACCATCCAATTTGACTTTGAGGGTTTGATGCGGCATATCTGCTGCCTTGTCTATAGCTGTTGCCAATGTCTTCGCGGTCAGATTATTTTGTGACAGAGCAACAATTCGATCTTGTTTTTGCAATAAGCTTGCGCGCAAAGTTTGCTCGATTTCTCCGGCTTCGGAAAAAGGCACCATCACCGCACGCGCCCCGGTTTTTAAAACATCCATCACGGTGTTATAACCTGCCTGCGATACGGAGACTGAGCAGTGGTTCAACATCATCGAAAAATCTGTACGATTTCGTTCAATGATGATGCGCTCTGCTGAATTCTTGTGTAATAGATCGTAGCTGTTCTGGTCAATGTTCGGCCCAGCCAGCAGGCGCCAGGTATTTTTATGTAGTGCAGAGAGCGGCTTTGCGGCTATAGCGCATTGTAGTAAGGGCAGGCTGGCAATACCACCGCCACCGGAAACTATTACTTCATCCCTGCCATCGTTTGTTTGTGCTTCTACTTTAGTCGGTTCGGATATAAAGCCGGTGTAGGAAATTTTATGGGCCACATCGTTGGCCAGCGAAAAGGTATCGGCCAATGTGGCAAGGCCTTCGTCACCGTGGATTAGTATCCTGTCGTAATGATCGTTGATGAGCTGGCAAATTTCCAGCTCGCGACCCGGTTTACTCTTCGGTTGCAATATATCGCGGATGGAAGAAATGACGAGAGGTTTTTCGGGCTTTTGATGTGCCGCTTTTAACAAAGGTAGCAATTCAAAGCGCATCATTCGACGACCGAAAGGATAGGTTTCGGTAATCAGCACGTCTGGTGATATATCGTTGAATAGTGTAAGCAGTTGAACGCAGCGGCGTTTTTTCCAATGCTCATCTATTAACTGGTTATTTTCGTCGAGCAGATTATCGAATTGGCTATCGAGACTGTGAACCGGTGGTAACTGATGGACTTTTACATCAGGGTGCAAAGGTGCTGAAACCGGTCTGCCCCCGGTTATCAGATGGACTTCGAAGTTATTTTTCTGTAGCGCGTTGCAAAGCAGAGATGCCCGTCGCAAATGCCCAATTCCGAGCAAATGCTGGACATAAATCATCACACTTTTTTTACCAGATTCGGTCAAGGCAGATCGTCGGCGGGGCTATCAGGCTTCCATCGACATCGGTTTTTCGAGCCGCTGACGAATCAGTTCGGCGACATTATCATGGCCATCAAGCAGCCCCGGAATTGCGTTAGCCGACGGTGGTTGTTGGCTGGGAAGCCGATTTAAAGCAGCAGCCATTATCGCAGGGTCACGCCCATGGTCCAGATCGAGCATGCTCACCAGTCCAAGCGCCACTGCACGATTGGCGCGAATGGTTTGCTCCTGTCTTGGCACCGATCTTGGAACAATCAGAGCAGGTTTATCCAACGACAATATTTCGCAAAATGTATTGTAGCCACCCATCGCTACTATCCCCATGGCCTGCTCCATGAGTAATTCGATATTGGTATCGAAGGTAATAATTTCGACCTTGCTAAGCGCATCACAACGGTCATGGAATTCCTGTTGGTGTACCGGCTGCATGAACGGCCCGGTAACAATTACTGCCCGGTGGGGTAGCTTCGGGTCGGTTTCATAAGCGCTAATCACCCAGTCGATCATTTCCGCACCATCACCACCGCCACCCGCGGTTACAAGAATATAGGGGTCATCGATATTCACCGGGGCGACCCAGTTGCGATCACTGGGTAATTCGCGGTCGAGGTAGCCGGTATAGGAAATTTTTTGTTTTACCGAATCAGCCAGCCCGAGTGACTCGACCGGGTTTCCCATCTCCGGCAGTCCGTATACCCATATATCGTGGTACAACTCTTCCAGTACGGGTGATACATTTTTGCGCTCCCATTCCGCTTTTAAGCTTGTCGCTTCATCCATTACGTCGCGTAATCCCAAAACATTAACCGTCCCCTCGGCACGCAACATTTCCAGTGTGCTAACCACTTCGCCCTTCAGGCCGGTGGGTTCCTTATCTACCAGGAATATATCGGGTTTATAAATGGCTGCGGTGTGATAAATAATTGATTCGCGCATCGACATGGTTTGCTCAAGATCGATGTGCAGGCCTAACGAGGTGTATTCTCCATCCTTGAGTTTGATGACACCCGGCATGCGCACGAAATCTACCCGTGCCTTGAAATCAAAACTGCCTATAATGGGTGAGCCAGAGAGGATAAGTACCGACACGCCTTTGTAGCGAGCAACCAGAGAATGCGCAATTGCACGGCAACGGCGCAGGTGCCCTAAACCAAAAGAATCGTGGCTATAAATTAAAATTCGCGCATGATCTAGACGCTCAGCCATGCTTTGTTATTCTCAATTGTTCTAAGTCATACGCAGATTACACTGAAATTATACCGAAAGCACTGTTAATAAATATCGATACAACCGAATTTATGGGTTATCTATCTAAAATTAAAAGTCACCAGTCCGAATTAGAAAGGCAAACGACTGCATTGCCTGAACGCTTAAAGGTTGCTATTCAGGACCAGCAGGAACGTAGCGAAATATTAATCAGCGTGATTCAGTTACTGGTGGTTAGCATTTTCGGGGTTCTCTATATGATCTCGCCAAAAACTTTTTCTAGCGATGTAACCTTTGCGCCGGTGCCCTGGGTGTTAAGCGCTTATTTGCTGTTCAGTCTCGTCAGATTCACTCTGTCGGTAAAACGTTGTCTGCCCGACTGGATGCTTTATCTTTCTGCGGTTGCCGATATTACCCTGCTGATGGGCCTGATCTGGAGTTTTCATGTGCAATACCAGCAACCGCCGTCGTTTTACCTGAAGGCGCCTACCTTGTTATATGTATTTATCTTTATCGCTATCAGGGCGCTGCATTTCGATCCGCGATTTGTCATTGCAACCGGTTTAAGCGCGGCGCTAGGTTGGGTGATAATGATGTTATACGTGCTCTTCAGTGATCCGGCAGATATGATGATTACACGTGATTATGTCGTGTATTTGACATCCAACAGTGTTTTGATCGGTGCCGAGTTCGATAAGATTATTTCGATTCTAATCGTAACCGGGGTGCTTGCGCTGGCATTGCACCGCGCCAGAAGACTGTTATTTGATTCGGTGATCGAGGGTAGCGCCGCGCGGGATTTATCTCGATTTGTTCCCGAAGAAGTGGCGCAACAGGTTATACGTTCTGAAGAAGGTGCAACAACCGGTAAGGGGGAGGTGAACGAAACTACCATTATGTTCACCGATATCGAAGGATTTACCTCGATTAGTGAAACGCTTGCGCCGGAGCAGTTAATCGAGGCGCTGAACGAATACTTTACCCTGATTTCAAAGCCTATCGATGAATGTGGCGGTGTTATCAGTCAGTTTCAGGGTGATGCGGTACTGGCCACCTTTAATGTTCCCAAAGCCGACGAAAATCATGCCAGTAATGCGGTTAAAGCGGCTCTGGGCATTCAACAGGTGCTTGACGGTAAATTGTTTGGTAACGGCGTACCGTTTAATACCCGCATTGGTATTAACTCGGGATCGGTCGTTGGTGGACTGGTGGGTTCGGGCGATCGTGTTGGCTACACGGTCCACGGAGATAACGTTAATTTAACCGCGAGGCTGGAACAACTCAACAAGGACTATGGAACACGCATTATTATTTCTGAGCAAACCCGTGTCTTGATCGAGCCGGATGAATACGAATTCAGAGCACTCGGAGATGTTTCAGTGCGTGGGCGTCAGCAGCCGGTAAGAATTTACACTGTCGAATATTGAGCAAGAGAAATAACGGGGCTGAATTTTCCGAAAAAAACTGTTAATACTTATGATTGTCGAAGAATCTGTTTATACTTCGTCGGCGGTTGGCAATTTTAATGCTGTAAAGGTGCTCGGCGAAATGATGACAGGCTTTTTTTGGCGGATGGCCCGATGAGCACTGGCAGGCAGAAAACAAACTTTGCTGCAACAACAGCGCGGCCTTCAACTTCATCCGGAATGTGACCGGGGCAGCTTTGGGAGCCAGTCTGGAAATAATCAAATTCTATCCTGACGGTATAACCAAGAGGCCGGAAGTTCATGCGAGTTAAAAGCGCTATAAAATACTTTGTTATATGGCCGCTAATCACGTTGCTGGTACTGGTCGTGGCCTTAAGACTGTCGTTATTGCCGCTGGTGGAAATGGGTGTCAATAACTGGTTTGAGCAACAAGGCATCGAATCCAGTATCGAAGATATGGCGATTGATGTCAGTGATGCGAAATTTTCCATATCCGGACTGAAAGCCCAGGCAAACAATTCGCAGGTACTTTCGCTTGATCATGTTGCGATTGAATGGTCATGGGCAGCATTACTCGAGAACGAAGTTGATCTGGTATCTGTTGCCATCGATGGTGTGACGTTTGATATCGATATCGATGCAAATGGAAAAATGGTGATTGCAGGTATCGATATTGCAAAACTATCGGAAAGCGACGAAGCAGACCCGATAACAACAACCTCATCGAATGATGAGCCGCTGGAATTGTCGATTCGGTTGCAGCAGTTTCAACTCTCAAATCTAAAGGTTTGTTATCGTGCACTCCCTGCGCACGATTATTGCAATCGATTTGAAAGGCTCGACTGGGATGGATTGTTAAGCTTCGACCTGGCGGGTCTTGCAGAACCAGCATTACCGCTTCAGGCCGAGGGTAACTTGACCCTGACAGAGGTCAGGCTGCATAACAACCGGCTCGACCGTGATCTACTCGGGTTCCAAAATTTTTCCATCGAAGATTTACGCATCGATACCCTGGATATCATTTCCATCGAATCGATACTGCTTGAGCAACTGGTATTGCTCGAGCGCAGCGCAGATGCATCAATCCCGCAAGTGACAAAACTCGAAAAACTGCAGGTGATTAAATTCAAACTCGACGCTTTGCGAAGCCTCAATATCAGCGAAATCAACCTGCGCGAGCACGAGGCAGTGCTCGTCACCCGGGCGGATAAACAAATGGAGATAAACGAGTGGCTGATCGATAGCGCTTCCAGTGAAAAAGTCAGCGACAGTGATAAAAAGGAAAGTCAGGCGTCCGAGCCATTCGAGTTTGCAATCGATAAGCTAAGCTATCAAACCGGCAAGTCGATTCAGTACCAGGACAATAGTTCCGATCTGTCTTTAGCCGTCGATTTTAATACCATCGAACTGGTTCTGCAGGATCTGGATAGCAAAAAACCCGATCAGGACAGTAAAGTCAGTTTCTCGTCGAAATATGGCAAAAATGGCCTGATATCGCTCAAAGGCACCGCCAGCCCCCTGATGGAGAAACAATCGTTTAATCTTGCCGGAAAAATTGAAGCGCTGGATTTACGTTCTCTATCGGTGTTCACCCGGGAAGCCATAGGACATACTATTAGGACCGGTCAACTAGATGCGGATATAAAGCTGGTAGCGAATAATAACCTGCTCGATAGCGAAATAAACATAACACTTCAACACTTTGATATTGAAGCGGCGAGTGCCGAGGATCAGAAAAAAATCGATGCCCAGCTTGGGTTTCCACTGAATACAAGCCTGTCATTAATCAAAGATAAAAATAACAGGATATCACTCAGTAATTCGATTACCGGTGATTTGGACAGCCCGGAATTTGACCTTAACACTATCATTGTGCGCACGATTACGACCGCGTTCACCGAAACAATTCTCAGTTTCTACACCGGTTTTGGTTTGATTTCGTTGGACGATGGGAAGCTTAGCCTGGGGGCGTCGCTTAAATTTAAACCGGTTACATTCGATAATGGTAGCGACGACATGACTGAAGCTGGCACTGCCAGTCTCGAAAAAATGGCAGAGTTGCTGAATGAACGTCCGAATTTGCACGTAACCCTGTGCGCCTTTACTAATACCATAGATAGAAAAAAAGTGCTTCCCCGGACTGCGAGAACTCAAATAACAAAGCTCAAACTGGATAAAAGACAGATGGCCCGATTGCAAAAACTGGGTGAAAAGCGTGGGGCGAGAGTAAGAGACCTCCTGGTTGAAAGGAAAATTGCGCCGGATCGTCTGGTGAACTGCCTTGCCAGGCATGAGGAAGGTGAAGGGCTTGCCGGGGTTGATATCAGCATTTAGGCAACGGACGATATGGGGCCTTTTAAGGCATGACATATTTTTGGCATCGCCGAGGTTAAAATTCCTTGTAAAAATGATGTTGTTTAAAGCTGTTTTTGTATCCGGTATTTCAGGAATAAGGATCGGCAGCATCCCGCAAGCCATCGCCCAGAAAGTTAAATGCCAGAACCACGACAATTACTGGCGACATTGGTAGCATGAGCCAGGGATAGAGCGCTACAGCATTAATGTTCTGCGCTTCTACCAACAGAACCCCCCAGCTGGTGATTGGCGGACGAAGCCCGAGCCCGAGGAAACTAAGTGCAGTCTCACCCAGAATCATCGCCGGAACAGAAAGCGTCGCAGAGGCAATCAGGTGGCTCATAAAATTGGGCAGCAGATGACGGGCGATAACCCGCCTTGGCGACGCACCCATCAGTGTTGCTGCCGAACAATAGTCTTCCTCCCTCAACGCAAGTAACTTCGAACGCACAGCGCGAGCCAGGCCGGGCCAATCCAGCATGCCCAGGATGATGGTAATGCCAAAATATACTAACAAGGGGCTCCAGGTGATCGGGAGCGCGGCGGATAATGCCATCCAAAGTGGTAATTCAGGCAATGAGCGAAGAACTTCAATGACTCGTTGAGCGGTAGCGTCTACCCAGCCCCCAAAATATCCAGCAGCGCCACCAATCGATATGCCAAGAATGAAGCTGAACGCGATGCCAATCAGACCGACGGTGAGTGAAATACGACTGCCGTAAATTATGCGTGAAAACATATCCCGACCCAGGCGATCCGTACCATACAGAAACATGGTGCCACCCCTGGATGGGCATATCAGATGAAAACTGCCGTCGAGTAATCCCCAGAATGAGTAAGAGTCACCCAGGCAAAAGAACCGAAGATGATCTATTTTATTCGGGTTTTCGGTGTACTCTCGCTTTAGGTTTTCCATATTCAGGTGATAATCCAGCCCATAAACGAAAGGACCCTCGAAGGAACCATCGTGGAATAGGTGTATCGACTGGGGCGGGGCATAGATGAAATCCGTATTTCTTGAGTGCAGATTATATGGCGCCATAATTTCCACAATCAGGGCAGTTGCATACATGAAGATCAAAATGTAACCGGAAACGACGGCAATGCGGTGCTGCTTCAGACGCCACCAAATCATCTTCCACTGCGACGCCATGTAAAACTGCTCCTGTTCGGGGGTCAGCGCTTCTATAGAATAGGGGTCAAACGGTTCTTTGTTGACGTAATGGGGAATAGGTTCGCTCATCGCCTTGTTCCTCCCGTTAGTCGAATACGTGGATCAAGTATCAATAGCAGTACATCGGAAACAAACATACCAACAATCGTCAGTGCGGCCAGAAAAATCAGGAACGATCCTGCCAGGTACATATCCTGACTCTGTAGTGCGTCAAGCAACATCGGCCCCGTGGTTGGTAATGACATTACGGCTGATACGATGACCGAGCCGGAAACTACCTGAGGCAACAGATTGCCGATGTCCGCAACGAATGGATTAAGTGCCATACGCAATGGATACTTTATCAATAACTTTCCTGGAGGAAGGCCCTTGGCTCGACCTGTAACTACATACTGTTTCTGAAGTTCATCAAGTAAATTCGCACGCAGGCGTCGTATCATGCCTGCCGTGCCGGAGGTGCCGATTACCACGACCGGTACCCATAGATGTGCGGCTACCGACAGGGCCTTGTCGATAGACCAGGGTTGATCCAGATATTGTGGATCCATGAGACCACCAATCGACGTTCCGAACCAGACGTTGGCAAAATAAAGCATCACCAGCGCCAGTAAAAAATTTGGCGTGGCGAGACCGAGAAATCCAATCAGAGTTAAACCGTGATCACCCCAGCTATACTGGTGAGTGGCTGAGTAAACACCAATTGGGAATGAAACCATGTAGATAAAAATTATGGTCGTAAGGTTGAGGATCATAGACAGAAATAGGCGGTCTCCGACGACCTCGCTAACCGGTAAATTGTATTCGAAGGAATATCCCAAATCCCCCTGTAACAGGCCGGTTACCCAGGTAAAGTATTGATGCGGCATGGACTTATCCAGGCCGTATTGACTGCGCAGAAACTCTATCTTCGCTTCATCTACCATTTCGCCCTGGCTTTGTAGTTCAGCGATATAGGTGCTCAGATAATCACCGGGAGGCAACTGAATGATAATAAAAATCAAAACACTGGTTGCGGCCAGAGTGAACATCATCGTCAAGGTGCGGCGCATCAGGTATTCAGTCATGCAACTAATCCTCGAACCAGAAAGTATCGGGCTGATACATGCCAAAATGTGCCCCGGGATCCCAGTTATAAATGCCGTCGGATGGCACGTTACGCAAGCGATTGTTTACCACTACCGGCTGTCGCACACCCGAAATAAGTCCAATTGAAAAAACATTATCGGTATAGAGATCAAGCATCTCGCGCCAGATTTTCCTGCGCGTATCATTATCTTCAGCAGTCACCCAGGATTCGTTCAAACTAGCCAGTCGTCCGGGGATGGCCATATCAATTTTCTCGCCGGCCTTTCCATTCGTCTGGTAATACTGTCCCCATTTTGGCCACTGGAATTGTTCCTGATCGGTAGGGGCCAATTCTGAAGGGCTTGAGGCTGGTGTCGGGATACCATTTTCGAGGCCAAACCACACAGATATAAGAGTAGATCCAGCATATATTCGATTACGTAGGACCTGACGTTGCAGTGGTTTAGTGTATATCTTGATACCGATTTGCATCCAGCTATCGTGTACCAGCTCCAGAACGTCCGCCTGCTCGGAATCTTCACCCGCAGTTTCGACGATTATTTCCATCGGCCTACCATCAGGCAACAGACGAATACCGCGACTGTTATATTTGGTGAGCCCCAGGTTATCAAGAATCCGGTTTGCAGCGTGTACATCAAATTCGGTCCATCTTTTGGAAAATTCGTTATTGAACAACGGGCTTTGCGGAAGCGGGCAATTATTACCTTCGTATGCGAGACCGAAATATATCACCTGATTAATCTCGTGTCGGTTGGTGGCGATAGAAAGTGCGCGCCGAAAATTTGCGTTTCTGAACAAGCTCTGCCATTCGGGATCAGTCGTATTTAAATTTGGGAACAGAGCAATATGCGCACCTCTGGCGGTACGCCACAGGTTTACCGTAAAATCGTTTCGCTGCTCGCCCTGTTTAAGAAACGTATAGTCGCTGAAACTTAGCGACCGCGCCTGAAGATCAGCTTCACCAGCGCCGGTCTTTGCCGGGATCAGCTTGGCGCTGGCAATCGTTATGGCGACTTCATCGATATAAGGCAACTGGCGACCATTGATATCAACACGATGGTAATACGGGTTACGTTTGAAAATAAAACGCTCTGCAGGTGGTTTAGTGGCGAGTATCCAGGGCTGTAACGTTGGGAGCTCTGGATTGTCGTTTCTGTATTGCCGCCCTCGCTTAAGCAACAGCGCTACCCAGTTGCGTTGTCCCTGCTCCTCGATTAAAGCAGCGAGTTCTTGTGGATCCCGGTAGTTGGGGTGAAACTGCTTCATGTAGTGCGCAGGACGATAGAGATAAAGCGGACTGGCCTGCGCGAGGGCTGGCAGGAAATATGGATTGGGATTGCTCCATGTATAACGTACCGTAACATCGTCGATGACTTCAAAACTCGGGCCTTCACCATTAATCATCATCGTTGCGGGTAGGCCGGTTGGAGATATCTCCGGGTTATTAGCAATGTCGTCCCAGTAAAACCGGAAGTCTTCCGTGGTGAACGGATGTCCGTCTGACCACCTGTGGCCACGGCGTAACTTAAGTGTAAATTCGCGACCTTCTCGGACACTGATATCCTGAAGGATATCAGCCTGAATAGTTAGATCAGGTTTATATTTTGCTAGCCTGGCATAACCGTATACGACCAATAGGCGAATATCTTTAGCCTTCCCCATCAGCAGGCGTAGCTGGTCGCCGTGGCGTCCGGTGGTTGCCATTTCGACCACCGAGGGCTGGATCGGCAAACGCTCGTCCACCGATGGTAGTTCTCCGGATTTTACGCGCTCGATAAAAACCGGCGTTTCCAC
>CAXMRQ010000094.1:0-5453 GCA_964196115.1 uncultured Gammaproteobacteria bacterium
ATTCCGACAATCCGTAGCTGGAATGAAAGTATTTATTTCAACGCCTTATCCAGTGATCGTCCTGTCGAAGAGCGTCGTGAAATTATCGAAGACTATTACGAAACCTATAAAACCATGGTTCGGGAAAGCCCCGACGGGCACGCTATGGATTACGTGCACGCCTATATGGTGATATCAAAAGTAATATAGGCTTACCAGCCTTACCCAATTACTGCGGGTTATCGATTTTGGCCGAATGAATTCGGCCCTACGGGAATTCTTATTTTCAATTTTTTACCGATCCTTCTTCGACAGGATAGGCAGCCTCGATCCAGTTCGGCATACCGCTATGACTAATGCATACCAGGTGTTCCAGGCCCTGCATATTCAAATTGGTAAAAGCTGTTTGCGCGCGACGCCCTGATCGGCAATAAATGAAAACCTGCTGGTATTGATTCAATAAATCGATTTGTGAGTTTTCCGTACCTAATGGGATATTCTGGCTGCCCGGAACATGTCCTTTCGCATACTCTTCAGGGGTGCGGTTATCCATAATCAGGCTCTGCTGTGGTAGTGACTGCCAGACTTCGTGCAAGTTATTCATATCAAAATCATGCAGCAAATAACGTTGTGGATCGAAATTTATCCCACAGCTCATGTTCGCTGGTACCGCCTCGTTAATTTTCTTCGGTAAATCCAAATTCAAATTATTCATCAGATCGACAAATTCCTGTTTCTGACGCCCGCCACCGAGACGGGAGTTCCAGAGTCTTTCTTCACCGATGGTTGACGATATCCTGCCGTTATAGTCATGCCCTGGATAGACCCTCACCTCGTCGCCGAGCGGAAATAATTTTTGCGTGATGCTGTCGTACAGGACAGCTGGATCACCGTCCTGAAAATCGGTTCTGCCGCAACCACGGATTAGTAAAGTATCACCGGTGAACACCATACCGTCGACGAAATAACTGGTACAGGCCGCGGTATGTCCTGGTGTCGCGATGGCCTTAATTCTGTAATTGCCGAGACTTAGCTCCTCGCCATGTTTAATCGATATATCGATCGCCTGAATTCCCGAACTTTCACCAAACACTATTTTAGCGCCCGTAGTCTGGCGAATTTTTCCGGCCGATGTCACATGATCGGCGTGGGCGTGAGTCTCTATCGTGTAGAGCAATTCGATACCTAGCTCATTGATAATCTGCATATCACGATCAAACAGCTCGCGTACCGGATCGATTATTGCTCCTTCCTGGGTTTCCGCATCAACTAGCAAATAGCTATAGGTACAGCTCTCACGATCATATAGCTGCTTTACCATCAGGGATGGTCGTGTAATTGAAATCGCCATGTTATTAAATTTTCCTCTGAATTAAACGCCAATTACTCAACGCTATGCTTGATTTTCAACAAGCCTGAGTTGCTAGTATGCCCATTTGTACTAACATAAAATTAGTTTAATGATAATGACTTATTTGCATAGAATTTTAAAATCGAATCTATATTATTCAGCCCCATGAAAATCGATTATTACCTGGATCAACTATTGGCAAGCAAATTCGCTTTGCCGATTGCGATAACACTGGTGGCTTTGGCCATCATTCTGATAATCAACTGGCGAAAATTACGCTATCAATGGCTTGAATGGAGTACGCGTCGCTGCCTGAATCAAATCGGAATCAAGCAGATTAAAAATGTCACCTGGACCGATGGGCTCGATGGGAACTTCAAAATAGATCGGATAGCAATGTTGCACAATTCAATTTTATTACTGGCGTTTAAACCCTATTCGGGAAACATCTACTGCGCCGACAGCATAGCCGAATGGACTCAGGTCATTGGACAAAAAAGCTATAAATTTACCAACCCTCTATTCGAGCTGGAAAATCAGGTCACTGCGATACAGAGTTTGATTCCGAATGTGCCGATTCGCGGTGCTCTATTTTTCGATCATAGCGCCCGATTTCCTAAAGGACATCCTGACAAAGTGTTAAATCCCGACAATATCCCGGAATTTATGTTGCGCCTCAAATGCCCGGAGCCCACTAGTGGAATCCTGGAATCCTGGGAGTCTCTGCTGGGAATATCGAAACAACTAAACCTTTCGATACTGCTGCAAAAATAACTAAGCCAATCAAACCCGAAGATTTTTCAGGCTTGAAAAGTTTCCATAGAAGGCCCAGAATGAGCGCGTTACCCCGGAGCGCGTAAGTAATAGATATTAAATAAATGCTCACTTCGCTCTTAACTATAACAAATCAAAAATATACTACGGAGAGAAGCAATAATGAAACGTCGTGATCTACTTAAAGGTAGCGTAGCTGCCCTCGCCGGTGGTGCTGCAGTGATTTCTGCTCCAACAATAGCCGCCAATAAAATCGAAATTACCATGGTATCCACTTGGCCAAGGGACTTCCCTGGACTCGGAACAGGCGCACAAAGATTCGGAGAGCGTCTCACTGCGATGACAGACGGTCGCATTAAAGTTAACTATTTTGCCGCCGGCGAACGCGTCAAGGCTTTCGATTCTTTTGACGAAGTCGCCTCGGGCAACGCGCAAATGTACCATGCAGCAGACTATTACTGGAAAGGCAAACACCCGGGTTGGGCTTATTTTACGGGGGTTCCTTTTGGCATGACATTCACCGAAATTAATGCCTGGATACAATTCGGTGGTGGCCAGGCTTTGTGGGATGAACTCGCAGCCGGCTATGGTCTAAAGTGCTTACCCTGCGGTAATACCGGTGTTCAAATGGGTGGCTGGTTCCGTAAGGAAATGAATTCAGCATCGGACTTCAAAGGTTTGAAAATGCGTATTCCTGGGCTCGGTGGCGACGTTGTTGCCAAACTCGGCGCATCCCCGGTTTCCCTGCCGGGTGGTCAAATTTATGAAAATCTGGTATCGGGTGCAATCGACGCGACCGAATGGGTAGGTCCCTGGAACGATAGCTTCATGAAGTTCTACGAAGCGGCCAAGTACTACTATTACCCCGGCATGCACGAACCGGGATCGCAATTGTCGCTGGGTATAAACAAGAAATTCTGGGATGGATTGAGCAAGTCAGACCAGATCATTATCACAGCCGCAGCAGAAACTGAAAATTCAATTATGATGTCCGAGTACAATGCTAAAAATGGAGCCTCACTTGCCAGTCTGATCTCTGATCAGGGTGTCAAGCTGCGCAGTTTCAGCGATGACATATACGACAGTTTCGGTGAAGCTGCAGATGAGGTCTTCGCGGAAGTTGAACAGCACAGTGCACTGGCCAAGAAGATTCATCAGAGTTTCCAGAGTTCGCGTAACGAGGTAGGTGCCTGGGCGAAAATTTCAGATCAGGCCTATGTGCAACAACGTAACCGAGTGTTGGGTCTGTAAACCCTCCAGTTCGTAAAGATATAACGGAGTCTCAGGACTCCGTTTTCTTTAACCCGTTCGACAATCCACCGAAATGCCTGCAAATAATCAAATTGCACTAATCAGCCGCGGCCTGGCCTATATGATGGTCAGCACAGTATTTCTCTATTTGATTAATAATTATCTGGTTTACTGGCAGGATTTGCCGGGTATTTTTAACCTGATGTCGCATTACAGGTTTCCTGGTCTTGAAGAACTCGACACGCTATTGAATGATGAACAAGTAACTCAGGGCTGGGCTCAGTTTATGTTTTATTTAGTAGTATTAGTTCTGAGTTTTACTTACGCGCTCAAAACGAATACGCGTAGCCTATTGCAGGATTCGGTACGATTTTCTGCATTGTCCGCCTATATCATTAGAATTTCATTTTGGTCCGTATTGCTGGTTGGATTTGTCGATATGATGATTTCATTGTTACGCGTCGAAAATTTTCTCGAATTCTGGGTAGGCGAACATCTTGAACAGCAGTTGGGTCGACCAATATTTCGTGGTACCTATGTTCATTATCCACTGATTATTCTGTCTTTCGTACTCGCTGCTTTGATCCGTACAATCAGCTTTTCATGGCTAGCGATTATGGTTGTACTGGCCGAATTTCTAATCGTTATCACACGTTTTGTGTTTTCCTACGAGCAGGCCTATATGGGTGACATCGTGCGTTTCTGGTATGCGGCACTGTTTTTGTTCGCCAGTGCTTTTACCCTGGTAGAGGAAGGGCATGTTCGAGTTGATGTGCTCTACGCAGGATTCAGTCGGAGAAAAAAAGCCTGGATCGACTCACTCGGTTGCACGCTTCTCGGCATTCCAATTTGCTGGGTTATTTTAATGCATGGCATGGGTGGGAGAGGCAATAGTATTAATAGTCCTCTACTGAGCTTTGAAGTTTCGCAAAGCGGTTATGGTATGTATGTGAAATATATTATGGCTGGCTTTCTGGTGGTATTTGCGGTTTCGATGTTGGTTCAATTTGTCAGCTATTTGTTATTTAATATTTCCGAATTGACGCGTCAATCAGACGATCCAGAGCGGCCCAGCTACATGCAATTAATTGCATCGGGAAAACCGGGTTAATTAGTGGAATTATATTTTCTTGCCCTGTTAGTCCTGATTATGGCGTTTGCGCTGATCTCGGGTTTTCCGGTCGCGTTCTCTCTACCCGGATCGGCTATCCTCACCATCACGCTCGCCGCCGTTTGCGGCTTTCTGTTCGAAGGCGACACAGACGCCTATTTTGTACTGGGTGGTCCGAACCAGTGGCTTAGTGCCGGTGTTACCAATTTTCGAAGTTTGTACTGGAATGTTGAACGCGACACGTTAATCGCGATCCCTTTGTTTGTTTTTATGGGCATTATGCTACAGCGTTCGAAAATCGCCGAAGACCTGTTGGTGGCAATGGCGCAGCTATTTGGCCCGATCCCCGGCGGTCTCGGTATTTCGGTTGTATTTGTCGGCGCCCTGCTCGCTGCGACCACCGGTATTGTTGGCGCTACCGTGATTGCCATGGGTCTTATTTCTCTGCCGGCGATGCTGCGCAATAATTATTCGAAGTCGCTCGCCTGTGGAACCATTTGTGCGTCAGGCACGTTGGGGCAAATTATCCCCCCCTCGATCGTACTCATTATCCTGGCCGACCAACTGTCTAACGCAGCCGACCAGGCTGCCACGGTTCGCAAAGCCGAATATAAAGAGGCAACCGGTAGCTTCTCCATGCCAGGAGAATTTGATGTTGTTACCGCCAGCGCTGGCGATATGTTTATGGGTGCGTTTATTCCCGGACTGATTCTGGTCGGGCTTTATATGGCCTATATATTAGTTACGGCTTTAATCAATCCCGAAAAAGCCCCACCGGTTCCTTTTGCAGGAAAATATGATCGGAAGTTTGTACTGAATGTTTTGCTCGCATTAATACCGCCGCTAACTTTAATTTTTATCGTACTCGGTTCAATTATCCTCGGCGTTGCAACCGTTAACCAGGCCGGCGCCATCGGCGCTATCGGTGCAATGATTATGGGTAGCTACCGACTCATGGAGGGTAAACCACGCGCTTATTATCCGGCA
>CAXMRQ010000095.1:0-20650 GCA_964196115.1 uncultured Gammaproteobacteria bacterium
TAACATTTCTGGCCGAGAATTTCATCATATTTGGGATTAACCGGGATGACTTCAAAGCCATGTTCGAGCAGGTACTTCGCCGCGAAAAAGCTCGGTCGCCACCAGTCCGCGGATAAACCAACCATCGCCACGCGTTTATAATCGCTGAGTATTCGCTGTAGAGTCGTAATATCTGTCATGCTCAAAGCGCTCCCGCCTGTTGGCGTAATACGAATTTTTGAATCTTACCGGTTGAGGTTTTAGGCAGGTCGCCGAAAACCACGGTTTTCGGCGCTTTGAAATGCGCCATGTTTTCGCGGCAAAAGGCGATGATATCTGCTTCGCTGACATCGTCAATATTATCGCGCAGCGTCACAAAGGCACAGGGTGTTTCACCCCATTTTCCATCTGGACGGGCCACGACGGCTGCCTCCATTACTGCCGGATGCCGATACAGTGTTTTTTCGATCTCGATACTGGAAATATTTTCGCCACCGGAAATGATAGTGTCCTTGGAGCGATCCCTGATTTCAATATAACCGTCTTCGTGGCAGACCGCCAGGTCGCCACTATGAAACCAGCCGCCCTCGAAGGCTTTTTTCGTCGCCTCGGGATTTTTTAGATAGCCTTTCATAACGATATTGCCCTGGAACATAATTTCGCCGACAGTTTCCCCATCATGCGGTACCGGTTCGAGGGTTTCGGGGTCGGCGACCAGTAGTTTTTCCAGCATCGGATAACGCACACCCTGGCGCGACTTTAAATCAGCCTGGTCGCTAACCGGCAGCTCATTCCACTCTTCGTGCCAGGCGCAAACCACCGCAGGGCCGTAGACTTCGGTTAGGCCATAGGCGTGGGTGACGTTGAAATTCAGTTTAGCCATTGCTTCCAGAACCGACGGTGGTGGCGCCGAAGCTGCGGTCATGATATTTACCTGATGTTCGATGCCCTGTTTCAACGATTCTTCGGCATTCGCCATCAAGTTCAATACGATCGGTGCGCCGCAGAGATGCGTCACTTTTTCGGTTTTGATGGCATTAAAGATATCGTCGGCACGTACTGCCCTCAGACAAACGCTGGTGCCATTCAACGCTGCCAGGGTCCAGGGAAAACACCAGCCATTGCAATGAAACAGCGGCAAAGTCCACAGATAAACCGGATAAGCGTTCATATTCCAGGCCATGATATTCGACACCGCATTTAAATGTGCGCCGCGATGGTGGGTGACCACGCCCTTTGGGTTACCGGTGGTACCCGAGGTATAGCAAAGCGCAATCGCCTGCCATTCATCTTCGGGTAATTGCCATTCAAACTCGGGATCACCTTGCTCTAGAAATGCCTCGTATTCGAGTTCGCCAATAAATTCACCACCTTCGAATGCAGGGTCGTCGACATCGATTAGCAGTGGTTTGTTGTCCAGCTTTGCAATCGCGGCCTTGACCGTGGGTGAAAATTCGCGGTCGGTGAGCATTATCTTCGCGTTGCCATGTTTTAACATGAAGGCGATGGCATCCGTATCAAGGCGGGTATTGAGTGCGTTTAATGCCGCACCGGTCATCGGTACGCCAAAATGAACTTCGTACATTGCCGGGATATTGGGCAACATGACCGCGACCGTGTCACCGGTCTTGATGCCTCTTTTTACTAAGGCTGAAGCGAGTCGGCGGCAGCGCATGTAGGTTTCAGCCCAGTTTCTGCGGGTGTCACCATAAACCACTGCGGTTTTTTTCGGGTAAACCGAGGCGGCACGCTCGATGAAGGTCAGCGGTGACAGTGGGGTAAAGTTAGCCGGATTTTTGTCCAGATCTTTTGAGTATTGGTTACTATCGGTCATACCAGTTTTAGTGTCCTGTTACCCCTTCCAGCTTGGTTTACGTTTTTCGATGAAAGCGTCGAAGCCTTCGCGGGCATCGTCGCTGTCCATATTGCAGGCCATTCTTTCGCCGGCATAGGCATAGGCCTCGGACAGGTCCATTGTCAGTTGCCGGTAAAACATTTCCTTGCCGAGTTTGATTGCATAGGGTGATTTGGTGGCAATTTTTTCCGCGATCGACTGCGTGGTTTTGGCAAGTGCATCCGCCTCGACCGCTTCGTTGATCAAACCGTAATCGAGCGCTTGTTCGGCAGAAATGAAATCTCCGGTTAACAACATCTGCATCGCGCGCTTGCGTGACAGGTTGCGACTCAGTGGCACCGCCGGCGTCGAGCAGAACAGGCCGAGATTGACGCCCGATACCGCGAAGCGGGACTCATGAGTCGCGACTGCCAGGTCACAGTTTGCGACTATCTGGCAACCGGCTGCGGTGGCAATGCCGTTGACTTCAGCAATCACCGGCTGAGACATCTGGTTGATGGTCAGCATCACGCGACTGCTCTGCTGGAATAGATTCTGATGGAAAGCCCGGTCGTTGCTTGAGCGCATTTCTTTTAAATCATGACCTGCAGAAAAAGCCTTACCGTTGGCGGCCAGAATAACAACACGAACTCTGTCATCGGCACTGATTGCGTCCAGTGTATTTTGTAATTCTGCCATCATCGCTATGGACAGCGTGTTGTATTGTGCCGGTTGGTTCAGCGTGAGTCGCGTAATGCCATTGTTGTTTTCGTGTAGCAGTATCGGTTCTGCGATCACTTCGCCCGGGTTGACGCTCATTGTGGTTTCTCCTGTTGATCCAAAGTCAAAATTGAATTGTTACCGCTCGATTCGAAAAAGTCCACTGCTTAGAGGCCTGTTTGTATTATCGGTGACGTGATCGGGTCAGGCCTTTATAATCGCCCGGAGAAATTATTATTTAAAGCCTGTTATGCAAGATCAAATAAAATCAAATCAGTACGATCAACGCAATATAGAGACTATGGAAACCGTTTATGGTCGTGGCTATTTGTCAGCAGGCGGCGATGAAGAAGTTGCGAAGGAGCTCGATCAGTTCGAATTAAAAGGTAAGCGAATACTCGATCTGGGCTGCGGTCTGGGCGGCGCTTCGGTGACTATGGCGCGAGACCTGGGTGCTACCGATGTGGTCGGCTATGACATCGACGAGGAGGTATTGAGCCGTGCGCAGCTACTTGTCGACGATAACCAGGTTGGTGATCGGGTAAGCCTGGTTAAAAGTGATCCCGGCCCGCTCGCGTTCGACGACAATAGTTTCGATCTGGTTTACATTGCGGCGGTGGCCTGCCACATGGAAAATTTAAGCGATTTTTTAAAAGAAATCGTACGAGTCATCAAGCCCGGTGGCTGGCTCGCCGGTTCCGACTGGATGACTCGCGAGGAAAATGAAGCCTACCGTGTTTGGGACAACATGCTGCGTGAGCGCGGATTAAATTTCTACTTCGTCGATCCAGCCGAATTCGAGAACGCGTTGCTGGCTAGCGGTCTGTCGAATATCAATTTGACTGATCGAACCGATGCATTTACCGGTTTTGCGGCGGCGTCCAAACAAAGTGTCGAGGGTGAACTGAAACCTGCGCTGCAATCTTCGCTGGGCGACGACGGTTATCGGGCCTTTTTAAACTGGACGCAGGTACGTTACAGCGGGTTAAATAACGGCGCCATGTGGTATCAGCATTTTCGCGGGCAAAAACAATAACGAGGCAGGTTTAAAATGGCTGACAAAACTCCCAATATTCTGGTAATCCAGGCGGACCAACTCAACCCCGATATGCTCGGCGCCTATCAAAACCCGTTAGCGAGAACGCCGCATATCGATTCGCTGGCCGAATCGGGTAGTGTTTTCGTATCGGCCTATAGCAATTTTCCGCTCTGCGCGCCGTCGCGTTTTTCGATGATGTCGGGGCAGCTGGCGACCACAATCGGTTCTTATGATAATGCCGCCGAATTTCCATCTGCGATTCCGACCTTCGCGCATTACCTGCGCGCGATGAATTATCAAACCTGTTTAGTAGGCAAGATGCATTTCGTTGGGGCCGATCAATTGCATGGCTTTGAACAACGCCTGACCACCGATATTTATCCGGCCGACTTTAACTGGACCGGCGACTGGACCGAGACTCAATTAGGTCATTCGAATAATAAATTAACCTTTACCGACGCCGGTGTTTGCCTCAGAAATGTGCAAATGGAATACGACGAAGAAGTTTGCCATCGCGCCGAGCGAAAACTCTACGACCTGGCGCGCGGTAAAGACGAGCGGCCATTCCTGCTATTTACTTCATTTAGTCACCCGCACGATCCTTATCAGTGTCGGCAGGAACACTGGGATCGATATCGCCACGATGATATCGATATGCCAAAGGTTGCTTCCATCGCCGAAGACGCCATGGATCCGTATAGCAAGCGCTTGCGAGCGCAATACGGTCTGGAAGATTTTCGCGTAGATGAAGAACAGCTACGGGCCTGCCGGCATGCTTATTACGGATCGGTCAGTTATCTCGATGATCTGGTCGGTAAAGTATTATCGGTGCTGAAAAAGACCGGCCTCGCCGACAATACCGTAATCGTCTTCACCAGCGATCACGGCGATATGCTTGGAGAACGTGGATTGTGGTACAAGAAATCATTTTTCGAAGCTTCATGTCGAATTCCATTAATGATCAGCGGCCCGATGCTGGAACCCACTCGTATCGAATCAAACGTCTCGCTAGTTGATCTATTGCCGACTCTGGTTGAAATCGGTGGAGACGAAAAACAATCAATATTGGTCGAACCCGTCGAAGGTAAAAGCCTGTGGGGATTGGTAACTGGCGGTATGCAAACCTCGGATGAACCGGTCTACTCCGAAAGCACCGCCGAAGGCGCACTGGCCCCGATTCTAATGGTAAAAAAGAAACAGTTGAAATATATCCGCAGCGGAATCGACCCCGAGCAGCTATTCGACCTCGACAAAGACCCGAATGAACTCTATAACCTGATCGGTAACCCGGATTACGCAGATGAATATAAAGCCCTGTCCGAACTTTCAAAGCGGAAGTGGAATATAGAGGAGCTGACCGAAGCGATAAATCTGAGTCAGAAGCGACGATTGTTTTTGCATAAAACGTTGCAAATCGGTGAGCAAACGTCCTGGGACTACAATGCGCCGGATCAGCAGGTTGATCAGTGTCTGCGGGGGAAGAAGGGTTATAATGATTGGGCTTACGGCGATGTGCTGAAGTAAATTAGTAAGATTTTATTTTGGGAGTGGGTTACCGTTGGCTCCACCAGGCCGACAGGGAATAGGTTGGATGCGTTTAGTTAAATCAAAAGGATATAGGTGGATTTTGTCTAAATTCGGGGAGTTATAGAATCTGTCTGTATCAACGTTAGGGCAAAAAATAGGTGTCAACGTGCTTTACAAATATATTAGGAAAAGAGCATCTAGACCTTTTTTTAATAAATGGCTCATTAAAAATCGGGACATTACACGAATATAGGAATGAAGAAGATCTGGGTACAGTAATTGGTGATCATCGGGAAGGGCTTCATATCACTGGACTAAACTCACCCAACGGAAGAGAAATAGATTTATTGAGTAATGCTCCCGAAACTGAGTACTTTCGAAAACATGTTTTGCGTCAAGATCAACAAAACAGTAAAGTAAAAATCGTTATGGAGGAAGGTGCAAATTTAGTGGCACACACAAACTCCCCAAATTATTATATTTATTGTGTAACATCTAATTATGTTAAAGATGTGATGGCAGAGTTTGCATGTGATAGATGCATTGAAATTTCAAATCCTGCTAAATTCTTTAAAGAAGTAAGCAGAGTTATTCGACACAAAGCAGATTATGAGGGTTATTTCGAAGTTGTGTATGGAAGTAAATCAACCGACCATTTAAATCCTCATAAAACACATCCAGCTTTGATGAAAGAAACAAAATATATTAATCAAGCCGAAGTAAGGGCAATCTGGCGTCCCAGAAAAGAACCAAAGGGTTCGTTATTTATTAAGGTGCCTAAGGCAACAAAATACTGTATAGCACCAAAGCCCTAACAAGGAATTTTCACTCAGATGGTGCAAAAAGACGCGCCACTGGAATCACCGAGGTCAAGTCATGAATCGTGAATTCATCATCGTTTATAGTAGCCTTCTATGGTTAGACCCCTACGAATAGAATTCTCCAATCAGTTTTACCAGAGGAAAATTAAGAAAACAGATATACCTGGGTGATAACGCGTATGTCAAAAAAATGCAGGCCAGGGTGGAACCTGATGTTAATCTGTCAGAAATACCCTTAAGCCAGAAACGGAAACAGGCGAAACCAGTCGAGGACTATTTCGATCAGGTATCTTCAAGAAACGAGGTATTTATAGAACTTATCATGGTGGTGGTTATAGTATGAAAACAATAGCGGATGCGATAGGTTTGCATTACTCTTCGGTGAGTAAGGTAATAAAATCCTAAGAGAATTCACGATTCAAGATTTGATCCTGGCGATGAATCCGGCGACTACGCGCCTAGCGATATACAATGCTTTCCCAGCTTATCTGTGATGGAACTTTTCCGAGACCTGGTACAGAATAAAATCCGATGCTGCCCGACGACATAGAATTCCCAGAAATTTTACGCTATGCCACTTATGCACAGGATGCTTACCTTGATGCTACTGAGCTGGGTAATCAATACGGGGTTCAGTCTATTCCAGTGAATTTGACCACTCCCAGGTGCAGGTTGTGATCATTAACGACGCGGACACGGGTATTCAGTGGCTTGCCATACGAGGCACTAACAATATCCGCAATGTCTTCGTCGACGGCAGAATCAAGGTTATTCTGGAAGCTCGCCTGGGTGTTTATTTGCATGGAGGCTTTCTGCGTTCCGCGCAGGAAATTTATCAATTGATAAAAGCTCGGCTTGATCCTACACGCGAAATTCGTATCACCGGCTATCATAAAGGGGTCGCATAAAGGGGTCGAAGCCCTTAAGAGCACTAACGCGTCAACTGAATTGGGCATAACACGAGAAGCTATGGCACAAATAAAAGTATTCGGTCTGAAAACGGCACTGGCGACGAATGCGAATTCTCTGTCATCCGCTATTCACAGTGCCGTTATTGAGGCGCTCGAATACCCTGCCGATAAGAAATTTCACAGGTTCCTGCCGTTAGAAAAAAGTGAGTTTCTTTACCCAGATGATCGCAGCGAAAACTATACAATTATTGAAATATCAATGTTCGAAGGTCATTCGATCGAAGCAAAGAAATATCTAATAAAACTGATTTTTGAAAACGTGGAGCGCGAGGTTGGAATTAAACCACAGGATATAGAAATAACAATATTCGAAACTCCGAAGCACAATTGGGGTATCCGAGGAAAATCCGGCGACGAATTATCATTAGGCTATAAAGTCGATGTGTAACCTAACAAAGCAAACCACCAGGATCGCTTCGCTTGTATGGTGTTTGCGGCGCTAGGGTTCAGATCTAAACTATGCTAAGCGGACCACGTACTGCAATTATCGGAAATGCAGAGGGACAAGTCTACGTTAGCTCGGAAATTTGGCCAGTCTCTAGGTTTGGCGGTTATACATGTCGATTCAGTGCGGTATCAAAGTGGCTGAACCCGACCTTTGACCCCGACCCTCCTCCGGAGTGCATCGGCCCGGCAGGCCTCGCAGCTTTGTCTACTTAGCTCGATCATAGAATTCTCCGATCAATTACTATATCTGTGAAAACTAATGGTATGCCCATCCATAGCACATAGGAAGAACGCTTGATATCGGTCAATAGCTGGCTTTAGGTCAAAACACCCTTTTGCCGTAGATAAGGCCGCGGATCGGTCAGGTTATTCCTGATCGCGGACTTGTCTTCGCCCTGCCCGAAGGCCAGCGACATCAGCTGGGTAGCCTGGAAGATGGGGATTTCTTCGCTCTCGCTGTAACCCATGGCACTCTGACGAGAGTCCAGGTTGAGGTGGCAGATCGGGCACATGGTGACGATGGCTTCTGCGCCGCAGGCCTTCGCGTCGTCCATGATACGCGCCATCATTTTGACGGCGACATTTGTCTTGCTAATCCCGAGCGAGCCTCCGCAGCATTCTGTCTTGCGCGACCAGTCAACGGTTTCTGCACCCAGGGCCTTCACCAGTCGGTCCATTTTCTGCGGGTATTCCGGGTTGTCGGCTGCGGTTATAGCGGATGGCCGGGTAATCAGGCAACCGTAGTAACAGGCAAGCTTGAGTCCCTTGAGCGGGTTGATGACGCGCTTGCCGACCTCGTCGAGACCGACACGATCGACGATCACATCTACCAGATGCTGAACTTTTACCGAGCCTTTGTATTCGTAACCCAGTTCATCGCGCACTTCCCTGCTCAGATTCTCATTGTTACTGACAGAATGCTCGGCATGCTTGAGGCGCGAGTAACAGGCGCTGCACGGCGAGGTCACGGTGTCGAGGCCCATCTGCTCGATCTTCGCCACCGTGCTCATCGGCAAAACGCTGGCGGCTTTGCGGTCGGTCGCGTGTGCCGGGCTGGACCCGCAGCAGCTCCAGTTTTCGGGTTCGATCAATTCGATATCCATGGCACTGGCTATATTCCTGACCGACTTGCCGTATTCGATGGCGCTGGAACTCAGCGAACAACCGGGATAGTAGCCAATGGCTTTTGGATTATGCGGTAGCTTGTTTACCTTCGCGGTAGCGCTGCCAAAGTGTGGCAGGATGCTCAGCTTGCCCCTGGCAAACATGCGCTTGCCCAGTTTTAAGTCGCGAAACGGCCGACCCAGTGCCATGTTAAAGCTTGCTATTAGCCCCAGCTCGTAGGCGCGGCCAAAGATTTTCACGCTGCGCATGAACAGCTGATTGAATTTGGCGATTTCCGGTTCGGCCGGTTTCACGCCGCGCTTGCGCGCTTCGATACGTAACGCGTCTATTACTCCGGTGACGTCAATTTCCTGCGGGCAACGTGTGGCGCAGGTATAGCACGAGGCGCACAACCAGATGGACCTGCTTGCCAGGACGCTAATGTCGTTGAGTTGCACACTGCGCATGATCTGGTTGGGGGTGAGATCGAACTGATCGGCCAGCGGGCAACCGCTGGTGCACTTCACACACTGGTAGCATTTGAAAACATTGTCCCCGGTTGCTTCACGAACTACCTCGGCTAATGACAAGGGGTCGCTCATTGCCATCGGGCAGGGGGACCTGGTGATTTGTGTCTGTACACTGGCCATATCGGTTGCCATGGTCTCCAATTATGCCTCGAGGACCGGACGCGGCAGCAGGCCCGCGCCCTGCGCAATCGGGCGAATGGCTTCCTCCCACTCGATCCCCATGATGTGGACACCGGCAACGCCTTCTATCTCGCGGATTTCCTGAACCTGTTCGATGCAAATTTTAATGCCCTCGGCTTTCCATGCGCTGGCGCGTTCGGGCTTATTGTCGGTATCGATGCCTTCAACTGCAGCAGCCATACGATTCACAACCGCATCGGGTACGCTCATGCCGGGAATACGATCGCGCATAATCTTTGCCATGCCGGCACTCTTTAACGGGCCAACACCGGCGATGATCTTCACCTGTTCGGCAACACCCATGTCGACTACGCGTTTCATGTATTCGCGGAAGCGTTGCATATCGTAGACTAGCTGGGTTTGAACGAAGTCCGCCCCGGCAATGGCTTTTTTCGCCAGTCGGTATGGCCGCCATTCAGCAGGATCGGCAAACGGGTTGGCTGCGCCACCGATCAGGAAGCGCGGGCCGCCGCCCTTGATTTCTTCACCACACTGGAATTTATTTTCGTCGCGCATCTCCTTCACCATGCGTAGAAACTGCATGGAGTCGATGTCGTGGACGTTCTTGGCACCGGGATGATTGCCGCAGGACTGGTGATCACCCGACAAACATAACAGGTTTCTGATGCCCATCGCGTAGGCTCCCAGCAGGTCGGACTGCATCGCCAGGCGATTGCGATCGCGACAGGTCATCTGGATGATTGGCTCCAGGCCTTCATCCATCATGATTCGGCCAGCAGCAATTGAGCTCATGTGTACCACGGCGGCCTGGTTGTCGGTGACGTTGGCCGCGTCCACGCAATCGAGCAACAGGCGGGCCTTGCTGCGGACTACTTCCGCGTCATGTCCCTTCGGTGGTCCGATTTCGCCGGTTACGGCAAATTCTCCAGAAGCCAGTACGCGAGCCAGATTACTCTCACAACGCCCGGCAAAAGGTGGCGTATTACGGTTTTCGGGCATCGTAAAAGCAGGGAAATTCATCATCTTCATCGGCGTATCCTCTGTCCTAGGCCTTCTCGACATCCGGGATACGAACATCCTCGCGTACAATCTTGCGGTGCCCACCATCGCGTGCCGAGGACCAGTCCTTGGCGGGCTGGACTTCCATCATTTCTTCGAACAGGCCCAGCCTGAGCTGGTTCTCACAAATGTTATGCCATGCACATTCGGTTTCCTCATCCACCTCGCAAATGCCTGATTGCGATCCACCACAGGGACCGTTGAACAGGGACTTGGGGCAGCGACTGACCGGGCAGATACCGCCGGTAATATGAAGCACGCAATTGCCGCAGCCCTGACAGCGTTCTTCCCACACCCCGTGTTCAGCTGGATAGCCCATGAACTTGGTGTTCAGCGCAGGCAGAATGCGTTTGCCGGGGAATTGCTGGGCGAGGGACTGAACTCCGACTCCGCAACCCAGTGACAGGATCGCATCGTACTGTTCCAGGTTTGCTTCCAGCGGAGCATTGTATTCTGCCTCGCACTGGCGCTGGACCATGGCTTCATCAATGCTGACGGCTTCACCATCCAGATCGGTGGACATGCGCAGAGATGCCGAGAGGATGCCGACTTCCTGTTTGCCACCGGCAAAGCACACCGTGACGCAGGTGCCACAGCCAACGGCGAGGACTTTGTTGAAGCCTTTAAGCATGGCCTTGATTTCATTCAGCGGTTTTTGTTCAGCGACAATCATGATTAGCTCCCGATCCGGGTATTGCTGGTTGCTCCGGATAGTGGAGATGGTCCCAGCGCTTTGATGGTTTCGAAAAAATTGGTAACTTCGTTGGCGAACTGCGCACCCATGGCTGCGGAGATATTGATCATCCGCGCGCGTTGTTGTTCCAGGCCGATGCTCTTGAGTAACTCCATCACGTGGTCTACGCGATGTTTCGCCAGCGTGTTCCCCTTGATGTAGTGACAGGTACCGGGCAGGCATCCTGCAACCGCAACTCCGTCCGCACCCTTTTCCAGGGCGTGAAGAATTTCCAGTACATTGGCACGGCCGGTACACGGCATTTCGACAATTTTGATGGATGGCGGATAGCTCAGGCGTGCACCGCCGGCCAGATCAGCGGCTGAATAGGCGCAGTGGCGACAGCAAAAAGCGACTATCTGCGGCGCAAAGGTTTGCATTTCGGCACTCATTTATACATACGCCTTTTTAAACAGGGCGTCGAGTTTGGCGCCCATCTGGTTTTCCGTGTAGTGCTTCAACTCAATAGCACAAGCCGGGCAGGATGCAGTACAAAGACCGCAGCCCTGACACAGTGCCGATTCAATATAGGCTGCTCCGAGAATGCCGCCGATGCTCGGCGCATCGCTGGAAATCCGCGGTGCGCCAAACGGACAACTACGAACGCAAGTCAGACAGGCGACACACATTTTCTGGTTGATCTCGGCCACCGGTCCTCCGGTGGTCAGCGTGTCACGCGACAGGATAGTTGCTGCACGGGCTGCCGCCGCTTTTGCCTGAATGATGGATTCCTGCAACAGCTTGGGATAGTGCGCGAGACCCGCCATAAACACGCCATCGGCGAGAAAATCGACCGGGCGCAACTTGATGTGAGCTTCCATGAAGAATCCGTCGGCGTCTTGCGCAACCTTCAGTTTGTTGGCCAGCTCTGCTGCCCTGGGTGAAGGAACAATGGGCGTACTGAGAACCACCACATCGGGTTTCAGATCCATTTGCCTGCCAAGGATTTCTTCCCACAGGCTTACGTTCAATGCACCATCGGCATCGATTGTGACTTCGGCTTCGCGGTCGGCTTCGTAGTGCATAAAGATGACACCAGCCTCGCGCGCCTGGGTATAGATGCGCTCTTTGAAGCCATAGGTGCGGATGTCTTTGTAGATCACGGTGATCTGCGCCATCGGGTTCAGGCGCTTCAGGGTCAACGCGTTCTTCAGCGCGCTGGTGCAGCAGATACGGCCACAATATTTATCGGCCGGCCCAACGCACTGGATCATCACAACATTATTCGGGGTTTCGCCACCAACGTTTTCGAGTTCGGCCAATGTACTTTCGAATTGTTGCTGGGTGGTAATACGTGCATCGCTGCCATAGCCATATTCTTCACCGCGGTATTCGACACCACCAACACAGACGATTGTCGCGCCGTGACTGATCTCGATACGCTCCTCACGGTCTGCGTAGGCAATGGTCGAGGAGAAGTTGCCCATGAAGCCTTGCGCGTTGACCACTTCCGCATTGAAATGCAGGCTAATGGATGGGTGGTTTTCAACTTTTGCGATCAGCTTTTTCAGATAGTCCTGCGGGCCGAGGAACGTATCAGAACCTCGCGGTGGCAGGGCAGTTTCAATGCCAAACTGTTCGAGTCCGTAATGCAGATGGCGCAGCGCACCGCCGAGTTCACTGGCGCGTTCCACCAGGTCTACCGGGAACCCCTGATCGGCGAGCGTGATCGCAGCTTCCATACCGGCAGCACCGCCACCGATGACAACGGCCCCGCTCTGCACCGACATTTCATTGGTCGTTAGCGGTTGCAGGTTAGTAGCCCGCGCAATCGACATGCGCACCATGTCCTTGGCCTTTTCGGTGGCCGCATCCCAGTCGTGGGAATGCACCCATGAACACTGGTTGCGGATGTTGGCCATGTCGAGCAGGTAGGCATTCAACCCGGCAGCGCGCAACGACTTGCGGAACACCGGTTCGTGGGTTAGCGGCGTACAACTCGCAATAACCACACGGTTGGCGCCCATTTCCTTCACCTTTTCGGTGATATGGGCGACGCTATCCTGTGAGCAGGCATACATCGGGTCTTCGGAATGAATAACGCCGGGCAGGCCCCGAGCGTATTCGGCGACCCCGGGAACATCCAGATAGCCACCAATGTTGGTGCCGCAATGGCACACAAAGACGGCAACCTTGGGGTTTTCCGTTACGATTTCTCGTTCGGCCGGGAACACGGCTTCGCGGGTCAGGGTGCCACGCGACTTGCGCAGCATAGTACCGGCCTGAGCGGCAGCGCCACTCGCCTCCAAAAGAGACTCGGGAATATCTTTTGGCTCGCGGAACGGGCCAACAGCATAAAAGCCTTCACGACTGGTCTGCAACGGATCGTACTGCAGGGTCTTGCAGAAACCGTAGTCGTCCACTTCGACGTTGAGACGCTGTGCCAGTTGTTTGGTGCTATCGTCGATTTCCATTCCGACTGACAGTACCACCATGTCAAAGATTTCTTCGCGAATAGATTCACCGGTTTCAGTGTTTGCGCGTTCGCCGCGATCCATGTAGCGCAGCAGCAGGTTTTTGCTAAGCGGGTCTTCAACGATCTTAGACACGCGGCTGCGCGTGTAACGAACCCCCAGATTGTCACGTGCCTTGTTGTAATAGGCCTCGTAGCCCTTGCCGAACGCGCGCAGATCCATGATAAAAACTTCGGTGTCGATATCAGGCCAGTGGCCCTTGGTCATGGTGACCTGTTTGGTGGCGTACATGCAGCATACTGCCGAGCAGTAGTCATGGTTCGCATCGCGCGAGCCGACGCACTGTAACCAGGCGATGCGTTTTGGTCGCTGGTTATCGGACGGACGCAGTACCTTGCCATTGGTCGGGCCGGAGGCCGATAACAGGCGCTCGTATTGAATCGATGTAAGCACGTTGGCATAACGCCCCAGGCCGAACTCTTCGGAATGCTCCGCGTTGTAGGGCCGATATCCCGGTGCCATGATAACGGCACCGACCTTGACGTCATAGGTCTTCGCCATCCCGTTCATGTCGATGGCTTCGATTTCGCAAGCATCTTCGCAGGCCAGGCATTCTGAGCAGATACCACAGTTCAGACAGCGCGCCGCTTCGGCCATAGCCTCGGCTTTGGTGTAGCACTGATCGACTTCTTCAAAGCCTTCTCTGTTATCTACGGGCAGGCTACCAGCTGCTATGCGCGGCGTTGGGACAAGCTCGCCTTTCAGAACGCGGGCATCGAGTTCCTGCTGGGTAAAACTTGCGACGGGGCGTTCCGCTTCAGAAACATCCATCTCTTCGCCACGCAGGTAACGATGTATGGAATTGGCCGCCTTATGTCCAGTAGCGACGGCTTCGATAACAAACGCAGTACCGCTGATCGCGTCACCGGCAGCGAATATGCTGGGGTGCCCGGTGGCGAAGGTATTGGGGTTAATCTCGAGCGTATTGTTGGCATTGACTTTTACCTCACTGGCTTCCGGGATCAAAGCGAGTCCAGCCTTCTGACCAGTGGAAAAGACAACCACATCGGCATCAATGACAAACTCCGAGCCTTCGATCACATCAGCAACCCAGCGCCCGTTTTCGTCGATGTCGAACTTGTTAACACACTGACATTCGACACCGGCAACCTTGCCACTGCCGTCATCCATGATGCGCAGGAAATTCAGCGAGGTGTTGAGAGTGATGTTTTCCTGGTAGGCGCCGACGACTTCTTCCGGACTGGCCGGGATCGCATCTTCGCTCTCGCGCATGGCGACCTGAACATCGGTAGCACCGAGGCGGGCGGCGGTACGAACCACGTCCATCGCGACATCACCACCACCTATGACAACGACACGTTTTCCTGCCACATCAGGACGAGGGTCTCGAGCAGTGCTGTCGAGTTGGTTCAGGCGAACATCACGCAGAAAGCTTGTGTTGACCAGAATACCATTCAGATCATTGCCGGGGATAGGCAGGCGGTTGCCTTCGTGCGCACCCACGCAAACCAGCACGGCGTTGAAACCATCTGCAAGCAAATCATCGATATTTTCGACCGATGTGGACAGGCGCAAGTCGACACCCAGATCAATAATGTCAGCGACCTCGCGCTCGATGATGTCGGCGGGAAGTCGATACTCGGGAACACCGACACGCAACATGCCACCGGCAACCGGCAGACTTTCAAACACGGTAACCTCGTAGCCAGCCAGCACCAGATCCTGGGCGGCTGTCAAGCCACAGGGACCTGCACCGACAATAGCTATTTTCTCATCATGCAGTCGTTCAGCTTTTTGCGGAGCGATACGTTCCTCGTGCATCATAGTGTCAGTGACATAGCGCTTCAGGCTGCGGATGCTAACCGCTTCATCGATCTTGCCACGGCTGCATGCACTTTCGCATCGCGCATTACAGATACGACCGCAAATAGCGGGGAAGGGGTTGTCTCGTTTGATCGAGCGATAGGCTTCTGCGACACGACCCTCGGCGATCATAGCGATGTAGCCTTGCGCGCGCTGCCCGGTGGGACAAGCATCACGGCAGGGTGCGACACCACGCTTGTCGATAGCAAATGCGTTAGGCGCACCTTGCGGATATAGCTTGTAGGCTGCGCGACGTTTTACCAGTGAGCCATCAAAAATGTTTTCGGCGGGTACCGGGCAAACTTCGGCGCACTTGCCGCATGCGGTACATTTGTCGGCATCAATAAACCTTGGCCTGGTGTGCAGGGTTGCGGTGAAATTCCCAGCTTCACCGGTAACCTGTAGCACTTCGCTATTAGTCAAGACTTCCACGTCCAGATGTTGTTCGGAATCGACCAGACGAGGAGAGATCGTGCACATGGCGCAATCATTGGACGGAAAGGTTTTGTCCAGTCGCGCCATATTGCCGCCAATGGCCGAGTTCTTTTCGACCATGAAGACCTTGTAACCGGTGTTGACGAGATCAAGCGATGCCTGCATACCCGAGATGCCACCACCAATAACGAGAACAGCGCCTGTCGGATTACTCTCCTCCGAGGTCAAGCTATCGTTATTGTCATAGTCCGCATCAAGTGGCATTTGCCTGTATTTCCTCTCATCATAAAATCGGCATGACTATGCCAGACAGATTTACTTTGAAGATCACAGAATGTTACTTTGGCAGATAGAATTCTTTAGGGCAAGCGACTCTTTCTTGGGTTGCTGCGACTTTAAATAGACATAAAGATCTGTTTGCCTGACAGGCTGTTCGAGTTCGTCGCCAACTCAAACAGGAAACAATCCTCAGCTACCGGATTTGTTGACCGACAGCCCTTCCTTTATCCACGAGAGGTGATACGGGTCGCACCAACGCAACTCATTGAATAATAGATCTAATCGCTTAATATAGCACTGTTTTAGAGGCTTAAACGCCTTATTTTATGGATGAAAACACTACTTTAAGGAGAAAGTATTATGCCCCGCGCCAATCGTTATTTTTTACCCGGTCATGTCTGGCACATAACCCACCGTTGTCATCAAAAGGATTTTTTGCTAAAGATCGCCAGCATTGGCGGCACTGGCTGTTCGAGGCCAAAAAGTGATTTGGCCTTTGTGTCTTAAACTACATCATTACTTCCAACCATATCCATCTACTGGTTCGTGATTGCGGTCATAGTGAGATTGCAAAGAGCATGCAATTAATAGCGGGGCGTACTGCTCAGGAATACAATTAGCGTAAAGGTCGAAGACAATGATGGCTATGTGTTGAAAGAGCCAGTTGCTCCTTACAACGCCCATTTGACGGGTGAAAAGAATGTTTTAAGCGATGAAAATACAGTTTTATTGGAGTAGTTTCCAGTAATATCAGTGGGTTGCGTAGGTTCAACCCTAGATTCCTGTGGTAATAGACGTTAAATTAATGAGTTCTATCAAAACACACCAGAAAATCCTGCACCTGTAGAGTAAAAATAATATGCCAGTACCCGTAAGCGAGGAATTACTCGACGTCGTTGATGAAAATGACCTGATAATTGGCGTCAAAACCCGCGGTGAAATCCATGCGCAAAAATTAATGCATCGTTCGGTGCATATTCTTGTGTTTAGCTGTAGCGGGGAGCTTTTTATCCAAAAACGCTCGATGAGCAAGGATAACGATCCGGGACTATGGGATAGTTCTGCGGCTGGTCATGTCGATAGCGGTGAAGATTATCATAGCTGCGCGATACGCGAGCTTGGTGAAGAACTGGGTATCGAGGTTAATTCGCCGCTCGAAGAGTTGTTTCGCCTTGCGGCCTCACCGATTACCGGCATGGAGCACTGCATTGTTTATCGCTGTATAAATGATGGGCCTTTCGAACTACAGGCCGAGGAAATTGATGACGGTGACTGGATTAGCCTCAGTGAGATGGATCGTCGGATGGCTGAAGAAGACCCCGTGATAACCAACGTATTGCGTTATATATGGAATAAATATCGCCAAAATACGACTGTCGATTTAACTGACGGGTGACTTGTCGATATCTATATAAGTCACTTTATTTATCGATGTAATCTATTTCCTTTCATATGCACTGCAGGAGCGATTGCCGAGAAGCAAAAGGCTGTCACGAAAAAATTACTGTGTTTAGAAATATCTTAAAATAATTACTGCTTTATAACGTAAATCGGGCTCGACCAGATTACATGACCATCTTGTTGAGTGATGCGAATGTAAATGGCGTTATCTCTGTCATTGACTAGCGAAATGCTGCGCTCGATTTCGAAGCTGCTGTGGCTATTTTCATCGGGTAAGCGGAACACACGGATTTTCCTGCCGAGGCCACCTGCGTCGAAAACAAGATCTTCGTAGCCGATATCGCTGATCTGAATATCGGCTTCCACCAGTTCGGTTTCGATGCTTAACACACCCGAGTCTCTATCAGTCAGCGTGGCATAAAAACCACCGTGACCGCCAGTGGTCAACGCTTCCCATTTAAATTGTTTCTCACCTGTCTGTATGAACTGCTTATCGATGTTGTAACGATTAATCGGTTCGATATTTTCAAAAGAATTATCGATCAGGGTCGCATTGCCGTCCCATATTGTTTCTCGACCACGACCCCGGTATTCGGAGCCCTCCCAGACGACACAAATGCGTCGACCCAATTCGATTTCATAATAGGGTCGAACAGTTTCCAGTGTCTCCAAACCATTTCGTATTTCGATACGCTCGATTGGCGCAGATCCCACCGCATTAATTTGCAGCCTGAGTTCATTGTCTTTGCAACTAACGATATCACCCATCATTGCGGTCATTATTTCACTACTGCCGGTCTTGCCCATATTGGGGTCGGTGGCATATAGTTTGGCCATATTTTCAAACTGCGCTTTTACGTCAAGAATCGTGCGGCAGCCGGTGGTGCCATAGTGATGGCGTTTGCGAAGACAGTCGGCCAGTGCCTCGCGCGTTAATTCCGTGGCGAGCATACAGGTTAGCCCGCCATAAGAGCCGAATTTGGTTGCACCCGGATGGCTGGCGCCCGGTCGCCCTTTATGCCCATCAGAATTTGAAACTATACCGACGCGATAGCCTTTTTCGAGTGCATCTTCGATCAGCCATTCAAAGCTGCCCCATGCCGAATGTACTTCGACTGAGGTCTCCAGGCGTTCGTCATGCGCCATCTTTACATCGGCGTAACGACCACCTATGTGCGCAAATAACACACAATCCCGGTCTTTAAGCCGTTTGAATAAATCGCTAGCAGAGCTGGCGTCGGTATCGATATCCGAAAGGTCGTCCACCAACGCGTGTGAAGAACGATGGATTGGCTGCCCTTCTTTTAAATACAATACATTGCGGTCACCACCGAGTCCGGTATTGCCCGACCATTCATAGCCGGGGAATGCGATAAAACGATGATCCTCGTTGTACTCGCGTGTCAGTTGGTTCAGATGGGACCAAAATTCGTTGGTAATCTGGAAGTCGTTACCCTGATGCGCAGTAGCATCGAGAAAAGCCAGGTTTTTGGCAAACTGATGGAATTCACGTGCCGAGTTAGTGCCAATAGTTTCCTCGGACTGACCATGCAGGTCGCCCCAATACGGCAGTAATTCGGTATTGGCAGTAATCTGTAACGGGTTTGAAGTTGCCAGTAACTGATTATCTTCGTCCAGCAATTCGATTAATAAAACTTTTGTTGCAACCATCACAGACAGATCATCTTTCACAACTGCGCGTTGTCCAGGCTTAATTTTAATTGTCTCCGGCAGGCCTGATACCGGTACGTTCGCACGTAAAACAATGCTTTGATCGCACTGATTACTCGGATTGCCCCAACGATCTTCTGCCTTTATCGATAGGCGAAATTTTTCTTTTGGCCTACGCGTGGTAGGCAGAATCGCCTTCCATAAATGAGGTTTCCCAGGAACAATCTTAATTTCCGGCTGCTGTGGTAGCTCGACATAGTTATAAGTGGCAATAGCGTCAACCAGTACGCGGAACTCGAAACTATCCTCGCAAAAGGTTTGAATTCGTATACCTGGGCTGCCTCCGACCCGATCTCCAAATACCACGATTATTTGATCGCCCTCGCGTAAAAACCCTCGCACCACTTTAATATAAAGAGTCTTGTCCCAGGGGCGAATATTGCGCTTCATATCATATTCGACATGCAGTACAGCGCCGTTTGAGGCCTTCACCGAAACGTAATTAGGCGCCGTGGGATCATCAAACTGCGGTTTACCCATGTCACTGGCAAAGCGATGCACGATTTTAATCGAGCCCGTATCGTCGATACCGTAATAACCAGCCGTGTATGTCAGTTTGAATGACTGATAGGAACCTGCTTCGAATTTACCGGTCGGTACAACAGCGGCGGTTCCCATTTTCTCGGGGAGGAATTTAGAGTGTGGCATTTGGGCTTCGTCTGGTTTTTCTAATTTATTTAATCATAGCACTGTCATTCCTGCGAAGGCAGGATTCTATTGAGCCTATTATATTGGCATGATCGAGGCCTCCAATACTAATGGCATATAATCCTAGAAACCGCAGTTGGATCCCGAAAGTATGTACAAGCTCTTGATGCATCGGGGTGCCGCATCACTGGGAAATTTGAAAAACCTCTCATCACCAATAAGGTGACAGGTAATAGCTCCTGCATTATCTGCATACCCTACATCCGTGTAGGTAACCACGAATTATTCGATTTCACTATGCGCCAATATGACGTGCATGGATGCACTAATGCAGTGTTTGCAGGATGCAAAGGAGCTGCCTAACGTGTCTTTTTCGCGCCCAACTGCGTTTCCTAGGATGATGTATAATTTAACGATGATAATAAATTCACAGGAACCAGAAGCGTGATAAAAAACTCCCTATTCGCGGTCGCCGCTATATTTTTTTTATTGATCAGTAGTGCCTGGGCTGAGCACGAGGTAGACCATCGGTATAATATCCGTGGTTACGTGCTGGATGAAAACCAGCAGGGTATTGGCAGTCTTAATGTTCAGGCCTTCGATGGCAGCAGCTTGTTAGGCAGCATTACGACCGAATCCAATGGCTATTATTCGCTGCATTTGCATCTGCACGACACTGACAATCGCAAAACCCTCAGGCTACGTGCGGGACCGCATGAAGCGGATCTACGCGTGAAATTAAATCCGGGAGACACAAGCACGTTACGCATTCACGATGCTAATTTCGTCGCCGGTGAGTATATCGAAGGTGAACTTAACCGCTTCCGTATGCCGCCCTGGGTGTATCCGCTTGCCGGGCTGCTAGTGCTAGGTGTGATCGTGGTTTTGCTTGAGAAGCGCCGAAAAAAGAAAATCAAGCAAAAAAGTATTGATGCGAGCGAACATCATTCGTC
>CAXMRQ010000096.1:0-9004 GCA_964196115.1 uncultured Gammaproteobacteria bacterium
CTAATTTGTTCCATACAAATTAGTCGGGGCCATCCTGCGGATGTCCTAATTTGTTCCCGACAAATTAGTCAGCCACTCGGACACCTCTCCTAAAACTAATTACTACTAAACTGATATCTACAGCTTCGAATCGGCTAGTCGCACGCTGCGCGCTCGTTGTTCCGGGCTCCCTGCCCTACACCGTTACTCCGACCATCCTGGTCTCCGCCCTTCGGGCCAGCCTACGGCTGTTCTAATTTGTTCCATACAAATTAGTCGGGGCCATCCTGCGGATGTCCTAAAATGTTCCCGACATTTTAGTCAGCCACTCGGACACCTCTCCTAAAACTAATTACTACTAAACTGATATCTACAGCTTCGAATCAGCTAGTCGCACGCTGCGTGCTCGTTGTTCCGGGCTCCCTCGGCAACTGCTCCTGCGTCGCCTAAAAGCGCCTACTTTTGGTGCTCTACCTCCTGCATCCATGCAGTCGTGCCCTGTACCCCTGCGGGGGCCATCCTGCGGATGCCCAAATTTGTTCCAGTCAAATTTGTCAGACATCTCTCCAAAAACCATTTAATACTATACTGATATTTACAGTTTCGGTCAGACTGAATCCGGCGCGAAGCCTACATGATCTGTGTTTGGCTATCAATCTTTAGTTTTGGCATTTGATCGATCTTTATTCGATGTATTTTGTCTATGGATATGATAGAGATGTTTTACAATGATTCACCACGCAAATTTGCTACCATGGCATCTTTTTTCAATGCACAACGCGTATGTTAACTGTTATATCACCTGCCAAAACACTAGATTTCGACTCTCCCGCTTTAACCGATGAGTTTTCTCAACCCGCGCATCTCAATCAGTCGCGTAAATTAATGAGACATTTGCGTAAATTTTCCAGCTCAGATCTGTCAAAGTTAATGAATGTGAGCAATTCTATTGCAGATATTAACGTTAAGCGCAATAAAAGATGGAAGACACCGTTCAACCCAGATAACGCGAAACAGGCATTGTTCGCTTTCAGGGGCGACGTCTATATTGGCCTTGATGCAGACAGCATGAATTCCGACAACATCCAGTTTGCGCAGAAACATTTGCGCATGTTATCTGGGCTCTACGGATTACTACGCCCACTCGACCTGATGCAACCCTACCGACTTGAAATGGGCTCGCGCCTGGCAACCGATCAGGGTACAAACCTTTATCAGTTCTGGGATATGCGTATTACCAAAGCACTGAACACTGAGCTGAGGCAGACCGACTCTAATGTATTACTCAATCTGGCTTCCAATGAATACTTCAAGGCGATCAAAGCAAAATCGGTCAGGAGCAAGATAATCACCCCAGTATTTAAGGACTATCATCAGGATAAGTATCAAATGATTGGTTTTTATGCCAAGAAGGCGCGTGGCTATATGGCCCGGTATATCATTGATGAGCAAATCAACGAAGTCGAGCAGATTAAACATTTTAGTCGCGAGGGCTATAGTTATAATCCGGCGCTTTCAAATCAGGTCGAATGGGTATTTACCCGAAAGCAGTAATCAACCTGGCAGCTATTAACCCGGCGATCTTGAACGCCGGGTTAATAGCTTATTTTTTATAGACACAAATGGTTGAGCTATCCGCCCGAGCTCACAGAATTCAAGCCATCTCTGGCTTAATTATTGCCCTGGCAATCGTTTTATTGCTGATCGTTTACCCAGGCATGATACAAAATTCACTGACCCTGGTTGAAAAAATACAACAACGCGGGCATATCAAATTTTTAACCCTTAACAGCGCTTCGACTTATTATCAGGATATTATCGGCGAAAATGGATTTGAATATCATCTTGGGCTAATGTTTAGTGAATATATCGGCGTAGAAGCAAAATTTATTACCGTTTCTCGCTTTGCCGACCTTTACTCTGAACTTCTGTTCGGCAGCGGCGATATTATTGCTGCCGGCCTATCGAAAAACGAATCTCAGTTCAGTCATGCCGTGATGTATGGTCCAGGATATTATGAAGTCAAAAATCAAATCCTGTATCGTCGCGGAAGTATTGCAAGACCAACGCAAATAAAGGACATATTAGGTGCATCGCTACACGTTATCAGTGGCACCAGCCAGGCAAAATTATTACGCCAGTTACAGCTTAGCTACCCCGATCTGTCGTGGGTCGAGACCGACAATATCGCTACTGAGGAATTAGTCGAACTAGTCGAAGAGGGCAAGACAGATTTTATACTGGCCGATTCTCATGATATCGCGTTACAACGGCGCTTCTTTCCTGAATTACGTATCGGCTTCGAACTAGGTCACCCAAAACATTTACGCTGGGCATTCAATCCCGCAGAAGACAATAGCCTTACGCTAGCAGTGGAAGCATTTTTTACTCAAATCAAACTGGATGGACGGCTTGAGCAATTGATTCATCGGCATCATAGCTACACGGCAAAATTTAATTATTCCGACATTCAGACCCTTAATCAACATATTCAAAATAGACTGCCAAAATTCGAGGCACTTTTCAAAAAGGAAGCCATTGCATCCGGCATTGACTGGCGCCTACTCGCTGCAATCGGTTATCAGGAATCTTTGTGGAAGGCTCGCGCCAAATCACCCACCGGTGTACGTGGTCTGATGATGCTGACACAGATTACTGCCGATCAAATGAAAGTCAAAAATCGCCTGGATCCTGAGGAAAGCATCCATGGTGGTGCAAAATACTTTGTCAGTATTCACAAGCGAGTACCGCAACGTATTACTGAGCCTGACCGAACATGGCTGGCGCTAGCATCCTATAATGTCGGCTTTGGGCACATGGAGGATGCCAGGAAAATCACACAAACCCATGGCGGGGATCCCGATAAATGGATCGATGTCAAAAAATACCTGCCTCTGCTAGCCCGTAAGAAATGGTATAAGGACACAAAATTTGGATACGCTCGTGGCTGGGAGCCGGTAAAGTATGTAGAAAATATCCGTAAGTATTATGCCTATTTAGTCGGCTCTGAATTAAAAGATCGCCGTGGGTGGAATAATTTCGATGAACATCCCCCCGTCCCGAGGCGACCATTATCGCCTAGCCATTAGTACTTCTTCTTTGTTTGCCGTTTTTGTTGAAAAAACTGGCTCATTAATGCAGAACACTCAGACTCCAGCACACCACCCAGGATTTCTGGATAATGATTTAACTGGGTTGACTGCAATAATTGATGAACACTTTGAATGGCGCCAGTTTTAGGTTCTAAAGCACCAAATACTATCCGACCTACACGAGCTTGAAGCAGTGCGCCAACACACATTGCACAAGGTTCCAGAGTAACGTACAGGGTGGTTTTAGGAAGCCTGTAGTTTTGTAACTGCCTCGCTGCCTCACGAATAACAATAATTTCGGCGTGGGCAGTTGGATCCAATGCAGAAATCGGCTGATTGTGTCCGCTAGCAATAATTTCACCAGAAGCACTTAAAAGCACCGCTCCAACTGGCACTTCATCGCATTCATATGCCAACTCTGCCTGCTCAATTGCCAGTCGCATGCAATATTTATCTCCAAATTTTTCAGACATAAATTACTTGTATTCCAGCGCCTTAGCGCTACTATCTAATATTAATGTTAAAAATTATCAGTAATTCCTTAGAATGTTAGAACCGATTATCCAACAAATGCTTAGTATTTCGGATAAGCGAGATATAAAGTCATTAAGAATTAATCTTACGCTGGCAGGGAATTCGGTTCTCGGAATTACTAATTCTGAGTTAATACATCGCCTGGAATATAGAAATTCTTCGGGCGATCCAGACGAGCCTACTACACTATTTGCCTATCACAAAACATCGCCACTCGGTGATATAGAAAAAGAACCGATTCCGACTTACGAACTTCGCCACAACTGGCCCGAAACCAGCAGCTTCCCCGATGACGTAAATCAACCCAATATCGTGGCGATGAAAACAAACAATAAAACTGTCGAATATTTATTATTTTACGCAGATAAGCTGAAACAAGAGTCAATAGCCAGGATTGAAGCCTTAATTCGTGTCTACTGCAACCAGTGCGAACTAATATTAAATGCCGAACAGGATCAGCTAACAGGTCTATATAACCGACAGGCTTTCGCCAGAATAACCACAGCGATGTTTTCAACTAACAAGAATGATGTCATCGAACATCATCGGCTCGAGAATTCTGCCGCCTGTCTGGCGATCGTAGATCTTGATCATTTCAAGCGTGTAAACGACAAGTTCGGTCATTTACATGGTGACAAGGTGTTATCGATGTTTGCCCAGATGGTGAAAAAATCTCTGCGTATTAGCGACTATTTTTTTCGATATGGGGGCGAGGAATTTATTATTATTCTCAATGATACCGATTCTGAGCAGGCATACGAAATTCTTAATCGCTTACGCCAGGAAGCTGAAAGTTTCGATTACCCTTGTATCGAAAGCCTCTCTATCAGTATAGGGTTCGCTCCTATGGAAAAAGAATTAGGCATATCAAAAATTATCGACATGGCCGATAGCGCGCTTTATTTCTCCAAAGATAATGGACGAAACCTGGTCAGCAGCCACGACTATTTATACGACAGAGGACTGCTTGACGAACACTCGGACGATCCGACTATCAGAATATTTTAATCACGGTTTTTGAGCGCTGGGCTTCACTCCCACTCGATTGTGCCGGGAGGTTTACCCGAGATATCATAGACCACGCGTGATATGCCATCTATTTCATTCATGATACGTCGTGACACATGATCCAGAAAATCGTAGGGCAGGTCGGCCCATCGAGCGGTCATGAAGTCTATGGTTTCAACTGCACGCAAGGATACAACATGATTATAACGACGCCCGTCACCGGTAACGCCTACCGACTTGACCGGTAAAAACACGACAAACGCCTGGGATACCGCATCGTACAAATCGTGTTCGCGTAGTTCACCTATGAAAATATCATCCGCCAGTCGTAACAGGTCTGCAAATTCCTTTTTCACTTCACCCAGTATCCGAACACCAAGGCCCGGTCCCGGGAATGGATGTCGATAAACCATTTCTTTTGGCAAACCCAGATCGATGCCGACGCGCCTCACCTCATCCTTGAACAGTTCGCGTAAGGGTTCAACCAGCTCAAGTTTCATATCGTCGGGCAATCCACCAACATTGTGGTGCGACTTGATTAAATGCGCCTTCCCGGTTGCAGCGCCAGCGGATTCGATCACGTCAGGGTAAATTGTACCCTGTGCCAACCATTTTGCGTCACCTTGCTTACCCGCCTCTTCTTCAAATATCTCGATAAACAAATTGCCGATGGCTTTGCGTTTCAGCTCCGGGTCTGACAGCCCTTCGAGCTTTTTCAGAAATCGATCTTCGGCATCCACACGAATCACATTAAGCCCCATGTGTTTGGCAAACTGCTCCATCACCTGATCGCCTTCGTGATGGCGCAGCAAACCATTGTCGACAAAAATACAGGTAAGCTGATCACCAATCGCACGATGCAATAGCGCAGCCACGACTGAAGAATCAACGCCGCCAGACAAACCCAGGATAATCGCATCGCCGCCAACTCGGGCGCGCGTTTCGGTTATCGTTGCTTCGATGATATTGGCCGAAGTCCAGGCTGATCCGCAGCCGCATATATCGTGCAAAAACCGACTATAAATCGCCGTACCCTGTTTCGTATGCGTTACTTCGGGATGAAACTGCAAGCCATAAATCTTTCTGGTCTCATCGGCAATACCGGCAATCGGCGCACTGTCGGTACTCGCCATGAGCTTAAAACCGTCCGGTAGCCGTGCGACACGATCACCATGCGACATCCACACGTCGAGCATGCCGTGCCCTTCGCAGGTGACACTGTCCTGAATGTCGCGTAGAAGTTTGGTATGACCGCGAGCGCGTACGCAGGCATAGCCGAATTCGCTCTTACCAACATTTTCTATTTCACCACCAAACTGCTGGGCAATGGTTTGCATGCCGTAGCAAATACCGAGAATCGGTATGCCTAAATCGAATATTTCCAATGGCGCCTGTGGCGTTTCAGATTCGAGGGTTGATTCCGGTCCGCCAGAAAGAATGATGCCTTTCGCAGCGAATTCTGGAATGCGCCTGGCATCGACGTCCCAGGGGTAGATTTCACAATAAACGCCACACTCACGAACACGTCGTGCGATTAGCTGCGTATATTGAGATCCGAAATCCAGTATCAGGATTTTATCGTCGTGTAGATTCATACCTGATAGTTTGGTGCTTCTTTGGTAATCGTCACATCGTGTACGTGCGACTCAACCATACCGGCATTAGTAACCTTGACAAACTCTGGCCTGCTGCGCATGTCCTCTATCGTCTTGCAGCCAACATAACCCATGCTGGAACGCACCCCACCCAGCAGTTGATGGATAGTACTGCTCAATGGTCCCTTGTAGGGTACTCGCCCCTCGACACCCTCGGGTACCAGCTTTTCATCGGCACTGTCCGCCTGAAAATAACGATCACTAGAGCCTTTTTGCATTGCCGCAATCGAACCCATGCCTCGATATGATTTGTATGATCGACCCTGAAATAACTCGACTTCACCCGGAGCTTCTTCAGTACCGGCAAACATACTACCAATCATCACTGCGTGAGCGCCGGCAACCAGCGCTTTCGAAATATCACCTGAAAAACGAATGCCACCGTCGGCGATGACTGAAATATCTGTATCCTTTAAAGCCTCGGCGACATTACTAATCGCCGAAATTTGCGGCACACCAACACCAGCAACGATTCGGGTGGTACAAATCGAACCGGGGCCTATACCTACTTTGACCGCGTCAGCACCCGCGTTCATCAAGTCCTTGGCTGCCGCAGCAGTCGCGATGTTGCCACCGATTACCTGAATATTCGGGTATTGTTTTTTGATCCATGCCACTCGATCAATAACCCCGCGAGAATGACCATGGGCAGTATCGACAACAATAACGTCAACCTCCGCCTCGATTAGCGCAGCAATCCGGTCTTGGGTATCAACACCGGTTCCGACCGCAGCACCGACTCGAAGTCGATCCTGGTCGTCCTTACAGGCAAGGGGGTATACGCTGGATTTGGTAATATCTTTTACCGTAATCATCCCTCTCAATTCACCACTATCGCTGACAACCAGCAAACGTTCTATGCGATGACGATGTAATAACTCGATTACCTCAGATTTTTCAGCACCCTCGCCCACGGTTACCAGCTTGTCACGCGCTGTCATTATGGAAGATACCGCCTGATCAAGATTAGTTTCAAATCGAAGATCGCGTTTAGTCACAATACCGACAAGGCCTTCGCTACCGATAACAGGAAGCCCGGAAATTTTTTGTTTCTCTGTCAAGGCAATAACGTCGCGAATCAAAGTATCCGGGGAGATCGTGATCGGATCTTTGATAACCCCACTTTCGTACTTCTTAACTTTGACTACCTGTTTAGCTTGATCAGCTATCGACAGGTTCTTATGCACAATACCCAGCCCACCTTCCTGGGCGATCGAAATCGCCAGCCTGGATTCGGTTACCGTATCCATGGCCGCAGAGATAAGCGGGATATTAAGGTCGAGATTACGCGTTAACCGGGTTTTTAAAATAGCCTCGCTGGGGAGTACTTCGGATCTGGCTGGCACCAGTAAAACATCGTCAAAAGTTAGGGCTTCCTGGCTAATTCGCATAGTTGCTCCGGGCGGGGGCCGATCAAAGCGCGATTATAGGGTATTGCCGCAGCGAGAGTAAGACTGTAGGGTCGCTTAGTTGCATATTTTTACAGATCTAATGAATCCTTAACTTATTTGTATTTCTTAGGTTGGGCTTCGTTTCATGGATGTAACTTATTAGAGCAATGCAGGAGCAATTGCCGAGAGCCCGCCTAAAGCGCCTACTTTTGGTGCGAAGCCCTGCCTACCAAATTATACCCTCGATGAAAAATGCGAGCAGGCTCGACCTGGTATAGAATAAGCGGCTCCGAATATTCTGTTTTAATGAACCCGATGAAATCACGCCTTAGCGGATCGGACACGGTCTGGACCATTTCCGCCCTCAACTTCGAGGTAAAGACCATGCTTTCGCAGGGCATTGGTTCGTTATGGATTGAAGGCGAAGTGTCTAATTTCGCCTGCCCGGCTTCCGGGCACTGGTATTTCACGCTCAAAGATGAACGCGCCCAATGTCGGGCCGCAATGTTCAAGGGCCGTAATAACCGGGTCGGCTTCATTCCAAAAAATGGTCAGCATGTGTTGATCAGGGCACAGGTAACACTGTACGAAGCGCGTGGTGAGTACCAACTGGTGGTGGATCACCTGGAAGACGCTGGCGTCGGTGAACTGATGCGCCGCTATGAAGTACTCAAATCGAAGCTGGATGCGGAAGGCCTGTTCAATAGCCAGTTAAAAAAGCCAATTCCGGCACAGCCCAGAAAGATCGGCATCGTCACCTCTCCTACAGGGGCGGCAATCCGAGATGTATTAAGTGTTCTGGCCCGGCGCGCGCCGCATATCCCGGTAATGTTGTTCCCTACAATAGTCCAGGGCGAACGGGCCGCGGAAGAAATCCTCCAGGCGATGAGGAATGCTAAGAGTCAGGGAGACTGTGAGGTTTTACTTTTAGTGCGAGGTGGTGGGTCTCTGGAAGATATGTGGTGTTTTAACGATGAGGCACTGGCACGAGAAATTGCCCATTTTCCGATACCGGTGGTAACCGGTATAGGCCACGAAATTGATTTTACAATTGCCGATTTTGTCGCCGATATGCGAGCACCAACACCCTCGGTGGCAGCCGAGACTGTCAGTCCTGATCATTACGAAATGATGCAAACTGTCGACGAATATATAAGACGAATCGCTATTCAGGCGAGGCAGTGTCTGTCACGTGTTAACGAACAACTCGTACAGTTAGACAAGAGGCTACAGCTACAGCATCCACAGCGCCAGTTTCAGGCGCTGAAAATACGTTTGAACTATGCTTACGACGCACTACTGGAACGCAAGCGTAACCGCCTCAGCAATGAGCGGCATCGCCTGC
>CAXMRQ010000097.1:0-2686 GCA_964196115.1 uncultured Gammaproteobacteria bacterium
TGTAAGGCTACCATTGCGATTCCGTAGATTTTGCGCATCCAGACATCTTTTGCGCTCTTACCGAGTAATGACGACCCGGGCGGGATTACGATTTCGGCTATACCAGCGTGGCTTGATGATAAAACTTCAGAAAACACGCGTAGCCCTTTCTGGATTCTGAGCCCGTAAGCGTCAACAAAATCTTTAAGATGTGCCGGTGAACACAACACGCCCAAAGAGGAATTTTCCGTTATATCCACGTCTCGCGAGAGATCACCCTGGCTGGCTCGAACCTTTGCCCCCGATGACCGGATGCCGATAATGCGTATTTTATGCCTGGTTTCTATATCATTAAGGACCTGACCCACCAACGAACTCTCGGCAGGTACGACAACCTCAAACAGTAGATAATCGACACCATAGACTTCCTCCAGATATTTAGCGCTGCCCGCTACACTTGCTTTAGCGTCACTGGACACCACAGGTAATACATATTTTCCGGCCACAACAAAATAAATAATACCGGTAAACACCAGTGCCAGTCCGACTGGCGTCACAGAAAACAGACTCCAGGTGCCCATTTGCTGGTCGACCGACAAGGCTGTATTTGAGGTTAGTATCAGATCATTTAAAAGTATTAACGGTGAGGAGCCAATCATGGTAACCGTGCCGCCGAGAATCGCGGTAAATCCCATCGGCATTAACAGGCGTGACATCGGTAACCCCGAGCGGGCCGAAATTCTGCTCACTACCGGCAGGAACAGTGCAGCGGCGCCGACGTTTTGCATGAATGAAGATATGATGCCTACTGTAGCGGATATAATCGGGATAATCCGTGCTTCGGTATTACCGCCTACTTTCAGAATAAATCCGGCAACCTTACTCATAACCCCGGTTTTGTCGAGACCGGCACCGATAATCATCACAGCAATAATTGACATGACCGCATTACTGGAAAAGCCGTTAAACAAATTTTCGGTTGGTACCAGACCTTGCTCAAGGCCCATCATAGGTGCAAACAAAGAGCTTAGCCCGAGCAATACGAGGATTGAAATGGCCGCCTCGTCAACACTGACTACTTCGAACGAAAACAGGTAAATAGTAAGAATCAGCAAGCCACTTACCCAGGCCACCTCAATACTCGGCACTAACTGAGTCATGCCCCAGGCAGCTAAAGCAAAAAAGGGCGCAGCGAGCCACTTTTTACTCGGGAATTTGACGAATTTAATCAAGCTTTGCTCGCTGCCTCTTTCTCTATCATCAGATTTAAACCGAGTTGGGGCGCCCAAAACGGCGGGTAATATAAAAAACTGGTGTACGCCTGACGGCGTATTAATGTGCGTTCATCGGTAGTTAATACCTGTGAAACGCTGCGTTTTCAAATCAAAAAATGAAATCGTGGTATCAATTTGGCGAATCTTCCAGCTTGCTGAGGTGCTGCTGACTCTGCTTTTATGTGCCAATTTCAGGATCCACTGATTGACGGTGGATGCGCTCGAAACCGACACCCGTAGTTTACACAAAATGATATAACCGTACAAAATCTACCTGTTTATAAACGCATTAAAAGCATTAATACGGAAGTAAACTTGACTGATGTTCGCGATAAAAGCTAAAAACCGATAAAATTAATTCTTCAGTTTTGTCCTTACCGCTTTTATCTGGAATAAACTCATGTCAAAGAAACACCCGATTGTAGTGATAACCGGCTCCTCCGGGGCAGGCACTTCAACGGTAAAAAAGGCCCTGGAGTCGATTTTCCTGCGCCAGAAAATTAATTCGGTCGTTATCGAAGGTGACAGTTTCCACCGTTATGACAGGGTTGCGATGAAACTAAAAATAGACGAAGCGATACGCGCAGCGAAAAACTTCAGTCACTTCGGGCCGGAAGCTAATAAGCTGGAGCGCCTCGCCGACCTGTATAACACCTATGGTGAAACCGGCGGTGGCGAAAAGCGATTTTATCTTCACAATATTGAGGAAGCCAGGGAACATAATCGGCGACTGGGTTTGGATCTGAATGCGGGCCAGTTTACACCCTGGGAGGAAATCGAAGCCGGCACCGATATGATGTTTTACGAAGGACTTCATGGCCTGGTTAAAACTGACAAAGTCGATTTAACCAAACACGTTGATTTAAAAGTTGGCGTAGTGCCGATTGTTAACCTTGAGTGGATTCAAAAAATTCATCGTGATAATACAGACCGTGGTTATAGTGAAGAAGCCATCGTCGATACTATTCTACGGCGCATGCCCGATTACGTTAAATACATTACACCGCAGTTTTCACAAACCGATATCAACTTTCAACGGGTTGCTACCGTCGATACTTCGAATCCATTTATAGCGCGTGATATCCCCACACTGGACGAAAGCTTTGTTGTAATCCGCTTCAAAAATCCAGACATACGGCGTACTGACTTTGGAAATTTATTGTCGCTGATCGACGGTTCGTTCATGTCGCGACGTAATACCATTGTCGTGCCTGGCGGCAAGATGGGGATGGCGATGGAAATTATTTTTACGCCAATTATTGGCGAGTTGATGGCAAGGCGGAATGCGCCACAATGATTACAGAGCTTGAACGGTTTGGGCATATCGTCCTGGTAGCCTGTCGGACTTAGGATGAATCTCGGTAACTGCTCCTGCGTCGCCTATAGCGCCTACTTTTGGTACTCTACCTCCGGGACGCCGGACCGCTGCGTCC
>CAXMRQ010000098.1:0-6044 GCA_964196115.1 uncultured Gammaproteobacteria bacterium
GAAAATGTAGTTAATACGGACGCAGCCATTCAGGCTAAATCCTAGGAGTCTGTCGGACTTAGGATAAATCTACTGCGGAAAAGTCATTTTGGCCAGATTTCCCCATCCATTTCGTTGAATATGAATGACTATTCGCCTTAAGCGATAGAAAAATCTGACTCAGAATGACTTTCCCTCGCTACAATTACCTAAGTCCGACAGACTCCTAGAGAACGATTATCATGGATATACATGAATATCAGGCAAAAGCATTACTCGCCGAATTTGGTATGCCGATAGGCCGCGGCGGCCTCGCCTACAGCCCTGAACAGGCGGTATACCGAGCGAAGGGAATTAGCGGCGATAAATGGGTGGTAAAGGCACAAAATTCACTCGGGCGCGCGCGGTAAAGCGGGCGGCATAAAATTTTGCTCCAACGAGTACGAAGTCGTTGAGGCTGCCAACGAACTGTTCGGAAAGCGACTGACTTAACTTAACAGCTACCATGACAGACGAAGTGATCGATCTTTGTGTATGATTTAAGTTCGGCCACAAATGTAGCCAAAATATTTTACCTATGGCTATTGACTTGGAAACGGCTCATATGTGTTATGTTCTTCATGTTTTGCAATGGCTTGTGTCGTTCGGTTCATTTTTCGATGATTACTATTCGTTACCCTGCACGCGGTCCAGCGCGGGATTATCCTCACGAGTCAGGGAAATGTTGTGCGGTATCCAGCGCAGTGCAGAACTCGCCATGCATCGACGCAACGGCCATATCATGCACTAGTTCTGGGTCATAATCACGACCATCCAGCCCGATGCGATTGCAGGTCGCACAAGCGTCGTGTGCAAGGTAGGTGTCGTAGCCCTGATTGCCCGCCATTCGCGTAGTAGTTTCGACACAGAAATTGGTGAAGAAACCGGCAATTACGACACGGTTGATACGATGCTCGCGCAGGCGCAGTTCGAGGTCGGTGCCGATGAAAACCGAATTGACATCCTTGCAAATTACTATTTCATCGATTCGTGGTTCGAAACCGTCAATCATATCGCCGGTAGGCAGCGATAGTTTCAACGGCGAGTGCGTTTCACGCGAATCGTGCCTGCTAAAGATTACCAGGAGGTCCTGTTCTCGGAATGCGGATAATTAAGGCTCGCATCCTATCTTCGGCCTTGGGGTTATTTCGCCGACCAGTGGGGCCACCCCAGTGCTTTAAAACGTTAACGCCTTTCTGTACGTCGATCAAGAGCAGCGTCGTATCGTGGGAGAATTGTTTGATCATGCTTATTCCTTAATTTAGCAGCACATAACGCCAAGCTATGCTGAAAACGTGAGTGGAGGCCTGTTTTTCAAGGCCGTAACTCACCATTTTCAGCATGAGCTTTTTGTTATGTGAATTTTTGTCAACCACCTGTTTTCATAAAAATTATTAACGCCGAAGAATATACAATGAGAACAAAGTAAACGATATTGTAGGTTTTTCTAAGTGTGTTTCCTTTTTCGGAAAAATTATCCGAGTTCCAATATGGAAGAAAACTATTTTGCAATACTGTTTTCCCGCCTTTAACTTCTTTTTCCATTTGAAGTCTTATTACTATTGCAATCGCAAATAATGCTATTCCAACGACAAGGAACAACAAGCCCAAAAATAGTCGTGATGTCTCCATTTCTATAAGCTTAGATATTCACATAACGCCCAACTCAGCGGGAAACCGGAGCGCAGCGTAGGTTTTTCCGATGTAGTTGCTTGTTATGTGGCGAACCTCATCGTGTAACATTCTGAGAATCCGCTGAGTTTACTGCGAAGCACTCATTTCTGTGACATAGGCTATCAGTTGAGTTATGTCGTAGTCTTCGCGCTTGTCCGTATGCGGGTTCCACATGCTTCGATCAGAACGCTCGACCAGGTCACCTCCGTAGACATGGATTGCACTGGAAATTGTAGGCAATGGATTGGAGATAGCATGTACCGCCTCTGGACCCAGAACCGCAACGTCGCCTTCTTTGAGCAATCGCTCACCCTTTTCATGGAGTTCACCATCTTCGTATCTGTAAAACCTGTTATGCTCCTGTCCGTCATAAACTCCGATAACCGCCCACATATTGTGATTGTGGGCTGGCGACCTCAACCCCGGCGGCGTTGTAACGTCAGCAACGGACATACTGGCGTCGCGCCAAGCAAATGTAATCGGTCCCAGGCGTTCAACACTCCTGGCTTCTGCAAAAGCTTCCCTTACAGAATTCGGCTCAGATATAGCTTCTCGGACGAGGGCCTCGATCCTTTGAGCTGGTTTCGGATCATCCAGAGCCGATTGGCATTTCCCGACAAATTGTTGTAAATCGAACATCGATTTTCTCCCCCTATCAGTTAATTGGATAGCGCAATCTAAACTAACATAACGTCGGTTACAAACACACCCGAGACTGGGGTTTTGTACAAAACTTACAGACCCCATATAGATAAGCTTGGATTGTGCTTCGAATTTGGGAAATTCGGGAGATTGCTGCCACATAAAGCCTCGCATCAGCGGCAAAATGCGCGCGTAGCGGGCATTTTGTCCGACTGCATGCGTTTGTTAGCGAGCAGATGAGTAATATCTAAGTTTGATTTAGAGTTACAAATCAAGATCTGTACCTGGTCGTCCAATTATTTTTGGGTCTGTCTTCCATTCATCTGAACCCTCTATGTAAAATTCGAGCGGATTTCCATCAGGGTCTCTAAAGTATAGTGACTGGGTAACAATATGATCGCGCGCCATAGTGTCGATTCCTTTAGCGGCAAGAAACTCTTTTGCTTCCTTAAGTTCCTCCAGACTATTTCCAATGTTGAAAGCAGCATGGTGAAGGCCAACAGAATCCTTGCCTGTATCTGATGCGTTTTCACCGATCTCAATGATTGCAAAATGATGGTGATAGCCTCCAAAACTGAAGAAAGTCATTTTGGCTTCCTCATTCCTGGCCACTATTGGAAAACCGAGAACGCCATTATAGAAATCTTCAGCCCGCTGTTGGTTCCTAACTTTTGTGACTATATGCCTGAGTGCTTGCACTTTCATTAGATCTATCCTGTTTATAATGTATTCGCAGAATTTACGTTACTTCTGCTCGCTAACGCCAACCACAACTGCGTAGCAAGCTGGCACGTCTTTTTGCGAAGCAAAAAACATGACAGTTTGCGGAGTCAGATTGCTGGTTCTTGTTAGCCTATTGTTCCCGCTGAACTATGCCCGAACCCAAACGACGCTTAATAATTGGGATAAGTGCCAAAATTAACAGGATAAAGAATACGGTTGTTGCTCCACTTTTAGCTATTGTAAATGCGCTGGCAGTATTGACTAAATTTGCTGAAATATCAGGGAAGCTATTTAGCATGGCAATTATGCAAATATTTTCGAGGTAGTCGAATCCCCCTGCAAATAAAGGAACAAATGCGATGAAAAAGAGCTTTGAATCTTTTGGAAGATACTGCTTCAGTATCCAAGTTATCAGTAGCGCATACGAAACTGAGAACATCCCCGGATAAATAAAATCGATTGGTAACTGTACAAATAAATATGAATTTCTACCATCAAAACCAAGCGATGTTAATAACTCTATTGCTTGAATATAACTGTAGCCCATAGGGGACATGTCAAATAAAACTAACTCTGCAGCATAACTCGACACCAATGGTAATGAAAACATCAGCATTGAGGCATAAATCAAGTTAGTTATTATAAATAGCAGAAGCACTGTTTTACCGTGTGAAACACGCTGAAAATAAGTTATTAGTTTATGCATTAACATCCTCCAAATATTTTCGCAATCTCATTAAGGCTAACAGCTTAAATGTACCGCAACTTGTGGCATTTAAATACCGCAAGTTGCGGCCTATGTCTTTTTGGGGAAAATTCAGTTAGATCCTTTTTTATCATTCTACAATCCATAGTTTCGTATTAATTTCAATAACTTATCATATATACATTAGTTTTTCCATTCTCTTTCCGAGGCATAGGATTTTCCAATATGACGGAAACTTTCCGGATATCAGTTTGCTATGACACGACTCTTGCCGTAATGTTTAATTGGTGAGAACATATTGAGAATTAAAGCATGGAATGTGAAAAGACAAAATCACCGTTTTTAGAAAAAGTTCGTCAGTTAATGCGGGTACAGCATTACGCCATACGAACCGATGAAGCTTATGTTGACTGGATCAGGCGCTTTATTTTATTTCATTGGAAGCGCCATCCTGATGAGATGGGCGAACAGGAAATAGCTGCTTTTCTTACCCATTTGACGGTAGACAGAAACGTTGCACCGGCAACACAGGGGCGGGCGCTTATGGCAGTATGTGTTTCCATCGATACGGCGTAGTGTCGATCCGAGGAGCGATGTGATTAGACGGCACCACATGGATGAAACCACAGTTCAAAAAGCGGTGAAGATCACGGTACGAAAGGCTGGTATCCATCGTCCTGCCAGTTGCCATACATTATGCCATTCTTTCGCTACCCAGTTTACTGGAGCGCGGCGCCTGGCAGATTTTTGCTCCTCGGCAATTGCTCCTGCATTGCCTAAGGGCACCTACTGTTGGCGCCTAAAAGCGCCTACTGTTGGTGCTCTAATAAGTTACTTCCATGTAACGATGCAAAATCGGCATACACTAAATCCATGTAGATAACATCAGAACCGTCCAGGCACAATTAGGGCATAGCAACGTTAAAACAACCGAATTTTACATCCATGTGATCGGACGCGGAGGGTCAGCAGTGATTAGTCCATTGGTGACGATTTTTGGCGTAAGTAATAATCGGACGAACTGAATCAAATTCGAAATCCAGCAATGTTTATCACCTAATTGTGCCTGGCATTTCACTAACTACGTGGTGAAAAGCACTCCCCATTCTCCTCTAACTCATCGCTCATCAGATAAAGAAATAGATTCACATGGTCTTCCGGCGTGGGTAGGGAAGCGTTATCGTCGGCGGCCGGGAAGGCGCTGACCTGGAAAGTCGTTCTGGTCTTGCCGGGGTTGGCGCAGTTGACGTGCAGCGGACTACCTTCAAACTCGGCGGCGAGTAATTGTGCCATCGCGCTGAGTGCCTGTTTGCTGACTGAATAAGCGTCCCAGTAGGCGGTTTTTTTATCGTCGGTCATGAACACTAACGAGGCTTGCTTTGATTTCTTCAATAGCGATATGGTGTTACGGGTTAACAGGTAGGCTGCGTGCAAGTTCACCTGATGTACTCGATACCAGGTTTCGCTATCACTGTGTTCGAATGGCGTGGGCGAGCCGAGTACTGCGGCGCAGTGTATTAATCCATCAAGACGCCCGAATTCCTGTTCGATATTTTGCGCGAGTTCGTAGTAGTCGTGTTCGGTCGCGCCTTCCAGATTCATTGGATAAATCGCAGGTTTCGGATAACCGGCATTTTCGATTTCGTCGTAGAGCGCTTCGACCAGGCGTAGATTTTTTGCTAACAAAACGACGGTTGCACCATGTTCCGCACAGGCGAGTGAAATGGCTTTGCCAAATCCACCAGTAGCACCGGTGACGAGTATGATTTTGTCTTTTAACAGGCCTGCCTGCGGTGAGAAGCTTTCGCGTATGTGTGTCATGGTATTAGCCCGGAAATTTCATAAATCTGCGCAAAGATCGCGCAGTATATTGATTTCACGGGGAAATATCCGAAGAAGCTTCGTATCAATGATTCTTAGTACTCCTTCGATGATATATCTTAGGATGCAGCCAGTCAGGAAGCGGTTAGCTGCTAGGCGTGCGACCGCTGGACTAGCCGTAGCTAATTCAAGGGAGCACAACGCCTCAGATGGCCGCTTCCTGGCTGGCCCTACGGGAGTACCCCAAATTAGCCAATGTGCGTCGCCTAAAGCGCCTACTGTTGGTGCAGTCCTTGTAAAGGGCATGCCATTCCCTGCTGACTGCGCCTTGCCTTGGCCAATTTGGGACACTCTGCATCCTAAGATATATCATCGAAGGAGTACCAGCGACTGAGGAACTATTTCTTGTGGAATCAATAGGCAAGCGAGATTGTGCATGATTTATGAATTTTCCGGGTTA
>CAXMRQ010000099.1:0-41199 GCA_964196115.1 uncultured Gammaproteobacteria bacterium
CCTGTGGCAGCGTACCAAGGATGATATCGGCCTTAATACTCTCGTAGGCCTGTTCGGCTAGCGTACGAGATTCGAACGGTTTTTCAGGTGATTGTAAAATTACAGAGTTCATTGGCTATTGTTGACAATAATGGCAAATAATTATGAATTATTGCCAAAATATGCAAAAATCGATGTCTATTGTCAACAATATTAATGTCGAATGGGGTTCATCAATATCCTGTATTGGTCTGAAAACTCTATCTGACGCGCTTTCCGATTATTAATATTGACGATTGTAAAACTTAATAGTCGTAGGTTAGGTCGATTACCTAACTCTATAATGCGTTATAGGATAAAATTGTGGATCAGGGATCACCCCAGCCCCGAATCCGGCCACTGACTGATTAACATTGTTAAGCTAGCAGAATTTAAGCAAACGGCTTTACTATTAATTATCACTGGGGAAGTGAAGAGGAAAAACATGAGTACCGAAACTGTAACCATAATAGATGACGCCACTGGTAATAAAGTACAGCTGCCACTGTTATCACCGACCAGCGGCCCAAAGACGATTGATATTGGTGCCCTGTATAAAGAATTAGGTTACTTCACCTACGATCCCGGGTTCATGTCTACCGCCAGTTGCTCCAGCGCTATTACTTTCCTGGATGGAAACAAAGGTGTGTTGCAGTATCGCGGTTATCCAATCGACCAGCTGGCCGAACATAGTTCTTATCTGGAAGTTTGCTATTTGCTGATCAATGGTGATTTGCCAGATAAGCAGGAACTGGACGATTTCGTCTATGAAATCACCAACCATACGATGCTGCACGAAGCATTGAAGCGATTTTTCAGTGGTTTTCGGCGTGACGCGCATCCGATGGCTATTATGGTAGGCGTGGTTGGCGCGTTGGCGGCGTTTTATCACGAGCACATGGATATCCACGATCCAGAGCATCGGCAGATTACTGCCCATCGGTTGATTGCTAAAATGCCGACTATTGCAGCCTGGAGTTATCGTTACGCAATGGGCAAGCCGTTTATCTATCCGGAAAATCACTTGAACTATACCGAAAACTTTCTGCACATGATGTTTTCGATGCCTACAGAGCCTTATAAGGCGAATCCTTTGCTGGCTAAAGCGCTGGACTTAATCCTGATTTTGCACGCCGATCACGAACAAAATGCTTCGACCTCTACCGTGCGTCTAGCAGGTAGCTCAGATGCGAATCCGTTTGCCGCCGTCGCTGCCGGAATCGCGGCGCTCTGGGGGCCTGCTCATGGCGGCGCCAACGAAGCAGTGATTCGTATGCTGATGGATATCAACGATTCGGGTAAACCATTGCAGTCATTTGTCGATCGCGCTAAGGATAAGAATGATAGTTTTCGTTTAATGGGTTTTGGTCATCGCGTTTATAAAAACTATGATCCGCGTGCCAAATTGATTCGTGATATCTGTCATCAATTACTGAATGATATGGAATCTACTGCAGAGCAGAAAAAGCTGCTCGATACAGCTATGGCGTTGGAAAAAGTAGCGCTAGAAGACGATTATTTTGTGCAGAGAAATCTATATCCAAACGTCGATTTTTATTCTGGCATCATTTTCCTCGCGATGGGCATACCGATGAATATGTTTACCGTAATTTTTGCGATGGCGCGTACCGTCGGCTGGATAACCCAGTGGAACGAAATGCTATCGGATTCGACATCAAAAATTGGTCGACCACGCCAGCTTTATACCGGGGCGATTGATCTGGAATATATACCAGTGGAAAAATGCAAATAAACCCTTATATTGTAGGGTCCCTACAGAGAATAAATTAGAGAGCCAGGCGAATGTTACAGGCATACCGAGACCATATTGCGAATCGCGAAAAAGAAGGCGTTCCACCAAAGCCACTGGAAGCACAGCAGGTCGCTGAACTGATAGAGTTGATCAAAAACCCACCTGCCGGTGAAGAAGCTTACCTGCTCGAATTGCTTACCCAACACGTACCTGCGGGTGTTGATGAAGCAGCCTATGTAAAGGCCGGTTTTCTGACGGCAATAGTGCGCGCCGAAGCGATATCGCCGTTAATCGATGCGGTCAAGGCAGTGGAAATCCTCGGTACCATGCTCGGTGGCTATAATATCCAGCCTTTAATCGCAGCGCTTGATAATGACGAAACTGCGCCAGCAGCGGTAAAGGCTTTATCACACACGCTACTGGTTTTTGATGCCTATCACGATATTTGTGATAAATCAGAAGCGGGCAACACTTATGCCAGACAGGTGCTCGAATCCTGGGCTAATGCCGAATGGTTTACCAGCAAACCACCGCTGGCAGATAAAATTACCGTTACCATATTCAAGGTGCCGGGTGAGACTAACACGGACGATTTATCACCAGCGCAGGACGCCTGGTCGCGTCCCGACATTCCGTTACACGCCAACGCGATGTTAATAATTCCCCGCGAAGGTGTAGCCGATAACCCCCTGCAAAAAATTCAGCAACTTAAAGCGCTGGGTCATCCGGTTGCTTATGTCGGTGACGTTGTGGGAACCGGCTCTTCACGCAAATCAGCGACTAACTCGGTTCTATGGCACATGGGCGAGGATATTCCCTTTATCCCAAATAAACGTAAGGGTGGTTATTGTTTCGGATCTAAGATAGCGCCGATATTCTTTAATACTATGGAAGATGCAGGGGCGTTGCCAATAGAAATGGATATAGCAAATATGGAAACTGGCGATGTCGTCGATATCTACCCTCATCAAGGCAGGGCCACACGTCACGATAGTGACGAAGTTCTGGCAACCTTTGAATTGAGTACCAACGTATTAAAAGACGAAGTTCAGGCTGATGGCCGCATCCCGTTGATCATTGGGCGGGGATTAACCGAGCGCGCACGTAAGACACTAGGCCTCGGCGCTTCAGATATTTTTGAAAAGCCGCAGGCGGCAAAAGAAAGTAGTAAAGGTTACACGCTGGCGCAAAAAATGGTCGGCAAGGCCTGTGGCGTGGAAGGCGTTCGCCCGGGTATGTATTGCGAACCGAAAATGACCACCGTAGGGTCGCAGGATACTACCGGCCCGATGACTCGTGACGAGCTGAAAGACCTGGCCTGCCTCGGATTTTCCGCCGACCTGGTCATGCAGTCGTTTTGTCATACCGCACCATACCCTAAGCCGGTGGATGTCGAAACCCATCACACATTGCCTGACTTTATGCAAAACCGTGGTGGTGTCTCATTACGCCCCGGAGACGGTATTATCCACTCGTGGATGAACCGTATGTTGTTACCCGACACGGTTGGTACCGGTGGCGACTCGCATACGCGTTTCCCAATTGGTATCTCGTTTCCAGCTGGTTCCGGTCTTGTTGCATTTGCCGCAGCAACCGGTGTCATGCCGCTGGATATGCCCGAATCTGTGCTGGTTCGCTTCAAAGGTGAGAAGCAACCTGGCATCACCTTGCGTGATCTGGTTAACGCAGTTCCTTATGCCGCGATCCAGAGAGGGTTGTTAACAGTAGAAAAGAAGGGCAAGAAAAATATCTTTTCCGGGCGTGTCCTCGAAATCGAGGGTCTACCACAGTTGAAGGTCGAGCAGGCTTTCGAGCTTTCCGATGCGTCGGCCGAGCGCTCTGCATCGGGTTGCACAGTCAAGCTCGACAAGGAACCGATAATTGAATACATCAACTCGAATATCATCATGTTTAAGTGGATGATTTACGAAGGCTATGGCGATGTACGCACGATCACCAGACGAATAGAAGAAATGCAGGCCTGGCTCGAAAATCCGGTATTGCTGGAAGCCGATGCGGACGCCGAATACGCCGAAATTATCGAAATCGATCTCAACCAAATTAAGGAACCGTTACTCGCCTGCCCGAATGACCCGGACGATATCAAACCATTATCTGAAGTTGCCGGCGTAAAAGTCGACGAAGTATTTATCGGCTCCTGCATGACCAATATCGGTCACTTCCGCGCGGCCGGAAAATTACTCGAAAAGCTCGATACCCCGGTTGCCACACGATTGTGGATCGCACCGCCGACCAAGATGGACGAGGCCCAGCTTACTGCCGAGGGTTACTATGGTATTTTCGGTCGTTCCGGCGCCCGCACAGAAATGCCGGGTTGCTCGCTATGCATGGGTAACCAGGCACGCGTTGCTGAAAAAAGCACAGTGATTTCCACCTCAACGCGCAACTTCCCGAATCGTCTCGGCAAAGGCGCTTTTGTTTATCTCGCTTCGGCGGAACTAGCCGCTGTAGCCGCAATTATGGGCAAAATTCCTAGCGTGGATGAATACATGGCCTATGCTGAAGACATAAACACCATGGGTGATGATGTATATCGCTATCTCAACTTTAACGAAATGGCTAATTACCAGTCAGCCGCCGATTCAGCGTTTCCGGTGAAAGTAGCCTAGGTATATTGCAGACATAAGTGGCTACTCGACTGTAGTCACTTTTGGCTCTAGCAGAGGCGCAGGGCACACAAAGAAATATAAGAATAGTTAATGGTATCGGCCACCTTAGTCCGGTTGACTTCAGGTGTGATTGATCTAATAAATATGAATTTTTATCCTCAATAGCGAACCTTTAGCCTATAGAGTAAGACTTCCAGAATCGGCCGGGGCCGTTCGCTTCAAAATGCAAAAGGCTCTACATACATTTCGCAGTATTGCTTCGATAATTTCGTTGCTTCGGAGATTTGATCCAAAGACATATTAGGTTCAATTTTCTTGAGCTTTAAAAACGCTGTTCGAGAGTGTTGAGATGGCGCTACCTTACACCACGAATAAGCCTTGATATAATCCCGTGCGACACCTCGCCCCTGTGCATACATGGCTCCCAGCCGGTGTTACCCCCCTATGATAGCCGTGTTTAGCCGACAGTTGATACCATTTGACCGCTTGCTAATAGTTCCGCGTCTTATCATTACCTAGCTGGAACATTTGTTTATATCAGATAATAGCCAGAGTTTGGCCATGAGCAGCCATTCCTAATTTGACAAAGCTGCAAACGCATTTCCTTCAAGAAACAGGTATTGATCATGAGGACGATGGCTGAATCCATGGCGTTGATAAAATCGTCGAGCAGCTTCGTTGTGGCCATGCACCATTAGCAGCAGGTAATCCGCCTGCCATTGTTGTCGTGCCCGGATTACAACCTGTTCTATCAATTGTTTCCCTAAACCGAGATTACGAGCCTCGGGGGAAACCCATAAATCCAGCAGGAAGACACCGGGCATACCGCGAGTGGTTGAAAATATTGGATGGTAAACCGCGAGTCCGAGGTCAATATCGTCTCGTGCGGCGATTAGACTGTGGAAAAGGGGTTGATCACTGAAACCATGTTTACCGATATCTTCGATACGGCAGTGGAATATATCTTCGTCGCCTACGTCAACCGCCAGTTGCTTCAGCATCGACAAGACCGCCTCGCAGTCCGAGAGATGCGCCTGTCGAATGTTGATGTCGTTCATTTCTGATCCTTACTATACTTATCAAGCCCGCACCATTGGCCGATAAACAACGCTATCGACTGGGTAACGCGCCGCATGGATTCGAGATTAACGCATTCGTTAAAACCGTGAATCGCCCTCGCCTCGGGGCCATAAACCAGTGCGGGGGTGTCAGCATAAAGCCCAAAGAAGCGGGCATCGGTGGTCGCGGTTACCGGAAACGATTGCAACTCGTTCCCCGTCACTTGCTGATGAGCCTGCCCCAGGGTTTTAACCGCGAGACGGGCTTCGGGCTTGTCGTGTTCCGCTAAAGCATAACCTTCGGCCAGAAATCCATGGTAAACAATCCGTGGTGGATTTTTTCGTAAAAAATTATCACCGTTGGCTGCCTCGAACACACAGGACTCAATTTCAGCTCGCGCAGCATCGATATCCTGCCCTGGATAGATCGCCATACGAACATCGAAACAACACCACGAAGGTACACTCGAGGGCCAGTCCCCGCCTTCGATGCGACCGATATTCAGGTTCAAGGGGTGTTCGACATGTTCATACAAAGAATGTTTCAGTTCATCCGCGTTCCAGCTTTTTTCCAGTTCCTTGAGTGCCGCGATTAAGGGTAACACAGCCTCGATGGCGCTGGCGCCACTGCCGGCCTCGAGCACATGAACAGGTATACCACGCAGGTGAACCTGTAACCAGATGACACCGATTTGCGCGGCCACCAGTTTTTCATTGAACGGCTCGGGAATCAACGCCGCATCTGCGCGGTAACCTCGCTGCAGGCAGGCCAGAGCACCGTTTCCAGTGCATTCCTCCTCGACTACAGATTGAATAAAAACGTCCGAAGCAGGCATCAGGCCAGCGGCTCGCAGTGCATCCAGCGCAAATAGATTGGCTGCCAGCCCGGCTTTCATATCACCGGCGCCGCGACCGAACATCCAGCCATCCTCAATATAGGGTTCGAACGGTGGATGACTCCACATGTCCAGCGGCCCGACCGGAACGACATCGATATGGCCATTCAGTATCAGGGACCTTCCCTTTTTTGAATTGCCGCGATGGGTGGCAACCAGGTTTAAAGCCTCATCGTAATTACCAATGACCGGTGAAAATCCGGGTAGCCCCGAGATCTGGTCAAGATCGATTTCCCACAGGTCAGTCGCATAACCACGACCGCGTAATTCGGTATCGACGAAACGCTGGGCACTCTGCTCGTTACCGCGAATTGAGGCGTGAGTGGTAATTTCCGCCAGAAAATCGGCCTGTTCATCAAACTGGCTATCAACAGCATTCAGGATATGTGTTTGGGTTTCAGGATTCATGGTGAGGTATTTAGAATATGGGTAACGATTTATCGGGTATCTGCAATGGGGCCGCGGTCGCTTCGATCACTTCATCTACAGTAATACCTTCGGCAATCATACGCAATATCAAACCCTGCTCAGCCACGTCGATGACGGCCATATCGGTATAAATTCGATGCACGCAGGCTGCAGCCGTAATCGGCAAACTGCATTCGCGAACTATTTTCGATTTACCCCGGCGATCGCGATGCGTCATGAGAATTACTACACGGCGCGCTTTTTGCGCTAACTCCATGCCGCCGCCGACGCCTGCCGCGAAAACACCGGGCACCATCCAGTTGGCCAGGTCCCCGTTCATCGCTACTTCGAAGGCTCCCAGTACAGTCAGATCAAGACGCCCTGCGCGAACTATCGCGAACGAAACAGCGCTATCGAAGAATGCGGCACCTGGCAATGTCGAAACGTAAGCGCCGCCAGCGTCGATCAGATTGCGATCAGCCTGATCGAAGTCAAGACCCGGGCCTACGCCGGTAATGCCGTTTTCGGAATGCAGGCAAACCGACAATCCTGGATCGAGATAATTGACCAGCCTGGTGGGTAGGCCGATACCCAGGTTAACCGTCATACCCTCTTCTATTTCGCGGGTCGCAGTTAGCAGCATGCGCTCTCTAGGAGGCTGACCGAGAATAGGGGTCGTAGCGAGGGAAAGCTGGTTTGAGGCAGGTTTTTTCATTTTTGAGGCAAATAGTTAGTCATATTTAACGATAAAATGGGGAAATCTGCCCAAATCCAGCTTTTCCGCAGTAGATCTTCTATTCTCGGTTAGCAACCTAGCGTCCATGCCGTAAAATTCCGTATTGCGCCGTCAATACGGGCAGCTTAACCAGCACATCGACAAAAGGCGATGGTGTATGAATCGTTTCCGGTTGCAGATCTCCACTGGCGAGCAGATGCTCGACTTCCACAATCACTTTGTTAGCTGCCATAGCCATTAGGGGGCTGAAATTCTGTGCCGCGGCTGCATAGACGAGGTTACCCAATGGATCGGCATTGTACGCATGCAGTAATGCAAAATCGGCCTTGAGCGGTTTTTCCAGCAACAGGTTGCGACCGTCGACCTCCATTCGCAGTTTATCCTTAGCCAGGATCGTATCGATGCCGATGTCGGTGAGAAAACCGAATAGTCCCGCACCGGCACAACGAATGCGTTCCGCCAATATGCCCTGTGGGCAAAGTTCCACCGAGACACGACCCTCGTTCATCAATTTGGTCGCGTTAGCATTCAGTCCGATATGCGATACCACCAGCTTGTCGATCTGCCCGTTTTGCAGCAGTCGATCGACCCCCATACCAACCTCGTTAGCATCGTTTTTGATCAACGTGAGATGTTTTTGACCCTGTCGTACCAACTCGTCGAGCAGGCAAAATGGCGTTCCCGGCACGCCAAATCCACCCACCATGATGGTATCGCCATCGCTTATTTTCACGATTGCGGATTCAATAGTGTCCGTTTTGACTCTCATCGAGGTTAGTTCACCGACAAATTCAGAGAACTTTGCAATTCCTCGAGACTGGCTGTCAGCTTCTCGATAATTTCATCGATCTGCTCCGAGGTAACGATCATCGGCGGACAAACCAGAATGTGATCGCCCTCGATACCGTCGCGGGTACGGCGTGAATAGACGATAAGTCCACGCTCATAAGCGAAGTTAACCAGATTTTCATGGGCGTTGAGCGCGGCCGGCAGGGGCGTCATGGTTTCGCGGTTCGACACCAGTTCGAACGCGAGTAACAGACCTTTACCGCGTACATCGCCGATAAACGGGAATCGCTCCATCAGGCTATGCAACTCGTGCTTGAGTAATTCACCCATACTGACGGCATTTTCCAGTAAACTTTGCGCCTCGATTTCTTCAATGACCGCTAGTCCGGCGGCACAGGCAAGCGGGTTGCCGGCATAAGTAAATCCATGCGCAAATCCACCGGCATTCAACACGGTCTCGACGATTCGACGATGCGCAATCATGGCGCCTAACGGCATATAGCCAGCCCCAAGTCCTTTCGATAACGCGATCAGGTCTGGCGCCGCACCCCAGTGCTCGGAGCCAAAATATCTTCCGGTACGCCCCCCACCACTCATCACTTCATCGTGGATCAACAGCACGCCGTAACGATCGCATATTTCCCGTATACGTACCATGTATCCGACCGGCGGCACCAGGGCTCCGGTTGATGCGCCGCCGACAGGTTCGACGATAAATGCCAACACCGATTCCGGACCCTCTGCCAGGATACAGGCTTCCAGCATATCGGCGTAGTGATGGCCGGTGACCACATCATCCGCATCGAGCCCATCAAGGTAGGCGCGTGGCGCGGGTATTTTCGGCATCATTTGCATCATCGGCTCAAATGGCGCCGTTAATGGGGTATAGCCAGTAAGCGCAAGCGCTCCCAGCGTACACCCGTGATAGCTCGGACTTCGCGAAATCACTTTCCAACGTCGCGATTCACCAATCGCAATCGCATATTGTCGCGCCAGTTTAATGGTACTTTCGACCGCTTCCGAGCCACCCGATACAAAGAAGACCCGCTCCAGACCCTCGGGGCTCAGCGTGTCGAGTTTCTGCGCCAGGTTCTCCGAAGCCTCAGTTTCGAAATGAAGACGATAACCAAAAGTGGACTTTTCCATTTGCTGACGCATCGCAGCCAGCACATTGGGATTTGAATGACCGATATTGCTGACCATCGCTCCCGACGATCCGTCGAGATAGCGCTTACCGGATTTGTCCCACAGGTAGACGCCCTCCGCCCGGTCGAGCGTGGGGCGGCGTAATCGCGATTGGTAAAATAATCGGCTGTTACTAGTCAAGCATCACCTGTTCAGGTTGAAGGTTGAAGGAAGAACGACACAATCGCGCGGGCGGATACAGGCCTTAGCTTCTGTAACCCCTTTCAACATTTTAGGCGCCAGCATGATGTTCTGGTGAACCGTCAGATACAGAAACAGGTTAAAATGCTGAAACACCATTCCGATCTCCAGACGCACCTTGTTGATATGTTTTATCGCGAATCTTGATTCTGCTCACAAACATGCAGTCTGGAAATGATCCTAAGCAGGGATTTATATTTATCCGCAATTATAGGCTGACATAAAGATCTATATCAATATATGATCTTTTATCCTTAAACCATGAGTATTTGTAATGGATGAGATCGACCTAAATTCACTTAAATCACTAATGATATTCAAAACCCTGGTAGAAAATGGGACCGCCACAAAAACTGCCAGGGTGCTGGGGATTACCCAGTCTGGAGTCAGTCGATCACTATCGCAACTCGAACAAAAACTGGGTATCCAGTTATTTATCCGGCAAAAGAATCGTTTGCTTGCCACGCCTGAATCGCATGAGCTTTACAATGAGGTCCTGCGGCTGGTCAGCAATCTCGACGAAATAAAGCACAGCGTAATGGCGGTAAGGGAGTTTGGTGCCTCGAGAGTGGGGATTGCGGCCATTCCTGGGCTGGGCTTTGGATTCATACCCGCACTCATTGCTAAAATGCGCCAGAATAATCCCAAATTGGCAGTCTATCTGGACATTATGTCAAGTCATGATGTCGTTCACGCGGTCGAATCAGAGCACTACGATATCGGCTTTGCTACACAGCCCATTCAAAGCAATCAACTGGTAATCGAAGACCTGATCAAAACGGAAGCAGTTTGCCTGATACCGAAAAACCATCCGTTGGCGCGTAGTAATAAAATTGAATTAAACCAATTGGCGGGGCAACACCTGGTGGTGGCGAATCAGCCCAACATCGCTGCAGACCGACTATTGAACCTAATCGCTGAAAATCATATTCGCATAGCTGGCAAGACCGAAGCCAACATCGGTAGCGTTTGTGGCCTGGTAAGCAATGGTGTCGGCATCAGCCTGGTCAACTCGATTACCGCGCATGATCTCGCGAATAAGAACATGGTGGCAAAACCGTTCACTCCCACGGTTCATTATTCGTTTGGAATGCTATACCGGGGAAAATGGCGTAATAACAAAATAATTCAGACTATCAGGAGCAGTCTGCCGGAAATGCCGCACTACCTGACGAGTTAGCCTTAAAAATCAGGTATAAATTGAAGAATAAACGACTCCCTTTCTAAAATTCAATAATACTGAACAGCCGTTCACATGTGGATTGAGCTCGCTGTGGCCACTGTATTTTGCTGAAATTGGTATCCTTGCCGAAAAATTCTCCTTCAATTCCTGAATGATTCCTTCGGGTCTATTCTGTTGCAAAACTCGAAAAACAATAAAGGCCAGATTTTTGCTAGAATCGATTTTATCTGAGGATGCTAATCAATCCATGTCCAGGAGGTTAATGAGAAGGTCTGTACCGAGGGTTTAGTTATTTCATATATCCCCTCGTATCAAAATGAACAAAATTCGTCACAGAGGCTAAGAATTTTTCTCGACCTGTAGAATAAAGAATTTTTCAACAGAATAAGTCGAAAGCAAAAGCCAGGGGCCTATATTTATATGTCCGCTTAGACTAAATTAGTAGGTCGGATTCCATCCCCCACCCTGTCTTTTCCCCTGCGTACTCAGCGCCTCTGCGAGAGCACCAAAAAACGGATCCAGCAAGCTAGTCAGCCAAAAAGCAATGAATCAATCGTCAGCGAACTCATGGCAAGAATGCTCAATCGCATGTACAAACGAGCGCGCCAGACTGCGGGCGACGAATAAATCGTAGGTCGGCGCATCGTCTACCTGAACCACCAGAGCCGACATGTGCGCCACCGAGGTGAGGGCGCAGTTACCGGCAGCGAAAGCCACTGGATGTAAATCGATGGCGGTGTTTTTTGCCATTACCTCAGATGCATGGAGACCGCTCAGGCGTAGGCCGCATCGACCGTGACTCTGGTCGACTACAGCCGCCAGATCGCCGACTGCATTTTGCAGGGTTTTTCGCAATTCAGCAGATTTGCGGCCCGATTCTTCATCGCTGGCGATAATCATCCAGCTATTGGGTCCATTCCAGATAATCTGCGTGTGTTCGTTGGAATTGCAGACGCCGGGGGTAGCCGGGCATTCAATTTTGAGCGCCTTGCCTATTGCAGCGGCAGCAGTTTCATATTGTTTGGCGTAGGCGAGTACCTGTATCGCGGTCAACGCCTTGCGTTCCCGCAGGCGCAAATTTTTATAGTCAATAATGGCGTCGCCATCTATTGCTAACAGGGGTGAAACTCGTACTGGCATATCTTTAGTTTGAGTCTTAGGCACGAACGAGTTCCCCCTTCGGATCAATAAATACCGGATGGCAAACCTCGACGCGTAATTTCTCGTTGTCTAGCGGGAATACCGCATCGATTTGCTCGCCGTGTCGTGAGGCACCGTCTTTCAACAGGCCAAGTGCAATACCGTATCCCAGCGAGGGACTATAAGTTGTCGCCGAAACATGACCCTGTGATTGACTCACACTGTCGAGTTTTACCTTGTCGTCTACCAGGTGGGCGCCTATTCGCAAATTTCTACCCGGTTCAAGCGATTTCAGTCCAACTACCTGTAGGCGGCCATCGCTAAGCAGTGCCGGGCGTTGCGAATTATGCTTGCCGATAAAATGTTTGTCGCGATTGCTCATGCCTTCGAGACCGAGATCGAGCGCCGTGGTGCGACCGTCTAGCTCGGAACCGGCGACATGACCTTTTTCGATACGCATGGTGCCGAGAGGCTCTGTACCATAGGGCGTCACGCCCATTTCCTTACCGGCTTCCATCAACTCGATCCAGGCCTGCTCACCATAATCGGCAGGCACATTTAACTCGTAGGCAAGTTCTCCTGAGAAGCTGATTCGAAACAATCGAGCGGGGATATTGTTCATCTTGCATTCGCCTACGGCCATGAACGGAAAGGCCTCATTGCTAATATCGATATCGATTACTTTTTCGAGCAACTTGCGGCTGTTGGGTCCGGCTACCGCGATACCAGTCCACTGTTCGGTGACCGAACAGAACGCCACATCGAGTTCCGGCCATACCGTCTGGTGATAGTATTCCATGTGTGACAAAACTGGCGCCGCATTCGCAGTGGTGGTCGTCATGAAATAATGATTTTCACCAAGCCGCGAGGTTGTGCCATCGTCGAATACCATGCCATCTTCGCGCAGCATGACGCCATAGCGTGCTTTGCCAATCGGTAGTTTTAACCAATTGTTGGTATACAGACGGTTTAGAAACTCAGATGCATCCGGGCCTTGAATATCTATTTTGCCCAGCGTGGTCACATCAACCATGGCGACATTATTACGCGTGTTGTTGGTTTCGCGTACGTAGCAATCATACATACTTTCGCCCGCTGACTGGGGGTAATAGCGTGCGCGCAACCACAGACCTGCTTCGATAAAAACCGCTCCCTGTTTTTCGTTCCAGTCGTGGATTGCGGTGCGGCGAACCGGCATAAAATCGTAGCCAACCGTGTGACCGGCGAAGACGCCCATCGCCACTGGTACGTAGGGAGGCCGGAATGTGGTGATGCCAACATCCGGAATCGGGTCACCACGCTGACCAGCCAGAATAGCCAACGTGTTAACATTGCTGGTCTTGCCCTGATCGGTGCCCATGCCCTGGGTGGTGTAACGTTTCAGTAATTCGACCGAATCGTAACCTTCCTGCGCTGCCAGATTCACATCGCTGGCCTTGGTGTCGTGTTGCTGGTCGACGAATTGCTTGTAGGTTTTGTTGTATGGAGTCGGCGCAATCCATAGTGCTTCGATGCTGTAAATGCCATCGTCACCTGCTTTCGGTGCTTTTTTGGCTCTACCTTTAAAACCGGTCAATTTTGCCGCTTCGTTTCCGGCTGCCAGACCCTGATTAAGACAATCCTGTAATCCAAAACTACCTTTGGCAGCTCCGACCGAGACTTCTACCTGACGTGACTGGCCTGGTATAAAGGAAAAAACCTCGTCATCGTAAACCGGTTTTGCACCTGACTGACTGTGCAAATGCACATTCGGATTCCAGCCGCTAGATACGGCGATTAGATCACAGTCAATACGTTGTGGCTCCTCGGTTATGCCTTGTGTTGAAACCAGTTGTGCGTATCGAACGTGTTGACCACCCTCGGCCGCGCCGACTGTTTTCCCGGTGATTAATTCAATCGATAAGGTCTCAAGTTCTGCTGCTAAAGGCGCATCGGGATTCATGCGCGAATCAACCACAGCGACGACCCTGACACCGGTATTGTGTAAATCGATCGCAGTGCGATAAGCATCGTTGTTATTAGTCGCTACAATTGCGCGACTGCCTGGCTTAACGCCAAATTGATTGGCATAAGTGCGTGCGGCCGATGCAAGCATTACACCGGGCTTGTCGTTGTTGCCAAATATCAATGGACGCTCGGTCGCGCCTGATGCAATAACCACCTGCTTCGGATATAGAGTCCACATGCGCTGACGTGGTTTGCCCGCTGCTGGAATGGCTACATGGTCACTGACTTTTTCTATTGCGGCGAGAACATTGTGATCGTAGTAACCAAATACAGTGGTGCGATTGAGGATATGTACATTATCCATTGCCACCAGCTTTTGTGTCTGTTCGGCGGCCCAGTCGGCTCCAGGTTTGCCACTTACTGTTAGCTTTTCGCTATTCAACGACCCACCTAGCTGTACATGTTCGTCGGCGATAATCACGCGTGCGCCTCTCTCAGCGGCGGCTACTGCAGCCGTTAAACCGGCGGGCCCGGCGCCAACTACTAGCACATCGCAGTGCTCGTGGCATTGCTCATAATGATCGGGATCAGCTTCGGTAGATGCAGTACCGAGACCGGCAGCGCGACGAATTACGTGTTCGTAGACGTTAGTCCAGAACGATACCGGCCACATGAAAGTTTTGTAATAGAAACCGGCCGACAGCAGTGGCGAAAACAAGTTATTAATAGCCATCACATCGAAAGACAGCGAAGGCCAGCGGTTTTGACTTTTAGCCACCAGGCCATCGAATAACTCGATGGTGGTAGCGCGTGTATTGGGCTCCTTACGCGCACCGGTTCGTAATTCGACTATTGCATTGGGTTCTTCCGACCCGGCAGTCAAAATGCCGCGAGGTCTATGATACTTAAAACTACGACCCATCAAATGCACGCCATTGGCCAGCAATGCCGAAGCGAGTGTATCGCCCTCATAACCTTGATAGCTTTTGCCGTCAAACTCGAAATTGATTGGGCGGCTGCGATCAATCAAGCCACCTTCACTGGTACGAAAATCTTGAGCCATAATTATTTAGCTCCTTTACTTTTATTGACTGACTTAAGACCTATGGGCAGATGAGGTGATGCGGGCGCGGTGCTGGAAATTTGGTGTGTGACGGTATTACGCACAACGGTGATCCAGGCGCGACATCCATTCACGTGTTGCCAGTGTTCGGTGTGATCGCCAGCCGGGTTATTGCGGGTGTATACATAGTCGTACCATTCATCCTCCGAGGCGTCGTCGCTCGGACGCTGTACGCTTGCATCGCCACCGTAAGAAAATTCGTCCTCGTTACGGATCCCGCACCAGGGGCATTCAATTCTTAACATCTCAGATTCCCAAGTGTTCTATCAAGGTGATAATTGTGTTTTCAGTTAGTTTGTCAACGTTCACGGCAAGGCGCTCCTCGCAGGTAATGGCCCATTTCCTTAGCAAGAGGAGGAACGCAGACCGTGGGCGTTGACAAACTAACCCAAAGGGCGTTCCTGTGGTATTCCTCAGCCGTCGTCGCCTCAGGGCGCCTACTATTGGTCCAGTACTCGACAAGGGAGCGCGGCCATTGCCCTCGCACTGCGCCTTGCTGCAAAATAACACAGGAGCGCTGAATTCATAATTATCACCTTGATAGAGCACTAATGCGCTTTCGGTGAGGCGCCAACGCCTTTTTCATCGATTAAATTGCCTTCACGGAAACGTTCCAGGGTGAAGTCCTTATTCAGTTCGTGCGCCTTGTCATGCGCTATCGTGTGTGCGAAAACCCAGCCGGAACCGGGCGTTGCCTTGAAGCCGCCGTAACACCAGCCACCATTCATATACAGGTTATCAATCGGAGTTTTGCTGATGATTGGTGTGCCATCCATCGACATATCCATCACGCCGCCCCATTGTCTCAATACCCGCAGCCGTGCCAGGCAGGGCATCATCGTCACCCCGCCTGCGACCACATGGTTGAATGTTGGCAGGTTGCCGCGTTGTGCATAGGTGTTGTAACCATCGAGGTCGCCGCCGAATACCAGGCCGCCTTTATCCGACTGGCTAATATAAAAGTGACCCGCGCCAAAGGTGCAGACAGTATCGACCAGGGGTTTGATGGCTTCGGTGACGTATGCCTGTAAAACGTGACTCTCGATGGGTAGCTTCATACCGACCATATCGAATACACGGCTCGAATTACCCGCTACAGCGACGCCTACCTGACCAGCACCAATGAAACCACGGGAAGTTTCAACGCCAAGTACCTTGTCGCCATCGCGTTTGATTCCGGTGACTTCACATTTCTGAATAATGTCGACACCGAGCCTGTCGGCACCACGAGCAAAGCCCCAGGCCACGGCGTCGTGTCGTGCGGTTCCACCGCGAGGTTGGGCGAGGCCTCCGGTGACCGGGAAGCGTGTGTTTTTAGAGAAATCGAGGTGCGGCATGAGTTTCTTCACGCCGTCGAGGTCATGCATCACCGCGTCGACGCCGTTTAAGCGCATCGCATTGCCGCGACGTGCAAATGCATCGCGCTGTGCGTCGTTGTGAAAAATGTTTAATATACCGCGCTGACTGAACATGACGTTGTAATTCAGATCCTGGCTTAGACCTTCCCACAGTTTCATCGATTTCTCATAGAACTGAGAGTTTGCATTAAGCATGTAGTTGGAGCGCACAATGGTTGTGTTACGGCCGGTGTTGCCGCCGCCGATGTAGCCCTTTTCGAGCACTGCAACATTAGTGATACCATGCAGCTTAGCGAGATAATAAGCGGTCGCCAGACCATGTCCGCCACCGCCGATAATGATTACATCGTACTGTTTCTTCGGTTCTGGATTTCTCCAGGCCCGTGTCCAGCCACGATTGCCGGTGAGTGCCTGCTTGACCAGGCTGAGAGCAGAATAATGCATAAGTGTCGGTACATTGTTATCAACAATAACGATGAATAGACTGGTGGCCAAAAAGCGCTAGCTGTTAAAATCAACCGGCAAACAACTGAGTCTATTCGCGAACATGGAGTTTAAACAGATTGGCTTTGTAAGTGTCAATTAATAATCGACTTTGCAGAGTAAATAAACGACATCTGCCTGGAAGTCCTAATTTGTAGCCATATCAATAGTGCCGCAACACTGATATATATAGCGCACGAGATTTAAAGGAGTACTAGCCATGCCAAAAATATTATTGCTCGCAATGTCACTGATGACGCGGATTCCAATGCCGGAGCTGGAGGACATACAGGCTGTGGATTTTGCCCGAGCTGCACTTTTTTTCCCATTAGCTGGTTTTTTAATTGGTCTCTGTCTGGTGCTGCCAGCGTTGGTTTTAACTTCTACCTCGCCGTTACTAATGGCGGCAGTGCTGACGGTTCTGTGGGCTGCGATTACCGGTGGGCTGCATTTAAAAGGAGTTGGCAGTAGTTCTGATGCCTGGATTGGAGGCATTGGAGATGAGGAAAAAACGCAGCGAATTTTGAATGATGCGATAACCGGGGATGCGGGTACCACCGCAATAGCAGCGATTTTGATTCTTAAGGTTGCCGCTCTTACGGTATTGCTGGAACAGGGTTTCTTCTGGTCAATCCTGTTCGCACCGGTGTTTGGCAGGGCTTTGATTTTATTATTATTCATGACCACGCCCTGTATTAAGGCGGAAGGTCTGGCGAGCGCGGTGGCAACTTATCTGCCCCGAGATCTGGTTCGCCTGATACTGGCGGCCTGTTTATTAGTCGCGGTTATCGTTTCTCTTAATGGGCTATTATTAATGTTGGTCGGCTTCTGGTTGTTGCGATATCTGGCATTGCAAAGACTTCAGGGTTGCACCATTGATACTGCCTGGGCAAGTGTTGAATTTGGCGAGATGTTCTGGTTGGTAGGTGTGGCGATATTGGTTTAAAGATCTATGGGAACCTAATATTTTTGTTTCTCGCAAAGGTGCTGAGGACTGGATGGGTTATGCCTGTAGGGTCGAATTTATTCGGCCAATAATTATTGCAGACAAGAGGCTTACCTTGTCCTGCTTTCCCCTTTTCGAGAGTCAACTCCTATTCTTTATAGATGTGTTTATACTCATCACGCAGCAGATTCTTTTGCACCTTACCCATACTATTACGCGGCAACTGGTCGACGAAGAAAATTCGCTTAGGCTGCTTGTAACTAGCCAGACGAACACTGATTCTGGCGATTATGCTTTTCTCATTAGCCGAACTGCCCTGCTCGGCGACTACCACGGCGGTAACCGCTTCGCCAAAATCACTGTGCGGTAAACCGATGACAGCGGATTCGACGATACCCGGTAACGCATCGATTTCTAATTCAACCTCCTTCGGGTAAACATTAAATCCACCACTAATGATTAAATCCTTGTCACGACCAACGATTACCACATAGCCTTGCTCGTCGATTTTGGCGAGGTCTCCGGTAATAAAAAAACCGTCTTTACGAAAATCCTCAGCGATTTTTTCTGGCATCCGCCAATATCCTTTGAATATGTTTGGGCCTTTAACCTCTAATATACCGATCTCGCCATCGGCTAGTTCGATACCCGATTCGGCATCGGTAATTCTAATATCGACTCCCGGTAATGCAAAACCGACTGTGCCGGCGCGTCGATTACCCTCGTAAGGGTTCGATGTATTCATATTGGTTTCGGTCATGCCATAACGCTCAAGAATTAATTTTCCAGTGCGTGCATAGAAACTGTTATGCGTTTCCTCTAATAACGGCGCTGAGCCCGAGACGAACAGGCGCATGCCCTGTACCTGTTCGGCAGTGAAGTTGTTGTTGCCGAGCAGGCGCGTGTAAAAGGTAGGCACGCCCATCATGACGCTGGTGCGTGGCATCACCGATACCACTTCGTCGGCGTCGAAGCGGGGTAAAAATAATATCGATGCACCCGCTATCAGGGTGGTATTAATGGCTACGAACAATCCATGCGTATGGAAAATCGGTAGCGCATGGAGTAATACATCGTCGTGGCTGAATCGCCATATTTCGGCCAGCGTGCGGGCGTTGGAGGCCAGGTTGAGATGAGTAATCATCGCGCCCTTGGCACGGCCGGTGGTGCCGGAGGTATAAAGTATGCCAGCCAGATCATGCGCATCACGTGAGATGGTTTTGAAATCATTGGCAGACGCGTTTACCAGGTCTGACCAGCTTCCGCCGCCATCCGCATTTAATGTCTCGAGACGAGAATGATTACTTTCGGCAATAGGACACAAGGCGGCATCGGAGCTGGAGCGGCATATGAAAATAGCTGGCTCGGCATCGGTTATAAAATATTCGACCTCGGCCGCTGTGTAGGCAGTATTTAGCGGCAGGAACACGGCACCGGCACGGATCGTACCGAGATAAAGTGCGACCGCCGAAACACTCTTATCAATTTGAGCAGCGACTCGGTCACCAGGTTGTATTCCGGCTGAAACGAGCGCATTTGCGACACGCGCGGTCTCGTTCAGAATGTCGTCATAGCTCCAGCGAACCCCATCAGCTAGCTCGATAAAAACGGCCTGCCCTGGCTTTTCATCGAACAGTGCGTCAAATAACATATTACTCATTAGTGGGTCTCGGTGCGGGCTTCGCCTGTTGGCTGACTTCAGCGCGCACGCTGCGCGAAGCGGCAATGCTGCCGTTATCGACGTAGGCCTCATGATTCTTTTCGATTTTATTCAAGTCATAAAGATAATTGACCATCATGCCGGCAGACTGGCGCATGCCGCGGGGTGATAAATCGCCAAGCCAGTTAATTCGATCCAGCGATGCACCATTGCCTATGTGGAATCGGGTAACCGGATCTACCGGTAAATTATTTCCCCGCTTTGCTTTGAGCAGGTAGTAGGCAGCAAGCGGCTGCAATAACGCCCGCGCCTTATTTGATTTTTCAGCATCGATATGCCAGTCGTCATCGATGATACTTGCCAGAGCCTTGTAAGAATCGTCCTTTGAAACACCGTCGGGTGAATTTTGTAACCACCTGAGAAACCCTGGAATAGGCGACAGTGTGACGAACTTTTTAAGTTCGGGTAATTCGCTGGCCAGTTCTTCTGCGACCTGTTTGATCAGAAAGTTACCAAACGAAACGCCTCGTAGCCCCTCCTGACAGTTCGAGATCGAATAGAACACAGCAGTACGCGCTTGCTCGACATCAAAATTCTCATCTCTTTCCTCTAGTACTTCAGCGATGGTCGCTGGCGCTTCGAGGGTCAGTGCGACTTCGACAAAAATCAGCGGCTCGTCGCCAAGCGAAGGATGAAAAAACGCGAAGCAGCGCCGATCAGGCGGATAAACACGGCGACGTAAATCTTCCCAGCCATTTATTTCATGCACGGCCTCGTACTGAATAATCTTTTCCAGCACATTCGCAGGCGTTCCCCAGTCGACATGTTTTAACACCAGAAATCCGCGGTTGAACCATGATTCGAACAGGTAAGCGAGATCATTTTCGATGGCCTCTAACTCGGGTTCATCGCGTAGCTGGGTCAGCATCCCTTTGCGCAGGCCGACCAGTACAGCGGTTCCACCCGGAGCCAGATTCAGTCGACGAAACAATTCCTGTCGGGGGGGTGCGGCGGCGGCAAGCAATTCGGCGAGATTACCCGGGTCAGGATCGGTGACATAGGCGTCAGATGCGATTTTTACCGCTTCGGTGTCGGGATTGTAGCGTCGGGCGAGTTCCCGGTAAAACTCCAGGCACTGCTCCTCGTTCAGTTGTTCGTATCCACGCAATACACGTCGTGCATAAGCGACACCCGAAGCTTCACCACGGTTTGATATAAGAATGTCACACTGATCGATTAATGACTGCACGCTCGGTGCATTGCTTGAGATCGGCGCCAACATCCGTAGGCCGCGCTCCGATATTGTGTTGAGTAAATCCTGGAATAGACTGAGGCTGCTCATGTAGCGGAATCCATAAAGAGTTTGGGCAATTGAATGGTGGTCTCCGGAGATCTCGTGATCCAACTGCGGTTTCCAGGATGATTGCCCGTATAGAATAATTGGATTCAAAAATAAAATATAGTCATTCGTCATAATGCAGGTTTTGTTGGTAATTGATGTAAATAGGTCGAACCTCGAAATTCGCTGTTTAGGTAAATATGAAGATAGGCTGATTGAAAAGTTCGGTCGAAAACGAGCGAGTTTGATGCGAATTTGTCGCGATCTACGATAAAAAAGCGAAAGTGATAATTATTCACTATAGATTTTAGATAAAAGTGAGACTATTCTCATTATTCCATTCACAAAATAATATTAAGGAAGCACGCCATGGAGCGTTTATACCTTTTACCAGATATGCCTGGTGTTTCTATTGCTATCTGGGTTGTATGTAGCATGATTTTTCTTTTCTTTGCCAGGGAACCTATGCATAAATTGATCCAGGCTATGTCTGACGCGACGGCCGGCGGTTTAAGGAAATTGGCTGGCTGGATAAGACATTCGGTTGACACGATGCGCGAAAAAGATCGCAAGGTGTTGCTCGAATCGGGTCTGGCAAAAATACAGGGTGAAATACTTCAGGAATTCCACAAAATCGACACGGCGAATACCAAAAGTATTGCTGGATATCCCGAATTACAGCTCAAGCTGGATGAAAGCATTGCCAAAATCGACGACGACTATAAGGTGTGTGGACAGGTTACACCGGAGGTTCCGGGATGGGGCGAGGTGGTAGAAACCATCGCGCGTGCCCAGGGGTCAACTGGTGATCGCATAATCGAAAAAATGTTGGCTGAAATACATAAATCGGCAGTTGCAGGCGAGAAAAAAGCGATTTCTGAACTGCGTGACGTCGCCAGCAAACGCCACAAAATTTTAGGTTCCATGGCGCCGGTATGGAAGCGCATCGAAAAACTCGGTAAAGAGATCAATCATAAAGCCGAAAAGGTAATCGAAAACAGCCGTAATATCGATAAATACATGGATCAGTACGAGAAAATTACTACCGGTGGTAAAGAATCGATAGACATGTTGTCCTCTAAAGTGACAAAGCTTTTTATCATTTCACTAATCGTAATATTTGTTGGGATGGTTGGGGCGTTCATTAACTTTAACCTGATAGCACTGCCTATGTCTGAACTGGTGCCCGCCGGAACCCGGGTAGCGGGTCTGGCCGTATCAGAGGTCTCTGCGTTAGTCATAGTTGCGCTCGAACTGGTACTGGGCATATTTCTGTTTGAAGCCATGGGTGTTACCCATACCTTTCCGCAAATCGCTAATATGGCCAGCGGTAAACGCAAAATCATTTTATATGGTTCGCTTTTCGGTTTATTGTTTCTGTCCTCTGTAGAAGCCTCACTAGCAATATTGCGTGATCACATGGCTGAAGCCAATAGTGCTTTGAATCGCAGCCTGGCAGGAGATTCGGCCACGGTGGCAGAAAGTATCGATACCAACATTACAGTTATGGGTCAGGCGTTGCTGGGTTTTGTACTGCCCTGGATTTTGGCTGTTATAGCGATTCCACTGGAAATGTTTATCGAGGCCAGTCAGCATGCATTTGCTAAAATCTACTCTATTGTCGTTGTCGTCATTTGTCATTTGGCCAATGGTATTGCTTTCCTGATTGAAGGATTTTTCAAAATATTGATTCATGTATTCGACATCTACATCATCGTGCCGTTGCAGATATCTAACATGTTTAAAGGCAAAACAGCTGGCGCCAGCTAAGCTAAGGAAAATAAAATGCGAAAAATTATTCAGCATATTCTGCTTGCGATATCTGCTAGTTCGATTGTCGCCGCCTGTACCGACAGTAAGGAATACGAGACTTCATTCTGTACAATGGTCGATATATCCGGAACCTACGCGAAGGAAAAAAAGGGTGTGGTGAATATCGTCAAGGCCGGTATTTTGCCGCAAATGGTTCCCGGCGATAGCCTGTTTTTTGTCCAGATCGACAGCAATAGTTATGCGGAGGAAAATCTGATCACTAAATTGACTCTCGATTACAGGCCCACACAAGCTAACAGCCAAAAACTGACTATGTCGAAGACACTCGATAAGTTTGGCAAGGGCAAGGCCAGGTCAAAGCTTACCGATATCAGCGGCGCGATGATGCTCTGCTCCGATTATCTCAAGGCTACGCAATCCGGCACTCAGGTAATGTTTGTCTTCAGCGATATGAAAGAAGAGTTACCTGCGGGTGTAAAGCGCAATTTTGCCGATGATGAATTTAAGGGAATTGATATTGCGGCGATGAATGTGATCAAGCTTAATAAGGATAGCGCGAATCCAGAAGTCTATCGCAAGCGCCTGAAGAAGTGGAATAAACGCATTATGAGTTCGGGCGCAAATAGCTGGACGACCTTGCTGGATGCCACCAAGATTCAGGAATTTATCGATAAGGCCAAATAAAGACTGTGGAAATTAAGCCGTTGGACTTTCTTTCCGGTGGCTATTCCTGCGGCTCGATTCGATAACAGATAAAACCATCGGTGCCGCCGGTAATCTTGTTATAAAGCCCCCGGGCTTTGGTATTACTGGCCTGGGTATGCCAATAAACGTCACTCCAGTTTTGTTTCCTGGCTTCGTCGCTTACTGCTTTTATTAACGCCGCGCCCACGCCACCGCCTCTTAGTGACGGCGACACAAATAAGTCCTCCATATAACAATATAACTTTGCATTCCAGGTGCTGGGGTGTGAGATATAGTGTGCAATGCCGATTAATTCAGACGTCGAAATCTCCTCGGCGACAAAACAATTAATAGAATGCTGCTCATCGTGAATTCGTTGCCACAATAAATCAGTCACCTCATCGCTTAGTTCAGATTCATAGAATTTAATATAATCGAGCCACAATGGCTGCCACTGATCTTTGTCATTAATATTCGGGCGACGAATTGTGTAGGTAGGCGAATTCATAATTTTATTCTCTTCAGATATGGGCAATTACTTGTATCAAAAAAATGACCTCTCGCAAAGCCACAAAGCATACGGGAGCGGGTTTAGAAATATCTAAATCGTCTAAATAATGCTTGCCCGCCTCGCTATCGGGGGCTAAAATCTCCTCCGCTGATAGCGATGGCGTCGCTATTTTGGAGCACTATCAATCCTGCAATCGCAGATTTTTGATCCTGTACGCCCGGACCATCTGCCGGGTAAATTTGTCTCACCCGGGTACTTCGGAGCGAAACTATGTCTCAATCGAAAACCACTCGACCTGAATTTTTCCAGTTACAAAACGGGTCAAAAGCCAGGCTTCCTTTTTCTGATTTCGAATACGAAAACCGACTAAGCGAACTGCGCGCGTTGATGAGCAATACTGGTGTAGATGCGGTGTTGCTGACCTCGATGCACAACATTGCGTACTATTCTGGATTTCTCTATTGTTCTTTCGGACGCCCATATGCCTGTGTGGTAACTGCTGATCGGTGTGTCACAGTGTCGGCCAATATCGATGGTGGACAACCCTGGCGTCGCAGTTATGCTGAAAATCTGATTTACACCGACTGGAAGCGCAACAATTACTGGCGTGCGGTGAAATCAATTATTGCCAGTGCAAAACATGTCGGTATTGAAGCCGACCATCTGACCATGGCTTGCCACGACGCCATGATGAACATGCTGGGTGATGTACAGGTTAAGGACCTGAATGTCGATATCATGGCTCTACGCATGATTAAGTCGGACGAAGAAATTGATTTGATCAAGGGTGGGGCGCGAACCGCCGATATCGGTGGCGAAGCGGTCAAAACGGCTATCAAGGAAGGCACCCGTGAAATCGACGTGGCGATGGCCGGGCGCGATGCAATGGAACTGGAAATTTCGCGTAGCTACCCCGATAGTGAATTACGCGATAGCTGGGTCTGGTTTCAGGCTGGCCTGAACACCGACGGCGCGCACAATCCGGTCACTACAGCAAAACTCAAGATGGGCGATATTCTCAGCCTGAACACTTTTCCGATGATCTCGGGTTATTACACCGCGCTGGAAAGAACCCTGTTTCTCGGCGAACCCGATGCCGATTCGCTGCGAATCTGGCAGGCCAATGTCGGTGCTCACGAACTAGGCCTGTCCTTAATCAAGCCGGGCGCCACCTGTTCGGGTATCTGCGCCGAAATCAATCGCTTTTTCGATGACCTGGATTTATTGCAATATCGCTCGTTTGGTTATGGCCACTCGTTTGGTGCGCTATCGCATTATTATGGTCGAGAGGCGGGTCTGGAGTTACGCGAGGATATCGATACGGTACTTGAGCCCGGGATGGTGGTTTCTATGGAACCTATGTTAACCCTGCCTTTAGGGACGCCGGGAGCTGGTGGGTATCGGGAGCATGATATTCTGGTTGTTGGTGAGGATAGTGTTGAGAATATTACCGGGTTTCCGTATGGGCCGGAGTTTAATATTGTTGGTGCTTGACTGGTTTTAGATTGGTGAATCCGGCACTGGTTTGATTGCTAGTGTCGGGTTTTCTTTTGTGTTGGTGCTTTTCGCGCACTATGGCGCTCATTGCTAAAGTGGGGTGGAATAAATGGGGGCATTGCACCGTTTTATATTGTACCGAATCATGTTTTCGCACACTAATCTATCGCTGCTCCGTAGTTGCTAACGAGTAAGTGCGCGAGTCCCTTTACTTTTTTGCCAAAAGAAAGGAACCAAAGAAAGGGCAGCCCGATTGTGTGGCCTGCGGCTTCCTGGAAATGCATCGATTTAGGCAGGCACGCAGTCATTCGCATCCATGCTCAGGGCTGCTCTACAGACATCCCTGTCTGTAGACCAACCAAAATCGATGCATTTCCAGCACACAAAGAGGGCGATAAAAAACCCCGGTCATTCCGGTCTCCGAGCTGGAATCTATTGAAACAATCCCTGCGAAAGTCATGCAATACCAAATTAATAGATTCCTTATCACAGGTTTGAAGGGGAAGAAAAAATCGTTGCTTCATTTATTGAGTTTTTAAGTATTCTGTTTGTGTATTAGATCATTAAAGGCCTTCGGCCTCTTATAATCACTGATTGTTCCAGGTAGCGTTTTTCAGAAGCTGCAAACAACCGGGGTAAGTCGAATTCCGGCTTAGTACATAGCGTCTGGTGGAGTCACGCCACTTTTCCTGAGCTGCCCATAACCGGAGGAATTGCGCACTATCCAATACGGTGCATCCGCCGAGTTGTGTAATCCCCCGATCAAACAGGGGGTCTGGCAGGCAGCCCACGGTAGGGCCGACGATAGATATCTGCCTGGCATTGCTAAAGTGGGGCAACAAATCGTCAATGGTCTGATTAACGAGCACGGTGCCGGTGCAAATAATTTTGCTGCAATCTTTTAGTTTTTCCGGTTCCAACGTGACTTCGAAATGGTCATCGATTTGTAACCACTGTTCATCCAGTTCGATGACGGTTAAAGGCAGGCCCATTGCGCGCACCTGTTCGACCAGGGGAGGGAAATATCCCACCATTCCGACGTGATCCCCTTTATCAAGCGCCAGGTGTGTCACTGTTTTGCCACCCGTTGGCATCAAATAACCATTCCGTTTGAACAAATGCTGGCTTATTGCATTAATCGCCGCCATACCTAGAACCTTTTGCCAGCCCTCTTGCATGGTATACAGACTCGCTATTTGGACAGGCGATTCATTGACCAGGGATTTGTATTTACCTTGGTCTTGCAAAACCATTAAGTCGTCACCAAGCCCGGTATAGGTAAGGCCAACCGTGCCATCCTTTAACACCATGGCGCCAAATTTACTGTTTTTTACAGGGTCAGGCTCAAAGGGTGCGATGTGGATTTCCCGTACAGGCGGAATCTCCAGTTTCTCGCCGATGGTTTGCATTAGTTGGAGGTAATCGGTAGCGATTGTCATGGGATGTTTTCGTTTAATGGGCGAATGAAATTATTGTAATTGAAAAGTCGACCTAGGGTGCAATGCTCTACGCTTATTGCACCCTACAACTCCCCACAAAACCCATGTAAACTCAAGCCTTTCCGCCCAACCATAATCAACAATGCCAGACAACAAAAACTATACCGATGTCCGCGATGCAGTCGCACGCCTATGTGCCGACTTCCCCGGAGAATACTGGCGCGACAAAGATAGACAAAAACAATACCCGACTGAATTCGTCGAAGCGTTGACCGAGGGTGGCTATTTATCGGTTTTAATTCCCGAGGAGTATGGTGGGGCGGGAATGGATATCGCTGCGGCCTGCGCGATTCTTGAAGAAATCCAGCTCAGCGGGGCTAATGGTGGCGCTTGCCATGCACAAATGTATACCATGGGTACCTTGTTACGTCACGGTAGCGAGGCGCAAAAACAACAATATTTGCCCGATATTGCCACGGGCAAGCTACGCCTGCAGGCTTTCGGGGTGACCGAGCCATCTAGCGGAACAGACACCACCCGTATCACAACCAAAGCGGTGAGAGATGGAGATGACTATGTCGTGTCGGGGCAAAAAGTGTTTATTTCGCGCGTTGAGCACTCCGACCTGATGTTGCTACTGGTGCGTACCACACCGCGTGATCAAGTCGAAAAGCGCACCCTGGGCATGTCGGTGTTGCTAGTCGATTTACGCGAGGCGATTGGCAATGGTCTGACCGTAAGGCCGCTCGAAACCATGCTGAATCATGCTACCACTGAATTGTTTTTTGACCAGTTACGAGTGCCAGTGGAAAACCTGATTGGGGAGGAGGGCAAGGGATTTGGCTATATCCTCGATGGCATGAACGCGGAACGTATCCTGATTGCGGCGGAATGTATCGGCGACGCACGCTGGTTTATCGAAAAGGCAAGCGCGTATGCGAAAGAGCGCGAAGTATTCGGAGGTCCAATTGGTAAAAATCAGGGCGTCCAATTCCCGATTGCTCGCACCTATGTGCAAACCGAAGCCGCCGCACAAATGGTCAGCGCGGCGAGTGATTTATTCGATGAAGGCGAACCCTGTGGTTCGCAGGCGAATATGGCTAAACTGCTGGCTTCGGAAGCGTCCTGGGCCGCGGCCGATATGTGCCTGCAAACCCACGGTGGTTATGGCTTCGCAACCGAGTATGACGTCGAGCGTAAGTTTCGTGAGACTCGTCTGTACCAGGTTGCACCGATTTCGACTAACTTGATTCTGTCTAATATCGCAACCCATATTCTCGGTTTGCCGAAGTCTTTTTGATGCTCGATCTTTCCGAAATTCTGGTCGTGACACTGGAGCAGGCAGTAGCGGCACCCTACTGCTCCTGCCGTCTGGCTGATGCCGGTGCGCGGGTGATCAAGATCGAACGGCAAGAGGGTGATTTTGCGCGGGGCTACGACAGCGTGGTCAACGGCGAGTCGGCCTATTTTGTCTGGCTTAATCGTGGCAAGGAATCGCTGGTGTTAAACATTAAGGATAGACATGATGCGGTATTAATGCATCGAATGCTGGCGCAGGCAGATGTGTTTATTCAAAACCTGGCGCCCGGCGCAGCTGAGCGCTCAGGGCTGGGTTCTGCTGCGTTACGTGAACTTTATCCGAAGCTTATATGCTGCAACATTTCAGGTTATGGCGAACAGGGCGAGTATCGTGATATGAAAGCCTACGACTTGCTAGTGCAATGCGAATCGGGATTAACATCGATTACCGGTACCCCGGATGCACCTGGTCGGGTTGGCTTTTCGATTTGTGATATAACTTGTGGCACGCAGGCGTATATCGCTATTCTGGAAGCCTTAATCGAACGACAGCACAGCAACGAAGGCTCGGTTATTGAGGTTTCGTTATTTGACAGTATGGCTGAATGGATGGCGGTGCCACTACTGCACTATGACTATGCCGGAACCATTCAACCCAGGGTTGGAATCAATCACGCCACGATTAGTCCCTACGGTGCTTATTCGACTCATGACGAACTGAAGGTGGTTATAGCCATTCAAAATGAGCGCGAATGGCGGAATTTTTGTAGTGATGTTCTTCAGCAACCCAATTTGCTCGAAGATGATCGTCTGAAGTCGAATCAGCAACGCGTAGCGCACCGGGATCTAGTAGACCAGCTAATCAATGACGTTTTTGGACGAATGGATCAGGCTGCCGTGATCGAACGTCTGAAGCGGGTGGGTATCGCATTTGGGCGACTGAATGATGTCGCCGGACTCTCAAACCATCCCCAGTTACGGCGCATGCTAGTAAAGACTCCCTCAGGAGAGGCGAGCTTTGCCGCTGCCGCTGCTATACGCTCAAATGCAGCTGCTGAAACGAAAACTGTTCCAGCAATAGGGGAGCATACTGACTCCATTCGGACAGAATTTGCCTGAGTTTGGATCTAGAAAGGCAACCATCCATGATTTTTTATGGATCGCCAGTGAGATTTGTTATTACCTGGGCCTGGTATGCGCAGCCCTGTTTTTGCCAGGCTTACCATTGTGCTGTGGCTAATGAGTCTAGTGGATAAGGCTGACCCAAACTATTGGTACCTGTTTATCGTCTGGGGATTTTCAGTAGAAGGCACTCCGAGTTTATTTGTTGCTAAGTTTAAGAAACCTAAATTTTCCCCCTGGGAATCATCGCCTCAAATCCGAACCCGAACCTATCCCGAAACCACTCTCGATATATTCCCCGAGCTTGATCCTGAAAAAGACCTGGTTATTTCGCAAACTTCGAATACCTTCAACGAGTTACCCGACCCGAACTTCGTTCAAACCTCCCGAACAGGGCCCGAACGTTGAAACCGATGCACGGCTGTTGTGGCGATGCTGTCAGTCAGGAACATTCGATTGAGTAGTGCGAAAACGCACTGCGGAATCGAAGATCACCGGCAGGTCATCTCATCCGGGGTTATCAATTAATGATGTTCCGGTACAAATGTCTGATCATGCATCGGTGGGCGCACATATCCGGTTGCCTTATTACGAGGTTCGAGTTCAATCGGCCCGGGCGTAAGATCCTCGTAGGGGATCAAACTCAACAGGTGCTTGATGCAGTTCAGGCGGGCATGCTTCTTGATATCGGCATTAACCACGTACCACGGCGCCTGCTTGATGTCGGTATGCGCAAACATCTGGTCCTTGGCTCTTGAGTAATCGAGCCATAGCTTGCGCGATTCAAGATCCATCGGGCTCAATTTCCAGCGTTTGGTCGGATCCTTGATACGACCCTGGAAGCGCGCTTCCTGCACGTCATCACTGACGGAAAACCAGTACTTGATCAGGATAATGCCGGAACGCACCAGCATGCGTTCGAATTCAGGACCGCTGCGCATGAATTCCTGATATTCATCGTCGCTGCAAAACCCCATGACACGCTCGACGCCGGCGCGGTTATACCAGCTGCGGTCGAACAGCACCATTTCACCGGCCGCAGGCAGGTGTGGTACATAGCGCTGGAAGTACCATTGCGTTTTTTCGCGTTCGGTGGGGGTGCCCAGTGCTACCACCCGACAGATACGCGGATTGAGGCTTTGGGTAATACGCTTGATGACACCGCCCTTGCCGGCAGCATCACGACCTTCGAAGACACAAACGACCTTTAAATTCTGTTCTTTAATCCACTCCTGAAGTTTGACCAGTTCAATCTGCAGATTTGCCAGTTCTTTTTCGTATTTCTTGAGGGAAATCTTCTTGTCCTTGCCAGATGCGGGCGCTTTTTTGCCAGATTTCGACTCTTTTTTACCTGATGCGGGCTCTTTTTTACCAGATGCGGAACCTTTAGACATAATTATGGCCTCAAAAACGACTGTGGAATGCATCAAACTATAACATATTGCAAAAAGTGTCCAGATAAGAAGCTGATAAATTTGGCTATCCATAGATTTGTGCAATCTGGGATTATAGATTTTGAAGCATCGACATGAAGTCCGGTTGATAAGTTTATGCCAGGGAGAAATAGATGAGTAATAATCCGTTTATCACCCCGTTTGATTCGTTGCCGAATACCTTGCCGATTTTTCCGTTATCTGGTGCCGTGGTCATGCCGGGCGCCGAATTGCCATTGAATATATTCGAACCACGCTATCTGAACATGGTTAACGATGTGATGCGAGCCACCGAATGATCGGCATGATTCAACCGGATCCGAATGGAGAGGCCGGAACTGCGGTCTACCGCACGGGTTGTGCCAACCGCATTACGCAGTTTCGCAAAGTTAGTGATTGCCTCATCGAGATGGTGTTAACCGGGGTATGCCGCTTCGACATCGGCCAGGAACTCCCGACGACTCGCGGCTATCGACTCATCCTTCCCGACTGGTCGCGTTTCGCCGATGATTATCTCGACCCCACGGAACTGCTGCAGGGTAGCCAGGAACCATTGATGAAAACGTTGCAGCACTTCTTCGATATCAAAGGCTACGATGCAGACCTGACTATGCTTGGACAGTTGTCTGCAGCCCGGCTGGTCGACAGCCTGATGATGGTGCTGCCATTTGATACGGCAGAAAAACAGATGCTGCTGGAAACGCTTAATCCCGATCAACGCCTGGCCAATTTCATTGCGCTAATCGACGGCGATTTCGACGTCTCCGATTCCGTTACTCGGCATTAGCCCCTGAGGCCGCGTCGGAATTCATCACAGTTATGCGCAGTACCCGCGCAGGCGACGATCCGGTATTGCCGGTCCGCATTAAGGATCCGACTTGAACCTGGGAACCAGTTTTTAAAAAATAGGGGCTGAATTAGCTAATATCTGCAGGCGCAGACTTCTACCGATTGATATAACCATTTATGGTCAGTTCCTGCTGCTCATTGACACGCAAAGGATTAAGGCCGAATATCGCGGGACAGGATCAATCGTTAGGAAGCGCTATTATAATCGTAAATGGTGGTATTAATCGATAAAATGTCAGTCAGTGGTGGCCTTTGACCTGGCCGCTGGTGTTCGGTAGCCTGATGTCAGTTTTTCCGGCGTAATACCTGGGATTGACACCAATTACTTTACCAAATAGATGAGGAATATGTCTTTGAAGAATAGAGCTAAAGAAAAAAAGTTATTGCAAAATTCGCGTCGAAATCTCAAGAAAGCCCGGGCAAAAAAAGTTGCCGCTAAAAAAATTGAGAAGAAAGCCATAAAGCGACTGCTCACCGCAATCAAGGAATTAAACAAAGCTAGCGTTAACAAAAACAAGGCGGAAGACGCCCTGAAAAAAAGCTCGGTAATAAATCTGGAAGCGACCAAAACTTTCGAGGCAGCAAGGGCGGAGTATCAAGCACTGAAAAAGCAACCTAAAGCCGAAGTCAAAAAAGTCAGGGCTGAAAAAGTGAAGGCTGAAAAAGTCATCAAAGTCAAAAAACCAGCCAAAACTGTAGTTACACCTAAAAAGGTAAAACCAGCCAGAACTGAAGTCGAAAGAAAAGGGTAAAACCAGCCGGGGCTGTAGTCGCAAGTAAACCGGTAAAGCCGGCCAAAACTGTGGTGGTAAGTAAAACAGCCAAGCCAGTTAAGACTGAAGTGGCCGGTAAGCCGAAAAAACTGGAGAATACAGCTGGGAAAAGTGAGCCCGATGGTCCAGCCATAAATCCTGGAAAAATAGTTGCAAAAAAACTAACAACCCCTAAATTACCCCACAAATAGCCATTTTAGGCCTGGCCATTAAACCGAACCTGCAACACCGATATACTGTCGTTTTATGCCAGGTTAAGAGGCGATTGGTGGCAACTAAGCAGAGATCCATTGAATTGGGAATGTTATCTGCCTGACGCTTTTACTTTCCGGAGTGTAGAAGACCTGGTATTACATACAACACCACTAGTACTCCTTCAATGATATAGTCATTAAAACGAGGCATTTACTTTACTTTGTTAGGATACCGAACCGATTCTGAACCAGACCTGTAACGTGAGCCAGGTGCGATGACCAAACAATTAATCATGATTCGACATGCCAAGTCCGACTGGAGTCTGCCGGCAATTGACGATTTCGAACGCCCTCTGGCTGGAAGAGGAATTGTGGATTGCGCAAAAATTGGACAATGGTTGGCGGCTCAAGGTTGTAGTGCCGATTGTGTCATTAGTTCATCCGCGCTGCGAGCCTGGCAAACCACAGAGGCAATCGCTTATTCGCTGGGAATTAGCCGGCAAAAAATTCAATACGATGGGAAACTTTACCTTGCTGACAGTGATGACATGCTGAAGATCATTAGAAAGCAAGCGGATAATTGCAATACGCTGCTTCTTGTCGGGCATAATCCAGGAATGGATCAATTGCTGATTGAACTAACAGCACACAAATTGAAATTAACTGAAAATGGAAAACTGCTCACTACTGCATCGGTGGCCATGCTATCCATACCGGATGACTGGAAAAATTTAGCCACTCACTCAGGCAATATTATTGTCATGATGCGTCCCCGCGAGCTTTAAACCGCATACTGCATGGAGAGATCGAAACCTGGGAAAGGTGGTAAAAGGGATTTGCCGAGCGACCCTCTATGCATAGCCGAAGCGAGATCAAGGGAACGAACCGAATTGGCAGCCAGATTTTTGCTGAATTCGTTCAGGTACTAACCGCTAAAACGTAATTCATGAAATTTTTATCTAGACTATTTTAATTTAAACATAAGACACAAAAATCTGCACCGGCTTCCTTCAAAATGGCTTGCAGGAAGCAAAGGTTTATTAATTTTTAATAACAAGCAAATAACCGTCTTTTTTTCTAATGCTAACGGGGATTAAATTTGTACCGAATTTTTTATGACATCGTTTTGCTAGTTTCTGAAGGCTTGAGCGGCCAGGGTCGGCAATAATAATTGCGCCCACTTTTTGTTTTATAGCCCGCTTAATCAACTTGAATAATGGATCAACAAGCTCGTCCCAAAAACTGATGTCGCCACCTACAATAAGCCCCTGCCTGGCCAGTAATTCTGGTTTAGGATTTTCATACCGGCATACTTTGGTCTTGATCTTCACATCATTCTCTTTTGCGTGTAATTGCAAATATGGAATTACGTTGCTATCGGCATCGACACCTATTACTTTTGAGTTAAATTCCCTCGCACAAAATATACTAAGAATGCCCCAGCCGCAGCCAATCTCTATAACCCTGGTGTTCCGGGCAATAGGATTTTTTAACAGGTAGTCCATAATTAAATAACCTGAATTCCAGACTTTATCACCATGAATTTGAGGTATATTATCCTGGTCTCGAATTTCGCGGATTGCCTTGTGTTTGTTGCTTAGTATTTTAAGTCCATGGACTTTTTTTATGGTTGATGAAGACATGATTTATATTTTTCCCACTTCCACTTCTATTTTCAGACTTCCAGAAATGGGGGATCGCCCGCTTAAATTAATATAGGTCAAGTTAAGAAAATATCTATTTTATAGCATTTGAATATACCACGTATATACATCATAATAACGTCCCGATTAATAATAGAGGATAAAATCCATGGCTAAGATCGCCAAGAAAAAAGCAAAAAGCAAGGCAGAGAAATTTGCTGTCAAAGCGGTAAAGAAAGCTGGCGTAAAATCAAAAAAAGGCAGTGTAATAAAATCGGCTACCAAGGCAGCCTTAAAGCAGGTTAAAAAGGGGTCAAATAAAAAGGCCAAGGCAGCAGCTAAAAAAGTTGCTAAAAAAGCGGCCTAAAACCAATGGGGGCGACCTGCTTGAAATTCTCGAGGTTGAAACTTCATTAAGCAGTGTCTCCCCATTTAATGGCTGTTTGACTAAACTGTTGACGAGATCACCATGGGCGCTAAAGTTAAAGATAAATTAAAAGCAAAAAAAAATGATGCACAGCTTGTCATTCGCCTGGAGAAAGATATGCGCGACGAATTTCTGGCAACCTGCAAGGAACTTGATACTAGCGCCTCTCGCGAGCTGAGGCGGTTTATTAAGCGATATTTGCAGCAGTTCCATAGAGGAGATTTCGACGAATAGTTGGCATGCTGGGCAAACTTTAGCATCGAAAACGGGGCTGAAAATTATAGTGACTTTATGCGGGTAGCGGCGAGGTAAATGCTTCTGCTGCAGGATGCCGGACCGTTCAATCAATATCACTGCTGATTCGTCGAAGGTAGAGAATTTGCAGCCGTTATAATGTCAGTTATAGACCAGTAGAATCCCTACTGAAGACAGATATTCTACCTCTCTATCCAGATCGGCAATAAAAATCGGTTTTTGTTCTAACCATTCTTCGGGAAATAAAAGGGACAGGGTCGACTTTTCAGCTATTATTTTATAGTCCGGCAGTAAATCGCCCTGACGCTGTAAGTTAAGTAATACGCTTAATCTTAGCAGCACTATAAGCTTGATAACCTGTTCCGGGTGATATTGAGAAAATTCTGCTATTTCATTGCTGCGGATTTTTTTGCGGTGATAGCGTATCAGCGTCGCGAGCAAATTTTGTTGTTCCAGATTGAAGCCCGGCATATCAACATACTGCAAAATATAGGCTGAGTGGCGTTGTACCCCTCTTGAATTGATTTGCAAGCCAACTTCATGCAATAGTGCAGCGCAGCTTAGTATATTCTTCAGTTCCGGGTCGCTTATTTGCCAGATTTTCTCGCACTCAGAATATAGATTCAAGGCCGTCTTTAAAACACGTTTGGCTTGCTCTGTATCGACATCATAACGAGTGGCAAGACTTTCGGCAGTACGCTGGCGAATATCCAGATGTACAAGCCTGTCCTCCATTTCATAAATAACACCTTCGCGTAAAGCGTCAGGTGAGAAAGACATTTCTTCAATTTTAAGACTTAAAAAGATTGCGCTAAGGATACAAAGCCCCGCGGGTAATAGGCTACGGCGATCTTCTGCCAGACCCTCAAAGTTCAATTTTTCGATATGACCAGCGCGGCAGCACTGGTTGATCAACTCTCGAAGATTGTCCAGCGTTACAGTGTTTTGCCGGGCCGTATCGTCCAGTTTCTGTGCCAGGTCAATGATAGATTTAATAGTGCCGGAACATCCTATAACCTGTTGCCATCCGAGTTGCACAAATTTCTTTTCGATTAATTCCAGTTCCTGTTGTGCGGCCGTAATTACCTTGTCGAAGGTTTTATTCTTCAGCGTACCATTTTTGAAATACTCAAGGCTGTAGCTCACACAGCCCATTTTCACGCTGCGCAGTAATTTGGGTTCGAAGCCTTCGCCAATAACAAACTCGGTTGAGCCTCCACCAATGTCAACTACCAGGTTTTGGCCATTAAGATGGCTGGTATGCGCAACGCCAAGGTAAATAAGACGGGCTTCTTCTACGCCAGAGATAATTTCGATAGGGTAGGGTAATATCGATCTTGCCGCCTGGATAAATTCCCTCGCATTGACAGCCCTGCGCAGGGTATGGGTAGCGACAACCCTGACGGAATCCGGCGCAAAACCTTGCAGACTTTCTGCCATAAAGCTCAGGGTATTTAAACCATGTTCCATAAACTCTGCGGACAGCATGTCATCTTTATCGAGGCCTTCGACAAATCGAACCTTTTGCTTGACCCTGTGTAAAATTTGCACGGAATCGGCGACAATTCTGGCGACTACAAGGTGAAAACTATTAGAGCCAATGTCGAGGGCCGCTACTTTACGTGCCGGGCGGGATTCGAGATCGGCAAAGGCATCAACAACGTTAGGGGTCATTTTTATTCTTCACGAGATTTCAGGTATTTGTAGACTTCTACCTGTGACTGAATTTTCTTTCGATTCCCTCTGCGCACGTATTTATTGGTCTGATTCTGGTCTAAAACCCTGGCTTTTACTCTATCTTTGAAGTGTAACTCCAGTATATGTATGATTTGATCAGCAAGCCGTTTATCGTAAATGGGGCAGCCTACCTCTATGCGTTCATCCATGTTTCTGCCCATCCAGTCGGCTGACGAGATAATCACTTTCTTATCCCCTGCATTTTCAAATACCATAACCCTGGCATGCTCCAAAAACCTGTCGACGATACTAATGATGGTTATATTGTCGCTCAAACCTTTTATACCAGGAATAAGAGAGCAGACTCCACGCACTACAGCACGAATCTTAACGCCTGCCTGGCTAGCCTTATACAGCTCGTCTATCAATTGTTGATCGACGAGATTGTTAAGCTTCAATGTGATTTTTGCAGTGATACCCTCGTTTGCGTTTTGAATCTCCTGCCTGATCAATAGTTGTATCTTTGTCCGGGCATTAATCGGTGATACTTGTAAATGCTGGAACTTGTGACGACGATAGGGGTGTTGAATAAAGTCAAACACATTGACTGCTTCCTGAGTGAGCTCCGGATGTTTGGTAATTAAACTAAAGTCGGTATAAATTTTGGCCGTTGTTTCGTTAAAGTTACCGGTACCAATATGAGCATAGTTGACCAGTTCGCCATTTTCTTCGCGCGTTACGACACAAAGTTTGCTATGGATTTTTAATGACGGTACGCCTAAAAATACCTCAATGCCTGCATCTCGCATCTTTTTCGACCATTGTATATTTGCTTCCTCGTCAAACCGGGCGCGCAATTCGACAACGACGAACACAATTTTTCCATTATCGACCGCATCAATTAGCGAGTCGATAATGCGAGACTTCTTAGCGATACGATAGATATTAATGCGTATATGTTTAACATTAGGATCAAAGGCCGCCTGACGGATGAATTCACTGAAATGCAGAAAACGGTGGTAGGGGTAATGAAGTAATATATCCTTATCGGAAATTGCATCAAAGACAGTATCAAACTTACTGAAATTACGCGTTTCAATAGGTGGCAATACCGGATTTTCCAGGTAGTCCCTGCCAATGTTTGGGAAGCCTATGAAATCCTTCAGGTTGCGATATGGGCCGCTGGGAATGAGGCTGTCATAGGATGAAATCTTAAGTTTCTTAGTCAGATAATGAAGCTGTTTTTCCGGCATTTTGTCTTCGTAGATAAACCTGACTGGTTCAGCCACCAAACGTTGCTTCATGCTGTCCGACATCTTATCTACATAACTTTCGTCTATCTCATCATTGATGGAATATGCGGAGTCACGGGTCATCTTGAAGGAATAGGCTTCCAGTCGCTTGAATTCAATGAAGCCTTTAAAAATAGTCTCCATGCATAATTGTATAATGTCATCCAGTATAATGATGTGCTTCTTCTTGCGACTTTTTTCCGGTGGAATTATTACAAATCGCGACATCGATTCGGTGGGAACTTCAACAGTGGCATAGAGTTTTGATTTACCCTTGCGGTGAATAGCAACAAATAAATAGGTGCCAGAGTCATTCAAGCGATTTATCAGGTCAACTTTTTTGTCCAGAATTATTGGCGCTATGTGCTGTATAATATTGTTTTTAAAGTAGTTTCTTAACCAATTTTCCTGGTATTCATCGAGCTCACTCCTGTTTATCAAAAAAATATTGTAGGTTGTCAGGTCTTTAACGACTTTCTTATAAATCTTGTCAAATGTAGCGGTCATGGTCAGGACCTTGTCCTGTATCTGGTCCATCAGCAATTTGGCTTGTCTCGCCTTTTCGTCGTCGTGCTCATCCATGTAGATATAAATCAGGCGCTTCACGTCGGCAACCCTGACTCGATAAAACTCGTCCATATTGTTCGAATAAATCCCCAAAAAACGTATCCGCTCAATAATGGGGTTACTGGTATCTGCGGCTTCCTGGAGCACTCTTTCGTTAAAGGATAACCAGCTTAGTTCTTTTGGGTAATATCGAAGAGGTTGTGTATTCATATTTTCATTAACAAATCAGATGACGATAGTGTCCGAGTATGGATAATTACAGTTTAATGTGACAATTATATGACAAATGCCAGCAGGCGATGTTAGCCAGATACGAACTGAGCGTTGATTTTCATTTATAAACGGCCCGGGTTAGCCTCTGAAATTGCCTCGCCTGAGTTGCCCAGAGTATGGCCCAGGTTGATTTTCTTGGCCAGTTTTATCCTCCCCTTGAAGTGGAGTTGCGTGATCCTGTGGTTGAACCATTTGTTGTGATTACCCGTTCTGGTAATGTGACCATGCAGGTTCAGTAAACATATCTGCCTGCGGGAGAATCCAGGATCAGAAATTACGGGTCTGAATATAATTTGTGGACGTAATTTCACCAGCTGCAGTAAGGGTGATGGTCCAGATTTGCATTGTAATATTCCGCTCTAGCGGTGACTTCCTCTCCGACCCGGTCAGGCTTGATTATTTGCTGGTCTTCACTTTCAAGCTCAACCTCGGCGACGATCAAGCCCTGGTTTCCCCCAAAAAATTCATCGACCTCCCAGACGAGACCCTCGAACTCGATTCGGTAACGTTATTTTTCAATGAAGGGTCTTTCATAGAGGTCGTTCAGCATGGCCTCGGCGTCGCTAACGAGCGACGGGCAAAGGCGATATTGTTAAGTTAATTAGACAATAGTCTTGGGGATCACAGCAAAGGACAGCTTGGGCGTTCGGTCGCGATACTTACTATTGGTTGGGTGGTAACGCAAAAGATTTAGACCCAATTTTGATGGCAAAGGATAGTCCTTCATAGATTGCTATACTTAGTATCCTCAACATTCAGTAGGGGGATTTGAAAACAATGTACCGAATTTGGGTACAGTGTTCAACTGTTCCTATTATGGGGACGTGCAGAAAACAATCTCATCAGATAAATATTTAGCCCTGCTTTCCTGGCTGAAACAGGAGCGGGAGAGAAGTGGTTTGTCTATGAGAGATATTGCGACTCTAATCAATGAACCTCATTCATGGATAGGCAAGATCGAAACAGCGGAAAGGCGCTTAGATATTTTCGAGTACGTTAAATATTGTGAAGCACTGGGCGTGAAACCTAAAAAAGGACTGAAGCTACTCAAATAGAAATTTGATTTGCCTCACTGAATAAATAAGAATATTTACCGATTTGGAATCAGTAAGTCAATCTCATCCTAACGCGCCATGCAAGGACTTGCTGACCTGACAGTGGACTAGAAAGTGTACTAAACAAAGTTTTGTACGGGGTCTACTACACCTCCCAATTTCCAACATTTATGTTCTGCAATTATGAAAGTGAATATGATATCGAGGAAAATCTTATGATTCTTCGACTTATCCGTGCATAAACTCGGACACATGGTGACTGAAAATACAGGGAACAGCTTCGGTAAGTCCAGGAAATATAACAGTTTTCTCTGTCTCTTCTCTTCCTCGCCCGATCTATACCCGAAATTGTACTGCCCGATCTCGACCAGGCTGCTTCTGCAAGTCTAAGATTTATAACGGTTTTTCTCGACCGGTGCCCAAGCCGCCGCCGAACTAACACCAGGCCCGCACATGAGCTTTACGACCGGGATTCATGCCTTAACGGGGGGGGGTGGGGGTGGTGCCAGATTTTCAAAAAAGCAGACGCTCATTTTTTTGAGGTCAGGTTCTCAAATGCATTAGCGGCCAGAAAATTTATAAATACTAGTGTCCGCCTTAGGGAGTTCGATTCCACCCCTAGCAAAAAAGCGGACACTCGTTTGATCAAGACTGGAGTCCGCTAACGACCCAACTGAGACATTCGACGTTGGTGAATTGAAATACATTCCTTACCATTGCTTCAGAGAGATAGCCGGTATAGCCAGCTTTTTACCAGTCATTTACAGCCATAAAATTGATGTTTGAAAAAAGTTAATTAGATGTTTCCCAATTGCCTTGAACTTGACCTACATCATAAAGAGAGACTAACATTACTAGTAATTTCTATTTGAACAAGCGCGCATGTATGTATTTCATTAGTGATGAATGTGCGCTGTAAGGTATATCCTAGGTTACTAAGGACTACTATAGGGAGAGGGCTTAAATGAGTAACAGTTTGAGCATAGATTTGGGGCTCATCAATGGTAAAACTTATATCATAAGCAGAAAAAGCGATGCTTATGTAGAAGGCTGTATCTATATAAATTCCCCCAGCGTTAGCAAGCCTCATCTCAAAATGAGAATAAAAAATGGAAGAATTTACCTTCGCGACCTAAATTCAGCCAATGGCACCTATTTGATAGAAAATCATAGCTTAGTGCCCTTCGAGGAAGGATATGTAAGTTCACACCAACCCCTGGTAATAGGTGAAGTAAAGTGCACGATTCTAAGCCTGTTAAAGATTGCCGGCGTTTGTTCTGCTTCAAATAATACCGCTTCTGATTCTGACAATACTACGAAACTAGTGGTGCCACCGGTTAAGGTGTTAAAAAGACGAAGTTAATGAGGTATTTTCTGCTTTCTTTTTCCACAGGTTGTAGTGGGATGTCACATATGTGGATCAACCTCCTTTCCTCCATTGCAGTAGCAATTATCAAAGTTCCGCTTCTGGCCGTTTCGAAAAGCCCTCGTCAATGCGTTGAATGTCGGCTAACCCTGAAGCCTACCATTCACGTTCAGCCTGGCAACTACTGGAGTGAGGGGTGAGTTCATTATGCCGGTAT
>CAXMRQ010000100.1:0-19055 GCA_964196115.1 uncultured Gammaproteobacteria bacterium
TATGCAGATAGCCTCGCTTGGCAGTGGTAGCAAGGGCAACGCTACCATTGTTAGTCACGATAAGACGACTATTCTGGTGGATTGTGGGTTTTCGTTACGTCAATTTGAGCAACGTCTATTAAAACTGGAAATTAGCCCGAACCAGATCGACGCTATTCTGCTAACCCACGAGCACTCGGATCACAGTAGTGGTGTAGCCCGGTTGTCGGCTAAATTTAATATTCCAGTATGGAGTACCGTGGGTACCGCACGTGCAGTATTTGAAAACGATTTTTCCTATATCCCGATATGCGGTGGTGAGTCGGCTCAGATTGGTTGTTTTGATATATTGCCGGTAACTGTGCCTCACGATGCCGGTGAACCGGTTCAGTTCGTGTTTTGTCATGCCTATAGTGGCAAGAAACTGGGGATATTGACTGATACCGGGCATATCACTAACCATATTATCAAGGCTTACGATAATCTAGACGCCCTGCTACTCGAGTTCAATTACGATCAAACCATGCTCGATACAGGTCCATATCCTTATCGACTAAAACAGAGGGTATCAGGAGACCTGGGTCATTTATCGAATGAACAATCGATTTATTTACTACGTCAAATTAATACTTCGGGTTTAAATTGTTTAATAGCCGCGCATATTTCCGAAAATAATAATTCCCGGCGCATAGTTGAACAGCAGTTGAACCAACTCGACGCTATTCCGTTACCCATTCTAGCAAGCCAGGAAAGTGGCTTCGACTGGATAAATATATAAATCCTACCTGGATTATTGTGAAATTTTCTGCGTAACTAATGAATCCGATTGCCTATATCTGCATTACCCTTGCTCTGATTTTGGTGATGTATTTAGTGGTTATTTTAAACAGAATTAAGCGCCGAAAAATAATAGCAAGCGCTTTATATAGCTTGCAGGGAATTGTAGTTTTTCTGCTGCTCACTACCGCATTACTGGCTTTTTCGAATTTAAATACCTATCAGAGATTAAATTACGAAAATAGGATCGCCGAGGTATTGATTAGAAAGCTGGCCCGGCAAAAATTTCAGTTAGTATTGATTTCTGCCGAACGACAAGGCGAGGAAGACGAGCCTGAATATTATTCACTTTACGGTGACGAGTGGCAGTTAGACACGCGAATTATTAAATGGAAGGGATGGGCTAATGTAATTGGTCTGGACAGTTATTATCAACTTGACCGCCTTAGCGGGCGTTATAGCAGTATCGAACAGGCGAATTCTGCTCCGCCAACTGCGCATCAGCTTGGCGGTGCAGAAAAGGGAATGAATATCTGGAAGTTAAAATACTTAATGAAATCGAAGCTACCATTTCTGGATGCCTATTATGGGCAAAGTGTCTTTATGCCAATGCGAGATGGCGCCAAATTTAGTGTGGCGATATCGCAGACAGGGTTAATTGTACGTCCACTCAATAAATCTGCTAGTCAGGCTGTTCAGGATTGGTAGATTAATGATTAAGACTATCCTTGTCGTATTCGATCATCGCATAGGCTGAATGGTTGTGGATCGATTCGAAATTTTCAGACTCGAGCACATATTGGCGAATTCGTTCGTCTTTGTTAAATTCACCCGCGATGTCTCGCACCATATCTTCGACAAATTTCGGGTTGTCGTAGGCGCGTTCTGTCACGTATTTTTCATCAGGCCGTTTGAGTAAACCGTATAGCTCACAGGATGCCTGCTTTTCAACGATTTCGATAATTTCTTCAATCCAGATAAAACCATTAGTCCGAGCGTTAACCGTAACATGTGATCTTTGATTATGCGCGCCATAGTCAGAAATCGATTTTGAGCAGGGACATAAGCTGGTGACCGGAACCTCAACCTTGATTCGGGTACTGGAAACTCCGCTATCGATTTCACCGATCAATGTGACGTTGTAGTCGAGAAGAGATTCGACGCCTGAAATTGGAGCTTTTTTATTGACGAAGTAGGGAAAGCTCATTTCAATATTACCCGAGTCGGCTTCAAGCATTTGAGCCATTTGAGCCAACATTTCGCGAAATGACGATACTGAAACCTCTTTCTCGTGGTCGTTTAAAATTTGCACAAAGCGCGACATATGGGTGCCTTTGAATTGATGCGGCAAAAACACAAACATATTAAAATTGGCTATAGTGTGTTGTACACCATCAGAACGATCTTTAACGATAACCGGATGACGAATATCTTTAATGCCGACCTTATTAATCGCCAGATGGCGTGTATCCGCTGAACCCTGAACATCAGGTATTCCCGCTGTCGTAGTAGCAGTTTGACTCATTATTTTACCTCTGAAATTGGCTGGCTAACGCAATTAGCAATCAAAAGCCTGGACAAAGGAACAGACGAGAAACAAAAAAGTGCCGCTGCGCGCATGAAAATAACCAAGCGAAATGGTCAGTTATTATACTGTGGTGATATTGATAGGCAAATATTCATCAGTTTATTTTCGCATTTGCTGACTAATAATTCGATAGATAAAGTAGGTGGAATAGAGGTGCTAAATCGATATGGAATGGTCTTCGTGCATCGACCATTTGAACTTGCCGCTGTCACAGCGCGGTCTCTTGAGGGATAACGAGAAGTTATCACTTTAGATGATTCGCGCCGAGTAGACGTCCCGGTGCTACGGCAAAATGTTTAAAGCCTAAGTTGTTCGATTATGCTGGAGATACATCTTCAGCCTGAGGACCTTTTTCCCCATCAGTAACCTTCATGGTTACTGTTTGTCCCTGCTGGAGTGTTTTGTGGCCTTCGGTTTGTATCGCACTAAAATGAACAAATACGTCTTTTCCACCTTCCTGTGAAATAAAACCATAACCCTTGGCGTCGTTAAACCATTTAACAGTGCCAGTGACTAATTCAGACATAGCATTACTCTATAATTTAAAGATGATTAAACCCGGATATGTATATTTTTTAACCAGATCGCGGTCGATTGTATGTGAAAGTAGAAAAAGACGCCAACATTTACACCATTCCTGGCCGAAAATAGTCAATTTGGGGAGATTTCGTCTCAATCGTGAATGATCCTGGAAGCCGCAGTTGGATCACGAAAGTCTGCACATGCTCTTGACGTACCTGGAAAATCTGAAAAACCTCTCGTCACCAATAAGGTGATCACGAGGTTTTCATATTCCCCATGTACATCAATATCCTGCACATCTTTTTCGCGCCCAACTGCGGATTCCAGGATGATGCTATCTACCGATAAATGCTTTGATCGAGTCTTTGATTCCAGTCGCGTCAAGCCCATATTCTTTTAAAACCTGCTCTCGGCTACCGTGTGAAGGAAATTGATCGCTTAATCCGAGACGCAAGCAGGGTATTAATATTTGCTTTCGATTAAGAAACTCCAATACCGCGCTACCAGCGCCGCCGACTATGGCGCTATCCTCGATAGTGACCAGGTTTCTATGCGTTGACACCATTTGCTCGATTAATTCTTCATCCAGCGGTTTGATAAAACGCATATTGACAACACTTAAATTGAGCTCTTCGCCGACTTCTATGGCAAGACTGAGCAATGTTCCAAATACCAAAACCGCAGTATCAGCTCCCTCACGTACAAGAACACCTTTACCAATTTCGATTGACACGCTGGTATTAATATCCACCGGTTTTACCGTATTATCGCGAGGATAGCGCACAACAGCTGGCCCTGGGTACTGGTAGGCGGTATTCAGTAACTCGAACATGTCTTCGCCGTCTGCAGGTGCCATGAGGATAACATCAGGAATACAGCGGCTATAACTGATGTCAAAACTACCGGTGTGGGTAGCTCCGTCAGCGCCGACGATTCCAGCACGGTCTACCGCAAAAGTGACGTCAAGACCCTGTACAGCCACATCGTGGATGAACTGATCATAGGCACGTTGCAGAAATGTCGAATAGATAGCCACTACCGGTTTTAATCCGTCACGCGCCATACCGGCGGCGAGTGTTACCGAGTGTTGCTCAGCAATACCGACATCGTGATAACGTTCCGGATAATCCTGCGAAAACTTGACCAGGCCAGAACCTTCTCGCATAGCCGGCGTAATGGCGTGCAATAAAGCATTTTCCTGGCCTTTTTTGACTAGCCAGTCAGAGAAGATCTGGGTATAGGATTGAATGCCGGGTTTGCTTGAAGAAGGTGTTTCCCCCGACTCGGGGTCAAACGGACCGACTCCATGAAATTTACAGGCGTCGGCTTCGGCGGGCGCATATCCCTTGCCTTTTTGGGTGACGATATGTAGTAATCGAGGGCCGGGAATCTGTTGCAAATTTTTCACCAGGCGCATCACTTCGGGCAGATTATGGCCATCGATTGGTCCAAAATATGAAAACCCGAGTTCCTCAAATAAGGTGCCGGGGACTATCATGCCCTTCACATGTTCCTCAGTTCGACGCGCCAGTTCCCATGCAGAAGGGACATGCTTCAATACTTTTTTACTGCCAGCGCGCATATTCGAATAAATTTTGCCCGACCAGATACGTGACAGGTATTTGGACATGGCTCCGACATTGGGTGAAATCGACATTTCATTATCATTCAGTATGACGAGTAAATCGGTATCGATGTCGCCACCGTGATTCAGCGCTTCATAGACCATGCCGGCCGTCATTCCACCATCGCCGATAATCGCTACAGTCTTCCGATCAATTCCCTGGGCTTTGGCGGCGATCGCCATACCCAGGGCGGCGCTAATCGAAGTGCTCGAATGACCCGCACCAAAATGATCATATTCTGATTCGGTAATCTTTGGAAATCCGGATAGCCCTCCCTGCTGCCTTAGTCCTGACATTTGCTCTCGACGGCCGGTGAGGATTTTGTGCGGATAACACTGGTGACCAACATCCCATACCAGGCGGTCGTTAGGTGTATCAAATAAATAATGTAATGCGATGGTTATTTCTACAGATCCGAGTCCAGAGGCTAAATGGCCACCAGTTTTTGACAGGCTTTGTATCAAAAATGCACGTAACTCATCAGCCAGTGGGATTAGCTGATCTTCTTCGAGGGCACGTAAATTCGCAGGGGATTGTATCCTGTCAAGTAACGGGAAATCTATTGTGGTCATTAAATTAGTTGTTGCGCTCTACAAACCAGGCCGAAATATACCTTAAAATCTCGGCTTCCTCACCAAATATCGACAAGGCCCCGATTGCCTTATGATGCAAATCGAGCGCTTTTTCACGTGAAGCATCGAGCCCGATTATGGAAGGAAAGGTCGGTTTGTTACGTTCGTAATCGGAACCCTGGGGCTTGCCCAGGGTCTGAGTATCGCCAACCACATCGAGTATGTCGTCCTGCACCTGAAATGACAGGCCGATGCATTTTGCATAACTATCCAATGCTTTAAATTTATTTTTCTCCAGCTGATCCGTACTCAGGGCCGCAAGTTGAATGCAGGTTCGAATTAAAGCGCCGGTTTTATGAATGTGCATGGTTTCGAGTTCGGCAATGTTGAGTGGTTTTCCAACCGATGCCAGATCGATCGCCTGTCCACCGGCCATTCCGCGTGAACCTGCAAAAAGCGATAATTTTTCGATCATTTGCAGGCGAGCTTTATGATTGTTAGTCATTTTCGGGTCATGACTGAGAATATAAAAAGCCAGCGCCTGTAATGCATCACCGGCGAGGATAGCAGTCGCTTCATTAAATTGTTTATGGCAGGTGGGACGTCCGCGACGTAAATCATCATCGTCCATCGAGGGCAAATCGTCATGGATCAGGGAGTAGGCATGAATTATTTCAACTGCGGCGGCGGCACCATCGACGCGGTCTAGATCGAGACCAAGTACGCTGGCTGTGGCATAAATCAGTGCCGGTCGAACCCGCTTGCCGGGGGCCATTACCGAATAGCGCATCGCCTTATGTAGTTCAACTGGATTAACCGAATCGCTCGGAAGCCAGTAATCGAGCGCTTTGTTGACCCTCTGTTGATATTCCGCGTGTAGAGATTCGAATGCCTGCGAATCAATCTTCATCCAGGTCCTCGAACGGGATGGTTTGCTGTAAACCATTTTTTTCGATCAGTTGCTCGACGCGGTGTTCAGCGTTGCTGAGTGTATCCTGGCAATTTTTTGCCAACTTAATGCCCTGTTCGAATTGATCCAGCGACTCTTCGAGACCCAGTTCACCGCCTTCCATCTGGGTTACAATTTTTTCCAGCTGCTGCAATGAATTCTCAAAATCTTTTAATTTATCGTCAGTTTTGGGCATGTTAGTAATGTTATGAGGTTAAAAATCTATTTTAATTATAAGGCATCAAGGGTGTCGGCCAAATGATTTACTGGTATCAATTTCAAGTTTTTGATCGTATTTTGTTTCGGCATATTCGCCTTCGGGATGATCGCAGTTTCGAATCCGTGCTTAGCAGCTTCCCGGAGTCGTTCCTCACCGTTTGGCACGGGCCTGATTTCCCCAGACAGGCCCACTTCGCCAAATACCAGTAATCGGTTGCTCACCGGGCGGTCACGATAGCTAGAAAGAATAGCAAGAATAACTGCTAAATCGGCACCGGTTTCAGCTATACGGACACCGCCGACAGCGTTGATGAACACATCCTGGTCGTAAAGAGGCATACCCCCGTGGCGTTGCAGTATGGCTAATAGCATGGCCAGCCGATTTGATTCAAGACCAACGCTGATTCGACGTGGGTGGCCCGAGTGGCATTCGGTTACTAAAGCCTGAATCTCAACCAGTATCGGCCGCGTACCTTCTCTGGAAACCATAATGATACTGCCGGAGACTGGTTTATCGTGATGCGAGATAAATATAGCCGAGGGGTTGCTAACCTGTTTCAGACCCTCGTCGGTCATGGCGAAAATGCCAATCTCATTAACCGCACCGAAGCGGTTTTTCACTGCGCGAATGACCCGGTAACGCGTTGAACTGTCGCCTTCGAAATACAGCACCGTGTCGACCATGTGTTCCAGCACTCGGGGTCCGGCGAGCTGTCCTTCCTTGGTGACGTGTCCGACCAGGAAAATAGCGATATTACTTTGTTTGGCAAGGCGCACCAGGATTGAGGTACTTTCACGGATCTGACTGACCGAACCTGGCGCCGACTGTAAGCTGTTGGTAAAAATAGTCTGAATCGAGTCAATCACCATCACAGCGGGTTTGCAGGCACTGGCCTGGGCGATAATTTCCTCAACGCAGGTCGAACTGAGTAATTTCAAATGCTCATTTGGCAGGCTGAGCCTCTGTGCGCGCATGCTGACCTGCTGTAGGGACTCTTCACCTGTGACGTAAAGGGCGCTTTGCTGTAGGCTAATGCGGGTGAGGCACTGCAATAAAATAGTCGATTTTCCTATGCCGGGGTCCCCGCCCAGCAAAACCACCGAGCCCTGAACCAGTCCGCCGCCAAGCACTCTGTCGAGTTCGTCTATTTCAGTGCTGAATCTTGGTGTTTTGCTGGTAGGAACCGCGTTCAGCGCAATCACGCCGGCCGATCTGCTGGCGCCGTGCCAGTTATTAGCGGATTTTCCAACAGCGGCTAAGGCTGGCAGCTCTTCGATGCTGTTCCAGCTTTTACAGTCGGGACATTGCCCCGACCATTTGGGTAGAATATTGGCACATTCGCGACATTGGTATTGTGCCTGGGCTTTAGCCATCGAACGGCATCTCGCTCTGTGGCTTTTTGATGATCGAAATCTGTTGTGTAGAGAGGCGGGCAGTCTTAACCATATTATTCTTCACCTGCATAATCTCTATCGGGTAGTGATTTATTTTAAGGCTGGTACCGGACTCGGGGATGAACTCCATGTGCTCCAGTATTAAACCGTTCAGGGTGCGTGGTCCGTCGCTGGGTAAATTGACATTGAGGTTACGATTAATATCGCGAATATGGGTAGAACCATCGATCAGAAAACTACCATCTTCGTCCTGAAAAAATGGCTGATGCAGCGCCGTTGGATCGGTAGTGAATTCACCGACAATCTCTTCCAGGATATCTTCGATAGCAACTAGCCCCTGGATATCGCCATACTCGTCTACTACAAATCCCATGCGACGTTTGTTCTTACGAAAATTGATTAATTGGGTGGTCAGCGGTGTTCCTTCTGGAATGAAATAACTACGACGCGTTAATTTTTCAAGACTATCGGGTGTGAAGTCGTCCTCCATCATCAATGGCAGAATTTTACGTAATTGCGCAATGCCGACCAGATTATCGATATTACCGGAGTAAATCGGGATACGCGAATAAGACATATTGCTAATTTGCTTCAGCGTATCATTCCAGCTATCTTCAAGATCGATGCCGATGATTTCACTTCGAGGCACCATGATATCGTCAACGGTTACTTTTTCGAGATCGAGAATGCTGAGCAGCATGTCGCGATGCGAATCGGGAATCAAACCAAGGGTTTCACTCACCGCTACGCGTAATTCACCCGATGTTAGCGCATCATTGGTTGCGGGTTGGTACGAACCCTGTAAAGGCACCAGCACCAGCTTCGAAAGCAGGTTGATTATCCACACGATAGGTGACAATAGACGCGACAGGGGTTTGTATATATAGGCAGCAGGAAAGGCAATTTTTTCCGGTTGGTTTGCTGCCAGCGTTTTAGGCGTCACTTCGGCGAACAGCAACAGGACAAGGGTTAACAGCCCGGTCGCAATTGCGATTCCGACATCACCATAAACCCTGTAACCGATGTAGGTTGCCAGCTGAGTTATGAGAATATTGATGAAATTATTACCCAGCAGAATCAGGCTTATCAGCTTTTCGGGATCGCTGAGTAGTTCCAGTGCGCGTTGAGCACCGCCGTGATTTTTTTCAGCAAGATGCTTGAGGCGGTATCGATTCAGGCTCATCAACCCGGTTTCAGACCCCGAAAAAAAGGCTGATAGCAGGATTAACACCAGCAATATGGTGAATAACAGGTATAGGGGTATATCGTTCAATTCAAAGGAATATACGAATTTAGAGGATCAGCTCGAGTACCAGTTTGCTACCAAAATAGGCAAGCATTAATAGCGTAAAAGCTGAAAGCGACCAACGGATAGCAATTTTACCCCGCCATCCGAACTGAAAGCGGCCGATTAGCAAAATAACAAGGGCGATCCAGGCGACAATGGATAACGCCGTTTTGTGTACCAGATGCTGGGCGAAAATATCTTCGAGGAAAACAAAACCACTAATCAACGACGCACTCAGGACTATAAATCCAAAACTGAGAAACTGAAATAGCAGTGTCTCCATATCGTGCAAAGGTGGTAAAAACCGAATCATGCCACCGGGATTATGCGAACGAATGGCGTAATCCTGGTAGGCTAACAGACAGGCTTGAATCGCGCCCAGTGTGATCAGGCTGTAGGCAATTACCGATATCATGATGTGTCCCTGCAAAGCATTGCTACCGCTGATGATTAACGGATCGGTAAAATCTGCCAGTGCCAGCATAGTAGCGAGGCCGGTAATCGGAAATACCACAATCCCCAAACTTTCAATTTTGCGATAAATACAGCTTAGTAATATTTGCACTGAGACCAACCAGCTGATCAGCGAAAATGCGACAAAAAACGCCAGATTCAAGCCTGATGGCTGGTAAATTAAATGATTTAACACCACAGCATGCAAAAGTATTGCAGCCAGTGCTAAAGCAAGTGGTTTCCAGCGCGATAGAGCCTGATCACCCAGTTGCCTGAGAATCAATAATGCGGAGAAACAGTATAGTACCGACGCGAGGACGCTTGCTATGGTGGGAAACATCGTAATTAATAAATGGCTCAGGCTGGCAAGTGTAACCGAAAAAAGAGTCTAAGGCACTAACCTAAATATCTGTCATAAAGCATTAATATTTACTGTATATCAATGCCGTGTGCTAACCCGGAAAATTCATAAATCATGCACAATCTCACTTGCCTATTGATTCCACAAGAAATAGTTCTTCAATCGCTCGGAATCATTGATACGAGACTTCTTCGGGTATTTTCTTATACCGCGCGATCCTTGCGCAGATTTATGAAATTTCCGGGCTAAATTCTGCAATTTTGTGATGCGCATCAAATTTATTCAAATAGGCAACTTAGATAATGCGCACTAGTCCCTGAATTTTGCAGTATTTCAAACTAGTGCGCCACATTTATTACTTTTTCTTGCTATAAGGATATAATTCGGCCAGCGTTAAATTTGGCGGAAGTTAAAACTACGATAAACCTACAAATAGACTCTAAATGCTAATAAAAATATTAGGCTGGGCAGGTGGTATAGGTGCCAATTTACGCACAACGTCATTTTTAATCGACGATGATTTGCTGATAGATGCGGGAACTGGACTCGGTGATCTGCCATTAAATCAGATGACCGGGATTCGTCATATTTTTCTCACTCATTCTCACATGGATCATGTCGTAGGGTTGCCTCTGCTGGCGGACAGTATGTTTGGTGTACACGACGAACCCGTAATCGTACATGCGCAGCAAGCGACAATCGAAGCGTTAAAAACGCATATTTTTAATTGGGTCATCTGGCCGGACTTCTCCGAGTTACCGACAAAAGAAAATCCTTCGATTGATTTCAGGGTGATGAAACCCGGTGATAAAATAACCATAAGATCTCGGGAAATCGAAATGATCGAGGTGAATCATACTGTGCCCGGCGTGGGATACTGCGTTTCCGCACCCAAGGCCGTGGTCGCGTTTAGTGGCGATACCACCACTACCGATAACCTGTGGCAGGTTTTGAATGGTTATGATCATATCGATATGTTGTTTGTGGAAGCCGCTTTTTCCAATAATGATATAGAAATCAGTAAATTATCAAAACATTACTGTCCACTATTACTTGGCGAAGACCTGATAAAGTTGGATCATCGTCCAGATGTCTGGCTGACTCATTTTAAACCCGGAGAAGAGGATCTGATTTATCGAGAATGCGTAGAGGCCTTGCCTGGTTTTCAAGTGGGGCGCCTAAACGGAGGCGAGATATTCAAGTTTTAGGCGAGCAGTCCTTATCCCTGAATGCTGAATGCCTGATTTAATTACAGAGGGCTCTCGCAGAGACGCAAGAAGTACGCAAGCCAAAAGAACAAAGCTAACAAAATAAGTTAAATGTCGAAACTGCGATTTAAATCCATCGTAAGACAGATTAAATTACCTCAATAATACTCTTACCTGCGTTGCGTCTCTGCGAGAAAATCAATAAACAGCTACTCACAAATTATTTCGTAGAGGTCTATATTCACGCTCGCGGGCTGATATAATCGCGTCCTGACTATTCCAGCCGCTAGAGCATCTGAGCTATCACCATGTTTGAAAATCTTACTGATCGTCTATCGAAAACCCTAAAAGGCCTGCGTGGTCAGGGGCGGCTAACCGAAGACAATATTAAAGAAAGTCTTCGCGATGTTCGTCAAGCCTTGCTGGAAGCCGATGTCGCGCTTCCGGTGGTTCGAAATTTTATCGAGACGGTGCGTGAAAAAGCACTCGGCAAGGACGTAATTGGTAGTCTCTCGCCTGGACAGGCGTTGGTAAAAGTAGTCAATGACGAACTGGTTGCAGTGATGGGTGACTCCCATGATGGCATTGACCTTAATGTAAAACCGCCCGTGATTATTTTGATGGCTGGATTACAGGGTGCCGGTAAAACCACCACGGTGGCGAAACTCGCGCGCCGTTTGATCGAGGTAGAGAAAAAGAACGTCATAGTAGCGAGTGCTGATATTTATCGCCCGGCTGCGATAGAGCAGTTACAAACTCTGGCTAAAGAAGTGAACGCAAGCTTTCACCCCAGCGATAATACTCAAAAGCCGGTCGAGATTGCGCGCGCCGCACTGAAAGCTGCGCGTAAAAATAGTGCCGATGTATTAATTCTGGATACAGCAGGCCGGTTGCATATCGATCAACAGATGATGGACGAAATCAAGGCTATTCATGACGCCGTGACGCCGAGTGAAACCCTGTTTGTAGTAGACAGTATGACCGGCCAGGACGCAGCTAATACGGCTAAAGCATTCGGCGATGCTCTGCCACTCAGTGGTGTCGTATTGACCAAGACAGACGGTGATGCGCGTGGTGGCGCGGCGTTATCGGTACGCCAGATTACCGGCAAACCAATTAAGTATATTGGCTCGGGTGAAAAGACCGATGCGCTTGAAGCTTTTCATCCTGATCGCATGGCGTCACGAATATTGGGCATGGGTGACATATTATCACTGGTCGAACAGGCGCATGAAAAGGTAGACCACGAAAAAGCCGAAAAACTGGCTAAAAAAGTTAAAAAAGGCAAAGGCTTTGACCTCGACGATCTACGTGATCAATTTATTCAAATGGAAAAGATGGGCGGCCTGGGTAGCATGATTGACAAGCTACCCGGCATGGGAGCAGGCGTATCGCAGGCTATGCAGGATCCGGCGCAGACCAGGCAAATGAAACGAATGGTGGCTATCATTAATTCGATGACAGCGCGGGAAAGGCGCAAACCGGAGCTAATTAACGGTTCACGAAAACGTCGGGTCGCAGGTGGCTCAGGCACTCAGATTCAGGATGTTAATCGTCTGCTCAAGCAACACAAGCAAATGCAGAAAATGATGAAAAAAATGGGCAGCAAAGGTGGTATGGCGAACATGATGCGCGGGTTGAAAGGCAGGATGCCACCAGGAATGTCATTATAATAAGTGCCTCTAACCCCGAAAATTCATAAATCATGCGCAATCTCGCTTGCCTATTGGTTCCACAAGAAATAGTTCCTCAGTCGCTCGGAATCATTGATACGAAACTTCTTCGGATATTTCCTTGTGGAATCAATATACTGCGCGATCTTCGCGCAGATTTATGAAATTTCAGGGCTAAAAATGTAATTATGTCCTATACGCGGCGACCGATGCTGGCAGTTGTCATTTTTATCGTTATGAGCAATTGTGCCGTCGCTGATTCGTGGCATTTGAACCGCTTTAAAAATAATAAGGCAGCATTCGTCGCCGGCTTTTTCAGCGGCTACGCCGCTCATGAACTCGGGCATTTTGTGGTTGCCGATTCATTTGGATTCGATGCCGAATTTGATGGTGTTACGATTGTCTATCCCGGCGCAGTTATGACCGAGGCCGAGCAATTACAGGTCTCTTCAGCGGGCTTTCAGGTTCAGTGGCTGGTTTCCGAAACAGCGTTGCGATATCGTAAAGATAGAAAGCTGACTGATTTCGGAGATAATTACAATGCCGGCCTGGTTGGCGCTCATCTGGCGATTACAGTCGCTTACATGACTTTCCTGCTAAATCACGAGGATGGAGACCTGCAGGGGATGTCAGAAGCCAGCGGGATTTCTAACGATAAACTCGCCGTGTTGGTGGCCATTCCGGCACTGCTTGATACCTGGCGGTTATTTGGAAACGATGTGCCAGAATGGGTGCCGGCATTATCTGCCGGGACGAAAGGGATCGGCTTAACCTGGATATGGACTTATTGAATTTGCGGGCTATTATGGATTAATTGACCGACTATGCAATATTGGCCTCAAGGCCTTTCATAATTAATTCAATCTTATCCGCCGAACGCCTGTTTTTGAGGCTGTTTTACGGGAATAAATCAAATAAATTGGCCCAACTGCATACTTATAAGCTCCCATGGCTAAATTAGGGTTAAAAATATCCTATGTGGTCTTCACACACAGACATTTTTAGGTACAATACGCGGTCTTCTGACCACCGGGTCAGCGTTATACTTTTGTCTGGTGACAATTAGAGGTATTTATGGTTTCTATTCGTTTGGCTCGTGGCGGTTCCAAGAAACGTCCATTCTATCATGTTGTAGTCAGTGACAGCCGCAGCCCCCGAGACGGCCGATACATCGAGCGTGTAGGATTTTTTAATCCGCAGGCGCGCGGTCAGGAAGAAGCGCTTCGTCTTGACAATGAACGTATCGAATATTGGGTATCGAAGGGCGCGCAAGTTAGTGAACGCGTTTCGAGCCTGATCAAGGGTTCCAGTAAGGCGGCCTAATATCGGTTACTTCCTTATGCAAGAGCACGAGGATGATTTGATTTGTGTTGGTAATATTACAGGCCTACACGGTGTAAAAGGTAGGGTGAAGGTCTTTTCCAACACCAGCCCAAGAGAAAATATTTTAAATTACAGCCCGTGGAGAATAGTGGCGGGTGAACAGGTTCAAATTGTTACGGTTAGCGGTCGGCTACAGGGTAAGAATGTCGTGGCCCAGATAGATGGGGTTGACCAACGAGAGCAGGCTGTTGAACTGGTCGGAAGTAAAATCTACATATTGGCCGAGCAGTTACCGCAACTGGATGATGGCGAGTATTACTGGTCAGACCTGATCGGACTGGAAGTTGAGTCGCTTGACGCTGAGCCGCTCGGAACTGTTGAAACAATGCTAGAAACCGGTGCAAACGATGTCATGGTACTGCGCGGTAACAGAGAAAGGCTGATTCCATTCGTGATGGATGACGTAGTTAAATTAGTCGATTTGGCCAATAAGCGGGTGATAGTCGACTGGAAGCCAGACTATTAGGATGCAGGTAGATGTTATCACGCTGTTTCCAGAGCTGGTTGAGCAGGTAATAAGTTGCGGCATAGTCAGCAGGGCCGCGGATCAGGAATTACTCCGGCTTAATTGCTGGAACCCGCGGGAATACACCGATGATCGCCATCGAACCGTAGATGATCGGCCGTACGGTGGAGGACCAGGGATGCTGATGAAGCTGCAACCGCTGCTAGATACGATTCAGGCGATACGCCAGCAAAATAAGCAGGGTCGGCTGATTTATCTTAGCCCGCAGGGTGTTCCAGTGAAGCAGGCGACACTGGCCCGGCAGGTCGAGGCAGGATCGGTCATTTTTCTCTGCGGTCGCTACGAAGGAATCGACGAACGCTTAATCCAACAGGAGGTTGATGAAGAATGGTCCATAGGTGATTATGTCATCAGTGGCGGTGAACTGGCGGCGATGGTATGTATCGACGCAATGACGCGATTAATCCCTGGCGCACTAGGCCATGATCAATCGGCGCAACAGGATTCGTTTAGTGATGGTTTACTCGATTGCCCGCACTATACGAGACCGGAAGAAATTCTGGGTAGTAGGGTGCCCGAAGTACTGATGAATGGAAATCATCAGGCGATTCAGGACTGGCGTGAGCAACAGTCACTGGGTAGAACCTGGCAAAGACGCCCGGATCTACTTGAACAGATAGTTCTGGATGATCGACAGCAGGCATTGCTGAACCAATACATAGACGGGTTGAGTACAACTGGTCAAAAAGTTTAATTAGCCGTTGCATGACAGGCTGGAAAATTTAGAGGAAGTAACATGAGCAATATCATTGCACAATTAGACGCAGAGCAACTGAAGACCGATGTTCCTGCATTTTCTCCCGGCGATACCGTAGTGGTACAGGTGCGAGTTAAGGAAGGTACGCGTGAGCGTTTGCAGGCTTACGAAGGCGTTGTCATTGCAAAGCGTAACCGTGGAATTAATTCGGCATTCACGGTACGTAAGATTTCTCACGGTGAAGGCGTCGAACGTATTTTTCAAACTCATAGCCCGTTAGTTGCAGAAATAAAAGTAAAACGTCGTGGTAAGGTGCGCCGTGCAAAACTTTACTACCTGCGCGGATTGACTGGTAAGGCGGCTAGAATCAAAGAAAAGTTATAATTGGTTTCAATTCGAAATCAGTTAGCATAAAGTTAGAAAGGCGTGCAGCTCTCAAGCTACACGCCTTTTTTTATGGGCTTAAATGGAATATTGCTTTTTTAAATGAAATATTGCGTTTTAAAAAAACTATTACCGGTAACCTTAGTCTGTCTGATAGCTAATTCCTGGGCCGATGAAAAGCTCGACATGCTGAAAAATATTTCGGCCGCCGGGGCACCGGTTTTAACCCTGAAAATGCTCGATCAGGCGCAGCCTAAGATTGACTCTGATCTATACGAGTGGATTTTATGGGAGCAGGAAAGATACTCGATCCTGTCTCAATGGCAGGAATGGAATGAACTGCTAGTTCGAATTGAAAATTTACCTGCCGATTTACCCGAGCAATTCCGCAACCAGGCCGCTACATACAAGATCCAGGCTTATCTGGAAATTGGACAAACCGATACAGCACGCCGATTATTGCGCGAGCATTTATGGCTAACATCGACCCCAACCGCGCCCGAATACGAAACCTGGCGCCGCCTTATTATCTCCAGTTATCTAAAGGATGGCAGACTCGAAGATGCACGTATAGCGATGCTACGCTTCAATCAGGATTTTGGTACCGAGGATAAAACCTGGGTGCTTTTACGCGCGACAGTTTTGATTCGGTCGGGTCGTTACGACCAGGCGATTCAGGTATTGCAGGACGTGGACACCTGGCAGGCACGATTAACTAGCCTGCTGGCACAGTACAGGTCGCAGTTATTAAATTCTAAGACCTTGTGGGCGGCGTTGAAAAAGCAGCTCGCTAAAGCGGAATTCGAAGTAGGTGAGCAGGCGACGCTCTGGGCTTTGGCCTATTTCGCGGGACAGCAAATGTCGCCGGTGGATCGAGTGGTTGCACTCGAACAGGTTTTTAAAGTAGATTCAATGACACCCCTGGATCTGTTTCAGTTGAGCCCCGATCAGTTATGGGCAGCCTATATCGAATATGCGCAGTTAGTGGGCAACCGGGCAGAATTGTTGATTGGTGACGATATGCAGTGGCTCGAACTCGGTAAAAAGGCCAGTAAAGCGACCCCGGTCAAAGCAAGGTCGCTATTTGCGCTAGTCATGTTACAGGGCACGGACGAAAAGATTAAACATGCTGCTGCAGAAAGCTATATGCAGTCTCTTGCTACCGTCGATGAGTCTGAAAAGCGATTGCTCAATCAATTGTTTAATCATAGCGAAACTTTTTCCGATGCTGAGAAAATTTCGCCGATAATCAGGTATCAGCTGGTCGACCTTGCTCTCAAAGATGGCGATATTGATGAAGCTACTCGCCAAATGTCGGGATTAGATGAATACCCGGCAGGCTCGGACCGGTTTAAATGGCAGCTACGCCAGGCACGGGTATTAATACTTGGCGGTCGTTACGAAGAGGGTAACGAAATTCTGCAGACATTGATCGGTGAATATAGCGAACCGACGAGCGAAAATATTGATTTTATATTACAGGTGCTATTCGATTTGCAGACAGTTAAACTGGACGAACAGGCGATTCTCCATTTCAATCGCTTATTACGACTGCCTATCGAGCCAAAGCAGCATCGTGAAATCTTATTCTGGATTGCGGATTCTTTTAAAGCGCTTAAAAAATACGATCAGGCTGCGTTATTATATTTGCAGTCCGCAATGTTACCCGGACCGGAGTCAATGGATCTGTGGGCGCAAACAGCGCGATTTAATGCCGCCGATAGTCTGCAAAAAGCAGGCTTAATCGACGATGCACGAAGAATTTATAACGAATTGCTCAGGGTAACTACTGATCCAGCGCGGCGCTCCCTGCTGAATCACAACATTCAACAATTATGGCTGAAGCAGGCAGCGGAATAGCGTCTGTTTGGGTATAGACAATCGCTTGTTATGCACTGGGAGGCCTGATGTGTCAGGCCCCTCCTCAGGTATTATTTAAAACTGGCAGGCTGGTGTCGATGCTGACAATGCTTTTTCGTCGTCAGACATGTCGGTTTCGATATTCTCAAAAAGTGGTGTACTCAAATATCGCTCACCGGTATCGGGTAGCATGCATAAAATATTTGATCCGTCTGCCGCCGATTCAGCGACTTCGAGCGCAGCGGCTAATGTCGCTCCAGCACTAATGCCGACAAAAATACCTTCTTGCTGGGCCAGATTACGCGAACATTCGATAGCCCTCGGTCCTGCCACCAGCAAAACCTTTTTGTCGCCATTGGCGGCCATGGAGTCACCCGTTAATTTGGGAATAAAATCAGGCGTCCAGCCCTGCATCGGATGAGGGCTAAAGCCTGGATGACTTTCAGCAGGAGAACCATCATTGTGGCGTTTTTGTTCGACACCACTAGTTAATAATTGAGCCGCTTCGGGTTCGGCTACAATTATCCTGGTATTTGGGCTCTTTTCGTTGAGCACGCGGGAAACGCCTTTTAAGGTGCCGCCAGTGCCATATCCGGTTACCCAGTAATCGAGTTGCTTGCCCTCAAATGCGGCCAGAATTTCTGGTGCGGTGGTATTCGAATGCATATTCGCGTTGGACTCGTTTTCAAACTGACGGGTTAAAAACCAGCCATTTTTTTCAGCCAGTTCTTTTGCTTTCTGCACCATTCCACTGCCTTTTAACGGTGCTGGTGTGAGTACAACTTTGGCGCCGAGAAAACGCATCAGTTTGCGACGCTCGACGCTAAAACTCTCTGCCATGGTTACCACTAACGGGTAACCTTTTTGCGCGCATACCATGGCCAGACCAATACCGGTATTGCCACTGGTGGCTTCGATTACGGTTTGTCCAGGTACTAACGCGCCACTTTTTTCTGCGTCTTCGATAATGCCAAGGGCGAGTCGATCCTTGACCGAACCCATTGGATTAAAGGCTTCAATTTTTGCAAATATATTGACGTTGGCTGGCGCCAGTTTGTTTATCTTTACTATCGGAGTATTGCCTATAGTGCCGAGAATATTGTCATGAATGGTCATCTTAGAATCCTAATTATTTTGATTATTCAATTTATGCGCTCTACCTGCCCGGACATTTCTAACATTATTTAGCGATTCTGGCAATCTTCCGCAGCCTTGTCAGTAGTAATTAAAATTCAAAGTTGAAAATTACAGCGCAGCACAGAAGAATTATCATCAGATACTTGAACATCGGTGATCAATCGGTAATATTTAGCCCTGAGTCCCTGGTTTTATATTGGCTGAAAGCTGTAACTATCTGGTCTTCCCTAATTTTCAAGAACATATTGAGTCTGCTGATGATTTTTACAGTTCTAGTTGGACGTGGCAGAAGAAGCAGGGGATAGGCCTTTTTTTCGTCAAAAAAGGCTAAAGATTCAGACTGGTGCTAATCGGTTAGTTTTATTGCAGATAATGTTATGCTTTGCGGTAAGCGCTAAAGATCCGGTAGGATGAGAGATAACCCCGACAATTGTCAGGACGATGTATTAAATGCCAATG
>CAXMRQ010000101.1:0-18033 GCA_964196115.1 uncultured Gammaproteobacteria bacterium
GCAACCTGAAATTAAATTTGATGTAGGACTTAATGTCGGTGAGGTGATTTATGGTAATGTCGGGGCGCCCGATCGTCTGGACTTTACGGTAATAGAACCAGCGGTAAATCGCACGGCGAGATTAGAATCACTGACTAAAACAATTGGCGAAAGCATACTTTTTTCAGAGACATTTGCTGAGCAAATCGACTGCCCGACAAAATATTATGGCGAACACCTTATGAAAGGCATTTCACAACCACAAAAGGTCTTTGCAGCGGACGAATCCTGCGAATAAATTGCCCCCTCCCTCGGCTATATTGCTAAGCAAAAGCCCAGTTTATGCCTGAAATCAATTTGAATTGGGTTTTATAGAACTGAAAATATCCTAATTGAATTATGGAAAAATTCTGCATAACACCTATTATAACTGTCTAGAGGGGGAAAATCAGGCCATACGCGGACATAAAATACTTAATATGACGCTATGGTAGGTAGGCCGTGCAGTAAAATTAAGCAGTGAAAATATAATAATATGGCAGATGGCAAAAAATACCAACGCATCTATTTAACTACCTTTGCGTTTATTGCATTGCTAATTACTGCGTCTCTTATCATTATTGATTATATCACCGCTGAAGAGTCCAACATGGTCGAAGTGAACGATATTGGTGGGCGTCAACGTATGTTATCTGAGAGGACAGTACATTTACTGCTCGAATATGCGGTGGAAAGTGACCAGACTGCTCGCAATCAAATCGTTAAATTAATCGAACTGTCGTTACAGAATTTTGATAAAACCCATAAACTGTTAATTAGAGGCTATCTTTCTGAAAACCAGGTGGTCTACTTTTCCGATAGTATTGACAATATATTTTTCGATGAACCCGAATACCTTGATGAAAAAGCACGTATATTCATATACAACACCCGTGAAGTTCTTGGCCGCGAATGGTCACCAGAATTTATATCCAGCTACTATTTAAAACAATTAAGAGAAGCTACAAAACAGGACTTGCACAGCAGCCTTGAAGCACTTGCTACGCAATACACAATCAATAGTAAATCCAGAATTACCCGATTACGAATTGTGGTTGCTATTTTGCTCGGTGGCATAGTTGTGGTTCTGTGTGGAGTCGGTGCATTGGTATTTAACCCAATGTTTAAACGCATCGAGACACAGGAGCAGGAACTGAATAAAATGGCTTTTATCGACCCTTTGGCCAATTGCCATAATCGACGCAGCTTCCTGGCCAATGCCAACACTGCGTTTGAACGTAGTAGGCGCTACAAACATACCTTTGCGATACTTTTTATCGATATTGATCGCTTTAAAGATATTAATGACAACTACGGGCATGCTATCGGTGATGAGGCGTTAAAAGAAATGACCCGAGTATGTCAGGATAATATTCGTGACTCGGACATTCTCGGCCGCATCGGTGGCGATGAGTTCGGTATCATCCTACAGGAATGCGGTCTCGATTTCGCAATCCAGAGTGCTGAAAAACTGCGCAAATGCATTTCAGACCATATCGTACCTAGCGATGTCGGCGCTATCAGATTAAGCATCAGTGTCGGAGCAGCAACGGCTATACCGAGTGACAAAGACATTTACGACATATTAAAAAGAGCCGATAAAAATCTATATGAGGCCAAGCGTTGTGGCCGAAACCTGGTTATCGCTGCTTGAACCCGCTTATGCGATTTCAAACAGTGCCGCTGCACCCATTCCACCGCCAATACACATAGAAACCACAACCAATCTGGCTCCTCGACGCTTTCCTTCGATTAACACATGCCCGACCTGGCGTGCCCCAGTCATACCATAGGGATGCCCGATTGAAATCGCGCCACCATTGACATTGAATATTTCATTGTCGATACCGAGTTTATCGCGGCAATAAATCGTCTGGCAGGCGAAGGCTTCGTTAATTTCCCACAGATCGATATCGTTAATCGATTTACCGGTTCGTTCGAGTAGTTTCGGAATCGCGTATATCGGCCCGACTCCCATTTCTTCTGGCGCGTTACCGGCGACCGCCATACCCCGATAAATGCCAAGCGCCTGTAAACCGCGTTTTTCAGCGACTCCACCTTCCATTAATACGCAGGCAGATGCACCATCGGATAACTGACTGGCATTGCCCGCAGTCACGCTACCACCTTCGATTACTGGATTTAGATTGGCGAGGCCCTCCAGATTGGTCTGCGGCCGATTGCCTTCGTCCTTCGATAAGGTCACGTCGCTATAGCTGATATCTCCCGTTTCTTTATCCTTAATCAATCGTGTCGCCGATATCGACACAATTTCGTCATCAAATTTACCAGCTTCCTGACCAGCAGCAGTGCGCATCTGCGATTGCAGTGCGTATTCATCCTGCGCTTCGCGCGTAATGCCAAATTTATTCACCACATTCTCGGCGGTGAGCAACATCGGCATATATGCATGTTGAGCTTTTTCAATAACATTGGCATCCTTCTCATCGGCAACCCATTGCATATATTGATTTTGCACTGCTGAAATATTGTCCTGCCCACCGGCCACGACGATATCCATGTTATCGACAATGATTTGTTTGGCAGCGGTCGAAATTGCCATCAAACCCGAAGAACATTGACGATCAATTGTTTGCGCCGAAACTGTATTTGGCAGGCCAGCGGCGAGCGAAGCATTGCGGGCGATATTCATACCGGCTGTGCCAGCCGTTAACACCGCGCCTATGACTACATCGTCAACTTCTACGCCTTCGATACCCGCGCGTTCCACTGCATGACGAATCGGGTGCGCCATCAGCGTGGGTGATTTAATATTGTTCAGTGAACCGCGAAAAGCGAGACCGATAGGCGTACGAGCGGTGGAAACAATAACAGCGTCTTTCATGAATTTTCCTGTGAACTGAGTGAAATAACAATCAGCGTATTTTGCTACAAACCACAATAACAGTCTTCATTTTAAATGGAAACATAAACAAACGCAGGGCCTATACGCTTAGACCACCATTAACACTGAGGATTGATTACCTTAAAATTGAGCGAACTACTTTGCTTCGACAGCAATGGTTACCGACGAAATCTCCGTTCTATCAGTGAATAAATGCATCATGCGATAAACCGCTGGTATCAGCACCAACGTTACCAGCATGGAAAAGCTGAGTCCCCAGACAATCACCACCGCGAGTGGCTGTAGCATCTCCGAACCTTCGCCAAAGCCGATCGCAAGTGGCAACATACCCATCACGGTAGTGAGTGTGGTCATCATTATCGGGCGTAAGCGCAGACGTGCACCCTCAACTATGGCCTCGATCATTTGCAGACCTTGCTCGCGCTCTACTTCGATTTGTTCCACCAGCACGATGGCATTATTCACCACGATACCCGCCAACATAATCATCCCCAGCCAGACAGGCATAGAAATCGGCAACGACAACCAGTAGATACCGGCGGCTACGCCGATTGTAGTAAATGGAATTCCCAGCAGGATGACTAGCGGATTACGCAGCGATTCATATTGCACCGCCATCACCACGAATACCAGAAAGACGGCCAGGCCCAACAAGACATAACCCATGCGTCGGCCCTCTTGCAAGGTCCTGACTTCACCACCATCGTACAGGCTGTAACCTTCGGGTAACGGCAGATCGGCTAGCTGTTCGCCAGCTCTTGCCATCGCCTGTTCGGGGCCGATTTCATCGGATAATGAGGCGGTTATTTCAACGATGCGACGTTGATTGTCGCGTAAAATACTGGCCGGTGCCGGGCTGAACAGCACGTTCGCGACACTTCTCAGACGCACGGGTTGGCCCTGGTGCAGGCCGACGAGGATATTACCCAGATCATCCGGTGAACGGAAGCCGGTGCGCGGCAGTCGCAGACGCACATCGTACTGGCGATCACCCTCGATGAAATCTGACACAATCAAACCATCCAGTGCGGCACGTAAAGCGCGACTGATGTCATCCACGCGAATACCAAGGTCTGCCGCGCGTTGCCGATCTATACTGACCGACACCTCGTTGCGTGTCTCTTCATAACTGTGACGAAGATTAGTTAATCCTTCTGTGCCTTCAAGGCGACTAACTATTTCCTCCCCGAGCGCGGTTAGCACTTCGATATCCGGTCCCTGTACGCGGATACTGAGATCATCGTCCCCGGAACTGACACGCACACCGCGCACACCACGGACACGCATGCGCACATTCATACCGGTGAGTTGTAGCGCAGCGATATCGCGCTTCATATCCTTTACCCATTGCTGACTACTACGTTTGCGTTGTGTAACTGGTACGAGTTTTACGTCCAGCGAACCGGTATTACTTGCCTGACGTTCCGAACGACCGAATACCCGTCCGCCAGAAGAGGTAAACACCGTTAACACATCGGGCTGAGCCATGAAGAGGTTTTCAATGCGGATGATGATTCCATCGGTTTCATCCAGGCGCATGCCCGACTCACCGGTTAGACGTATTGAGATTTCGCCTTCATCCATTGAAGGAAGAAAAATTTGTTTGCCGTCGAAAAACACCGGCATGGCGACTACCAGCATCGGCACCAGTATGATCACCGGCAACCAGGGCATGCGCAGTAACATACGCGTGAGAGCGGTATAGCCGCGTTGCAGGCTGTGAATCAGCGCTTCCATGAAACGTTGCAGAATATTCTGTCTGCTGTCATGTACTCTCGATCCCAGTGTCGGCACCAGCGTCAACGCCACAATCAGCGAAGCGACGATGGCGGCTGAAATGGTAATGATTAGTTCTCGAAACAATAACCCCACCAGGCCGCCGATAAACAGAAACGGTAATACTGCAGCGAGGTTAGTTGAAGTGGATGCGACGATGGCGCTGTTGACTTCTCGCGCTGCATTGACCGGGGCTTCGAGATCACTCTCACCCTGACGTTGGTGTCGAGTAATGTTTTCCAGCATGACAATGGTATTGTCGACCAGCAGACCGATACCCAGCGCCAGACCGCCGAGGGTCATAATATTTAACGTCAGACCGCCTATATCCATGATCACAAAGGTGACCAGAATCGCCAGCGGAATAGCGGTACCGATAATCAGCGTACGCCGAATACTACCCAGGAATATAAACACCACCAGCATCGCCAGTGAGGCGCCGGACATGGCAGCCAGGGTGGCATTACGTAACGCATGACGCACATAAGTAGACTGGTCGCCGACGCGGTCGACATGAATATCTTCGGGGATCAAGTCTTGCTGACGCAACCATTCAAGACGCTCATTCACCGCATCCACTACCGAAACAGTATTCGCCGCTGGCTGTTTCTGAATAGATAGCTTGATACCGGGGATGCCATTCAGGCGAATGCGCAATTTCTCATCGCCATGATTATCCATTACCTGCGCCACGTCTTCCAGGCGCAAACTGGTATCGGGTTGATTATCCTTCCACAATGGCAGGCCAGCCAGATCGGCCACGCTCAGAAATCGCCCACTAGTGCGGGCGCTAATCTCGCGGTTGGCTGTTTGCAGGTTACCGCCTGGACTATCCTGGTTTTCATTTTTTAATATGGTCGAAATATCATCGATGGTGAAACCAAATGCGCTCAGCCTTTCCTGATCCACAACCACCTGAATTTCACGCGTAAGACCACCGCCAACCTCTGCGGCCGCGACACCAGGGACATTCAAAAACCATTTTGCGAAGGTATAGTCGACCCAGCTGCGCAGGGCAACCGGATCACGGTCTGTGGAACTCACCACCATTTCCAGTACCGGAATCTGCGCGGGATCGCGTTTGTAGATTACCGGTGGATCAATGCTATCCGGCAGAAATCGCTTGGCGCGATCCAGCCGGGTGCTGGCATCGCGCAAAGCGAGGTCGATATCGCTGCCATAAGGAAAGCTTAGATCAACCGAGCTGCGACCTTCAGTGGAGTTAGATTGCACCTGAATGGCGCCTTCGGTTATAGCCAGCTGTTCTTCCAGCTGCCGGGTCACTCGATCTTCCATAATACGGGCCGGTACACCCGAGTCACTAATGCGTACCCTTACGTCAGGATAAATGAGGTCGGGCAACAAATTGATACCCAGGCGTAACAACGAACCCAGGCCTAAAACCACCACTGCCAGGGCCAGCATGGATACACCAATCGGATGATGTATCGACCAGGCTGCCAGCCCACCACTGCGAAATCGATGCTGCATAGCTGCTATATCTCCTGTTGTAGCGAAACTCCGGTTGTTCGAGCTGATACCTGCTCGGCTGGTTTCACCACACGTACTTTCTTGCCCGATTTAAGACCGAGAAAACCCTTCGAAACAATTTGATCACCATCGTTTACGCCATCGATTATTTCGACCGAATCACCAATTTGCAGACCTATAGTCACCGTCGTATGCATTGCCTTCGATTCGTCGCTAAGTTGGTAGACGAAACTACCACGGCTATCGAATTGCAGCGCATTCAGCGGGATCAACAGGCGTGGCGTTTCGGCGGTTTCCAGAGTAACCCGACACAACTGGCCGGGGCGCGCATTTTCCGGCGCGGGATTTAAGTGAATTTCTACCGCTCCCTGTCGGGTCTGGGGATCCACTACCGGATGAATACGCAAAATTTTCGCACTAAAACTACGGTCACCCAGACTGTCAATACGTACCTTGACTGCATCACCTATCGATACTCGACTGTGTAACTGCTCGGGCACCTGCACTGCCGCGGACATAAAGTCCGGGTCATACAGCGTTAATATGTGTTCATTCAAACTAACAATATCACTGGGTTCTTTTAGACGCTCACTAATAATGCCGCTAAATGGAGCCTTAATCACGGTACGTGAAAGCAGGGTACGTTGCAGCGATTCCTCCGCCTGGGCCAGTTCTACCGCGGTGCTCGCGCGAGCCAGCTCGTCCTCGGTGGCTAGCTTGTTCGGTACCAGTTTTTTCAGGCGCTTCAGATTCACCTCGGTCAGCTTACGCGCGGCCACCACCTTGGCAAGACTGGCACGCAGCAAGGCGTCGTCGAGTCGCACCAACTCTTCGTCCTGCTTCACTTTATCGCCCTCGTAAAAGGGCAGTTTGATAATCTTTCCAGACTGTTCGCTGTGAATATGCACGGTTCGCGGTGCTTCCAGAGTGCCGGTGAGTGTGCGCTTAATACGGACAGCCTGCCTGGCGACCATGACGATTTCCACTGCATGGGCCGGTCGTTCACTGCGTTTGCCGCTGTTGACGGTTTGTTTTTTGTCACTTTGACTGGTAAATCCATCGCAGCCACTCAAACCCAATATCAGTGAAATAAAAATGATAAAAATGTGAAACTTAATGTTCAACAGTAATTGCCTGATAAAAATACCACAAGCTTTACTTTATGCCTCGGGAAATATTGCGCAAGCACTATTTATTACGATACAACGGCGGCTAATTGCGAGGTTCTATGGTTAAAACACCTCCCGATAAGCAAATAATCCGGCACTGCCCCCGGTGTGTATAAATAATTGATTACTGCCCGCCGCTATCGCACCCTGCGCGCATAAATCCATCAAACCTGCCATGCCTTTACCGGTATATACCGGATCTAACAATAATCCCTCAAGTTGCGCACAGCGCTTCACTGCAGTGATCATCGCCTCGGTCGCCATGCCATAACCTTCGCCAAAATAACTACCATCGGCAACTACCCTGCCACGCGCCTTCTCCGAGTCCAGACCGAGAAACGTTAAGGTTTGCTCAAGCAGGTTTTCGACTAACTGCTGTTGAACTGGCGTAGAACGACTAACCGCGATACCCAATACAGCTATATCGCTATTTGCTACTATCAACCCCGCCAAAAGACCTGCCTGGGTACCAGCACTGCCCGACGCCAAAACAATTTGATCTATGGCCAACTCCTGTTCAGCGAGTTGCTGTAAGATTTCAAGGGCACAACGCACATAACCTAGACTGCCGATCGCGTTAGAACCACCCAATGGAATTATATAGGGATTGTGCCCTTCGGTTTTCAATTTTTCCATCAGTGACTCAGTATAGACATCACAATCCTCGCCCAGACCCAATCGATGAATTCGGGCGTCGAATAGTCTATCGAGTAACACATTCCCATTATCGTAATAGTCAATTTTAGGTGTCCCTGCCACGTCTTCCAGCACCAACTCACAGTGAAAACCAAATTTTGCCGCTGCCGCTGCGGTTTGGCGGGCATGATTCGACTGCAAACCACCTACTGTCACCAGCGTATCAGCCCCCTGCTGCTGTGCATCAGCTAACAGATATTCAAGCTTTCGGGTTTTGTTACCGCCACCTGCGAGACCGGTGCAATCGTCACGTTTGATATATAAATTGCAGCCTAATTCCCCGGATAATCGCGGAGCGAATTCGAGGGGTGTCGGGGTGTGGGTGATTTCTATTCGTGGGATTAGATTAAAGTCTTTCATCTTGTTTAATAGATGCCTCAGTCAATACAGTAATGATAATATGAAAGGGCTGCTCCGAATCATGTTAAATTTCGTATAATCTAAGAAATGTTGAAAACAACTACCATCAGATGACACTCTCAAAACCATTTTTAATTTTACAACTACGACCCGAAGACGACACCTCCGATAGTGAATTTGAAGCGATACTAAAATACGGCGGACTTGATGAAAAAGACGTATGTCGCATGCGTATCGAGAAGACGGGAATACCCGATTTATCTCTAGCGGATTATTCGGCAGTTATTGTCGGCGGTAGCCCTTTAGATATTAGCACCCCGCAAGATGAAAAATCCGCCATTCAAATAAAAATAGAAGCCGACTTTAAACGACTTTTGGACGAGGTCGTCTCTAATGATTTCCCGTTTCTGGGGGCCTGTTCCGGTTGTGGCTTGTTGGGTTCATATTTAAACACCCCCATCTCCGGTCAATATTCAGAACCCGTTGGCAGCGCTATTATCAACCTCACCGAAGAGGGGAAAAATGATACTTTATTATCCGGCTTTCCTGATCATATTTCAGTTTTACTCGGCCACAAGGAGGCTTGCGACGTAACACCTGTGGGAGCGACATTATTAATGCGCGGAGCGGCCTGCCCTGTACAGATGTTTCGGGTTGGTAAAAATGTTTATGCGACTCAGTTTCATCCTGAGGGTGATTGCGAAGGGTTCCAGACCAGAATCCACACCTATAAAAATTATGGCTATTTTCGGCCCGACGAAGTTGAAAGCCTGTGCGAAGCAGTCGGTCAGGTAGACACACCTTATGCACAAAAATTACTCAGGCGCTTTGTTAGTCGATATGCGATTTAGGTTAGTTAAGCAAAAATTTGTTGATAGATTTCATGTGGGTGATTGCAAAGGCCATCTGCGCCTGCTTCTCTAAGCTCCTGTTCTGATCCATAACCCCACAATACGCCTAATGCCCTGACTCCATTATTTTTGGCACCCGTAATATCGTAACGACGATCACCAATCATCACCGCATCCTGCGCGGGGATAGCTTCAGTCGCAAGCACATGGGTCAAAAGCTCGGTTTTATCGCTCAGCGATCCATCGAGATTACTGCCGTACACCACTTTAAAATATCGGGCCAGATTAAAGTGTTCTATGATTCGCTCGGAATAAATAGTTGGCTTAGAGGTTACGACATGAACTGATTCTGCTTTTTTGACTATTTGCTCCAGGCAATCGGGGATTCCATCGTATAGCTGGTTTTCAAACAATCCGGTAACCGAAAAACGTTCCCGATAGAGTGACAATGCTTCTTCGGCAGCGAATTCGTTTCCGCACAACACTTTAAATGTATCTTTTAACGGCGGCCCGATAAAAGACTCAAAATTTTCTTCTGATTCGAGAACAATATCCAATCTAGAGAGCGCATATCGAATGCAGGCAAAGATACCTTCTTTAGGATCGGTAAGGGTTCCATCCAGGTCGAAAAATACGTGCATTTGGTTTTTTTAGCTGCCTAACTGTTTATGGTTCGCCAATTTACCGCTCTCCGAAACCAGCCGCTGCAACAACGGAGCCGGTTGAAACCACATGGCACCGTAGTCGCCCAGGCTCACTCGATAGCGATTCATACCGTCTAGCACCCGATCCAGACCAATCTCATCCGCGTACCATAGCGGCCCGCCCCGCCAGGCTGGGAAGCCATAGCCATTCACCCAGATCAGGTCGATATCACCAGGGCGGTAAGCAATGCCCTCGTCGAGAATTTGCATACCTTCGTTGATGAGCGGGTAGAGGCAACGTTCCAGCACTTCCTGATCTGAGATTTCACGCCGTTCTATTCCGAGTTCGCCAGCGAGTTGCTTACACAGGGTAATGACATCGGGGTCGCTGGTTTTTTCACGACCCTCGTAGAAATAACTACCACGACCGCTTTTTTGACCATAGCGACCGAGTTGGTAGAGTTTGTCCTGAATCGCCTGGTAGCTGCGGTCGTGAGCAAATTCTTCGCGACGCGATTCGCGCACGCGATAACTGACATCGACACCGGCCAGGTCAGCGACAGAGATAATTCCCATCGCCATTCCGAATGCGGTGAGCACACGATCGATCTGTTCGGAGCTTGCCCCTTCAAGCATCAATCTTGAACCTTCGCGAAAATAGGGTTCGAACATTCGATTGCCGACAAAACCGAAGCAGACACCGACCACCACAGGCACTTTGCGGATGCGTTTGGCGAGCTGTAATGCGCTCTTGATTATTTCAGGGCCGGTGGCGTCACCACGGATAATTTCGAGCAGTCGCATCTGATTGGCCGGACTGAAAAAGTGCAGACCGATTACGTCGGCCGGGCGTGACGTTGTCTGTGCAATTTCATTCAAATCCAGCGTCGAGGTGTTCGAGGCAAGAATTGCGCCCGCTTTACAGACCTTATCGAGTCGCTCGAACACCGATTTCTTGATCGCCAGGTCTTCAAACACGGCTTCGATCACCAGGTCGACATCAGACATCATGTTAAAGTCGAGTGTGCCGCTGAGGGCTTCCTGCAAACCCTCGGCCTTTTCCTGACTAATACGGCCCTTTTCTACCGAGCGTTGGTAATGCTTTGCAATGTACTCGAGCCCCCGGTTAAGTGCTTCCTCGTCGGTTTCCAATAGAGTGACCGCTAAGCCTGCGTCAAGGCAGGCGATGGTAATGCCGCTACCCATAGTACCGGCACCGACTACCCCGACTGAATTGATATCATGGCTTGCGGTATCGCGAGCGACACCGGGTATTTTATTCGCCTCACGCTCGGCGAAAAATACGTGGATCATCGCGCGTGCTTGCGGTGTTTCGAGTAGTTCGACAAATGACTTCGTGTCGATTTCGAGCGCCGCTGCCAGCGGTGTCGAAATCGATAATTCAATCGATCTCAGGCAATACTCGGGAGCAATCTGACCGACTGTTTTTCGGGCGATTGTGACACGGGTCTGGTCAAAAAAGTCGTCACCTACGGCGGAGAGATTAACGCTCATATCGGCGCAGTGACGACGCGGCTGTTTGCTGGAGACAAGCGTTTCAGCATAGCTCAGGGCCTCTGCAATAAAGTTGTCACCGTTGGCAACAACACGATCGGCAAGACCGCAGGACAGTGCTTCATCGGCAGTAACCGGATTGCCCGAAAGAATCATATCGGTCGCAGTTTGCAGTCCTGCAATGCGCGGTAATCGCTGGGTACCCCCTGCTCCTGGAAATAACCCCAGTCTGATTTCAGGTAAACCCAACATTGCCGACTGGCGCACAATTCGGTAATCGCAACCCAAAGCCAGTTCCAGTGCGCCACCCATGGCAATGCCATTGATAGCTGCTATTACTAGCTTGGGGCCGTTTTCGACCATATCGATGACATCAGATAAATTTGGTGTAGCCCACAGCACATCGGTATTGAATTCTTCGATGTCGGCACCGCCGCAAAATAGTGCCAAATTTGAGGTGATAACAATGGCCTTGATCGCGTCGTCATCGAAGCCTTGCTGCAGGTGCTTTAGCATGGTTTTTCGCATTGGCAAACCGAGCGCATTCACCGGTGGAGAGCCCATGGTGATTAGCGCAACGTTATTTTTTATTTCGTATTGAATCATTTTTAATGCGGGGCCTCTTGTGGCTTCTCTCACCAGGATGTTTAAATTTTATGGATCTTCTCCTGATCAATTGGGTAGGGTGGGTTAGGTTTGTAGGGCTGAATTTATTCGGCCTTACCTGGACATTGGCCGCTTTCCAGGGAAGTGCAACCGGTCGAATGAATTCGACCCTACCGGAATTTCCCCTTCGATCCCGGGAAGAACTTTGTACTTTAGATAATTTTTGAGGTGTAGCACGACGCTATTCATGCCTTGCAATCTCGATTACATCTAGCCTGACGTCTTAATCTTACCGTAAGTCGCCCGCATTGCTTTTTTATCGAGTTTACCGACGCTAGTTCGCGGCAAATCATGGACAAATTCTATCCGTTCAGGCGTGGCCCACTTTGATATCTCACCGATGTCTACGCGCTGACGAATCGCCTTAAAAATATCGTCTTCAGTAATCATGTCTTCGACATCTGCAGAACGGGTAACCAGTAGCATTGGACGTTCTCCCCAACGCTCGTCCTCGATGCTGATCGCCGCCACTTCTCCGACCCCGGCGCAGCGCGAGACGATATCTTCGAGTTCGAGCGATGATATCCACTCGCCGCCCGATTTGATGATATCTTTCATGCGGTCAGTAATTTGTAATGAGCCGGTATCATCAATATAACCGACATCTCCGGTATGCAAATAGCCGCTTTTCCACAGATCTTCAGAACCATCCGGGTTACCGGTATAACCCTGCGTTAGCCAGGGTGCTCGTACGACGACCTCGCCGGTTGATGTACCGTCGCGAGGGATGTCGTTCATATTTGAATCGACGACTCGCAGATCAACCATCACATTCGGTTGCCCGGTCTTGCAGCGCCGCGTAATGGTTTCATCGTCAGTGGTCACTACATCGACGCCCGACAATTCTGCCGCAGTTAAAAACGGACAGGTCTCCGACATGCCGTAGGCAGCGAAAACATTAATGCCACGTTCGACGGCGCTTTTTGCCAGGCCCTGCGACAGCGCCGAGCCTCCTATAATCACTTTCCAGTGTGACAAATCGGTCTGCTCGGCCTCGGGTGCGGTTAACAGCATGTGTAGTATGGTCGGTACGCAATGTGAAAAGGTTACCGCTTCGCGCTCGATCAACTCGAGCAATGCGGCCGGCTCATATCGCCCCGGGTAGACCTGTTTAACGCCCATCAAGGTTGCGACATAGGGAACGCCCCAGGCATGCACGTGAAACATCGGCGTAATCGGCATGTATACATCGCCTCGATGGAAACGATTACTACCGTCACCCGAACCGAGACCAGCCAGCATACCCATCGTATGCAGCACTAGTTGGCGATGGCTATAAAACACGCCTTTCGGGTCACCGGTGGTACCCGTTGTGTAAAAAGTTGTGGCCAGCGTATTTTCGTCAAAATCTTCAAATTCATACTCACCATCGTTTGCGCTAAGCATTGCTTCATATTCGATCTCGCACAGCTTCGGTAAATCGATATTCGAACCATCGTGCAAATATATTAGTTTTGTCGGACGCTCGAATCGATCTTCAATTTGCTCGATGATGGGCATGAAATCGGAATGTACCAGAATGACGTCATCTTGCGCGTGATTGATGGTGTAGAGGATTTGCTCAGGAGAAAGACGTACATTAATGGTATGCAATACTGCACCCATCATCGGCACAGCAAAAAAACACTCCAGATAACGATGATTGTCCCAGTCCATGACTGCCACAGTGTTTCCTTTTTTAACACCAAGCGAGGCCAGTCCACTTGCCAGCTGACCGATGCGCTCACGTAATGTCAGATATGTATAACGGCTATCGCCACTGACAATCTCCTGCTGCGGGTTGCAGGCCAGCGGCGTGTGTAATAAATGTTTAATTAACAGCGGATAGCTGTAGGCTGAAGCGGCATGCGTTTCGATCATATGATGTTCCCCATAATCCTGTACTGGGGGCAGATATTATCAGACAACAACGCCGATGAGTTAGTACGGCGATCTTATTCGCTGGTTAATAATAGTTAATAAACCTGCGTTAATTTGCGTAAAATGCGATGCTTGATTTTCATCGTGTAGATTTAGCGGATTCACCTTATTAATCATTCAGCCTTTATTTTGTCATTATTATCGATACGTAAACCGCTCGCTGGAACACTGATTCTGGCGATGGTTTTAATTACCCTTTCGAATAGTTTCTTGGAGACTCCAATCGGATTTAATCCGCTTTGGCTGGCTGGTATTTCAGGTTGGCTGGCGGCCGCATTATTGTTTCCGGATACGCCGCGTATTCTAAAAATTCAGGTTGGAATCCTGATGATAATTGGCCTGGCGCTCATTTATCATACCGCCAGTCAGGGTGAAAGCATTGGCTTCAATTCAATTATTAGCGGCAATACTGGATTACTCACCATGATCGCTGCGGTTGGGTTTCTGAAACTGGTGGTAATACCCGACTCGCAAACATTACCGCAGCTACCAGTGGGTAAAACAGCTTACCTGCAAACCCTGATCGGGCTAAATCTGTCGAGCTCGTTTATCAATATTTCCGCGCCGGTTATGATTGCCGATCGAATCCATCATCAGCGTCCGTTACAACGTTTTACCTCGCAATCTTTTACCCGCGTATTTTGCGGGGTAGCGTCCTGGTCACCATTTTTTGGTGCGATGGCGGTGGTGCTCACTTACGCCAGTGGCGCGAAACTAGGGTGGATTATTATCGCTGGGTTGCCCTTCACATTGGCAGGTTTCCTGATCGTTTACCTGGAGGCTCGCCTTCGTTATGCCGAACAGGTTGAAAGCTTTGTCGGTTATCCGATGCAACTCAGTAGTTTACGCGTACCTGCCCTGTTGGTTGTGTCGGTAATAGTCGCTGCCTGGCTCTTTCCTGGCGTAGGCGTATTGGCCGTTATCGCTATTTGCGCGTTGCTAGTGACAGTCATCACAATTTTATCTACCAACCAATTTCAGCAAAGCTTAGCAAAACTTAGCCATTATGTTGCCAACGGCCTTCCGGGAATGGTGAACGAATTGACGCTTTTCCTCGCCGCCGGCGTATTGGCAGCAGGCATGTCGGCGATGATAAATACCGGTGCTATATCCAACCCATTTGTAGATTTCAGTGCGCTGAGCGCGTCGAAGCTGCTGGCTATTATGTTAATACTATCGGCCATCGGTATACACCCAGTAATACAAATTTCCAGTTTTACGCCACTCATTCTGACACTCGACCCAAACCTGAATCTACTAGCAATAACGTATTTATTTGCCTGGAACCTGGGCACCTGTTCGAGCCCACTGTCGGGGACTCATCTGGTTTTCCAGGGACGATACGGCATACCGAGCTGGAAGGCAGCGGCGTGGAACTGGCCCTATGCGATTGTCATGTGGTTAGTTGCTGTCGGCTGGCTTCATCTGTTGGAGATATTTTTACCTGGGTAGTTTTATTTCCAGGCGAAATACGGTTGCTCAAAGTGCGCTACGCGGGTTTGTTTTCCGAGAATCACCACCTCCCTGAATTGATAGGCAATGGCGGCAGTCGGTGCAGCGAACCAGTCATTACCAATTGGCATTTTCAACACTGGATGTACGCTTTCGGGAATGGATTCGAGAATTGGCGCGTCATCGCGCATTAATTCACTGACTGGAATGTGGTGAATCGTCTCGACTTCCTCGGCATTGGCTTTTAGTGCTAAATTCGAACCACCCCATACCACCACCGGCGTAATCACGAAGCCGGAGCGTGTCGCATAATCGTCGAGTCTGCCGAGAATATTTTTACGGCTTAACTTTACCCCGATTTCTTCATGCACCTCACGTAATGCAGCCTGCTCGGGTGATTCACCTTCATCGATACGCCCCCCTGGAAAAGCCCGCTGTCCCGGGTGATGGGTCAGATTAGAAGCACGTGTGGTAAGAATGACGGCGGCCTGATTAACTGCGGCCTCATCAAATGGCATATCTCCCAGATAAGCGCCCCAGTGACAATTGGTTACCACAACAGCTATCGCAGCGTGTTTATGTCGTGTCGCATCAAATACATGGACTTCGAGTTTTTGCAGATTCGAAGCCATATAATCGCGCAATCGACTATTGATATTAAGCTGTATCCCCACCTTCACCCTCTGTTATTAACCCGCCAAAGGCGGATAATAGCGTAACCAGGGCGGTAAAATCCAGATACCCACTAACCAATGTCGTGAGGATTACGCCTGTATGCAAACAGAAGGTGGTAACGTAAAATGAGAGGGTCTCACCCGCGAACATGATCAATCCGCCTGACAACCAGGCCACTAAATAACCTGGTACAACTTATGAAACTGATTACTTATCAACTCGTTGACAACAAGCCACAACTGGGCGCTATCGTTGATAATTACATAATTAATATCAATCAGGCGAGCGATGGTGAATTACCCGATAACATGCTCAGTTTTCTACTACTGGGTGAAGTCGCAATGACGATGGCACGGGAAATTGTGATGAATGCCAGCAGTGACATAACACTGGAATCGGTAAAACTGCTGTCACCGATTACCAATCCCAGCAAGGTCATCGCCATCGGTTTAAACTATATGGATCACATACGTGAATCCGGTATGGAGATACCGAGTCTGGCGACCATGTTTTGCAAATACCCCTCGTCGATTATCGGACCGAATGAAGATATTTGCTGGCGCACTTCGCTCACCGATCAGGTGGATTATGAAGCCGAACTTGCGGTAGTTATTGGCAGGGCAGCTCGTCATGTTTCGCAGGCTAACGCGTTTGAATATATTGCGGGTTATATGAATTGCAACGACGTCAGCGCTCGCGATTTACAGTTCATGCCGGGCGATCAGTGGTTACGTGGTAAATGTCTCGATACCTTTTGCCCGCTCGGGCCCTACCTCGTGACGCGGGACGAAATTGCCGATCCACACGATTTATCGATAAAATGTTTAGTCAATGGTGAAGCTTTACAGGACTCCAACACCAACGAAATGATCTATAAAATACCCTACCTGATAGAGTATCTGAGTCAGGCTTTTACCTTGTATCCCGGTGACGTGATTGCGACCGGAACCCCGCATGGCGTTGGCGCATTTCGTAAACCGCCAATTTGGTTAAAAAACAGCGATGTCGTGGCCATCGAAATCGAGGGACTGGGTCAATTAGTCAATACCTGCGTCGAGGAAATTTAAACCAGGATAGCTTAAAGGTTCAGCGGTACTGCAAGATAAACACCGAACTCTTCACCAATATCACAGCTGATTCGAGCATGCACTCTGCCCTGTCTATCGAGAAACTTTTGCTGATCAGCAACCGGGAAAATACCCTCGTGCCAGATACTCGGATGAATATAAAGCCCCTGACTGCCATCACACCAGAAAGAGATTACTTTGTCTGGCATCAAATCGTCACCCGGCAAGGCTACCGGTACGACAAAAGGCTGTTTATCGAGCGGGAAAAATAATTGTCCGCCATCAGGATGATAGTTCAAATGCCAGAGTAAAACCTGGTCTCGCGGCACAGTCTGTCGATCAGATGAAGCTCTTTGCGGATCTGTAGACCAGCCTAAAACATAATGCCCATTGACCGCTTCATTCGAGCCCATCAACACGTCACCGCGCCATTCCCCACTGAATATCCCCTCAACATAGCTACCTTCATTGCCGGTTCCCGAGTCAACCGGACGCCATCCCTGTGCAGGCCAGGTGACGATTTCAATTTCACAGTCGTTCGGGTCGTCGACTAGATAACCATAGCCCTTAACTGATTCTTCGGTGGCTCTAATCAGTGGCACAGCAACCTGATCGAGTGATGGTTTTTCTTTTGCTTCGAAAATATAGTTTGGGGCTGATTGGTTCATCATATCTTTTTAATTTTACAGGTTGATAAGTGCCTGTGCTATGCGGAGTGTCTGTTCAATTAAAACATCAAAATCCTCATATCTACTGCGGTGATTGGAGATTGCAACACGAATACAGTATTGTCCATTCAGGGTCGAATAGGAAGGTGCGGCTATCCCCTGCTCCTGTAGCTCAATTAAAATTTCCCGATTCAACTGG
>CAXMRQ010000102.1:0-15466 GCA_964196115.1 uncultured Gammaproteobacteria bacterium
ACTTGAGCATGAGTGGTGCCGAATCGGTGGGTGGTTACGCGCAAAGGGCGATGGCGTCTTTAAACGCTGGCTGCGATATATTGCTGGTGTGCAATAACCACGAAGGGGCTGACGAGGTACTCGATGCACTGGAAACCTATACTAACCCGACCTCGCAACTGCGCATGATCCGCCTGCACGGGGAAGCTTCGCCTCTTTCTGGGGATTTGTTTAGTACTGGCCAGTGGCGACAGGGGATCAGTCTGTTAGATCAATTTAATCAACTGGATTTCTCCGGCGATAGTGGAGATTTATTCGAATAATGTCAGACCTACAACAATGGTTTTTAACAATCGATCAGCAATGGCTATGGACAATCCAGTTGTTCGTCGTTGTCCTGATCACAGTATTTGCCAACTTCTTCGTCAAAAGATTTCTCGCCAGGTTAGTGCTCAAAATGAATTACAGCGATACTCGCTGGGACGATATTATTGTCAATGCCATGTCGCGTCCATTGAGCTGGATCGTATGGTTAGTCGGTTTGAGTTTTGCGGCTGACATCATCTATGCGGAAACTCAAAGTCCGATATTTAACGCCACAGATACTATTCGTAATGTCGGGGTACTGGTCTGTATCACCTGGTTTATACTGGCCTTCATCCGCAGTGCCGAGGTGGAATATTCCGAACATTCTGAACAGATAGACCGCCATACGGTCGAAGCACTGGGTAAATTAATACGCCTTGCGGTAATTATTACCTCGGCGATGGTAATCCTGCAAACACTCGGATTCAGTATTTCAGGTGTGCTGGCAATGGGAGGCATCGGTGGAATTGCGTTGGGATTTGCTTCGAAAGATTTGCTCGCTAATTTTTTCGGCGGGCTGATTATTTACCTTGATCGACCGTTTACAATAGGCGACTGGATACGCTCGCCTGATCGCAGTATAGAGGGAACCGTGGAAAAAATTGGCTGGCGGGTAACCCAGATCAGGAATTTTGAATCCCAGCCAATCTACGTACCCAATTCGGTTTTCACCAATATCGTCGTGGAAAATCCCTCTCGTATGGCCAATAGACGTATTTACGAGACTATTGGGCTAAGGTATTCAGATCTGCAAAGCGTCGATAAGATTGTTGAAGAAGTGACGGCAATGTTAATTTCCCACGAAGAGATTGACAGCAATAAAACCATGATCGTTAACTTTAATGCATTTTCTGACAGCTCTCTCGACTTCTTTATTTACAGCTTTACGAAAACTACTGAATGGGTAAAATTCCACCAGGTCAAACAGGATGTTATGTTGAAAATTGCCGAAATAATAGAGTCCAACAATGCTGAAATTGCTTTTCCGACCTCGACCCTTCATATCGCAACTCCGCTTAAATTAGAAAATTAATTAAATGCAACTAGATAAAGCCCAGGAAATACATCGAAATGCCGATCTGCTTTTTGACCAGGAAGCAGTGGAGCAGGGTATTGCCAGGCTAGCCGCGAATGTTGCAAAAGACTGTGATCAGGACTTTCCGTTGGTTCTGTGTGTAATGAACGGTGGTCTATATTTAACCGGGCAGTTGTTGCGTTACTGGGAATTTCCGCTCACAGTCGATTACGTACACGCGACCCGCTATCGGCTCGCGACCCTGGGTAAAGATGTGCTATGGAAAGCCTATCCGCAGAATGATTTAAAAGACCGACATGTGATCATCATCGATGATATTTTTGATCAGGGTTATACGCTCGAAGAAGTCAGGTCCTACTGTATCAAACATGGTGCGAAAAAATGTACCAGCGTATTTTTGATACGCAAAACTCACGACCGCAAAAAAGCTGATATTCAGCCCGATTATACCGGACTCGAATGTGGTGACCTTTATGTCTACGGCGCGGGTATGGATTTAAACGGACACTACCGAAACCTCTCGAGTATCTATTTCGTCGAGAGCAAGCCGAAGTGAGCGAAACATACGCCGTCATTGGCGGCAGTGGTTTATATGCTCTAGGTGAAAATTTCAGGGTCGAGTCAGGTAAAAAGCTGAATACACCTTATGGTGAAATTTCTGCGGATTTGATGAGGGGTGAATTAAATGGATCGCCCGTCGTATTTCTGCCCCGACACGGCGCCTCGCATCAAATTCCACCGCACAAAATTAATTATCGAGCTAACCTTTGGGCGCTACATGAACTAGGGGTAAGCCGGGTGATCGCGGTTAATGCGGTGGGAGGAATAGATTATGAGCCTCTTAGTCTCGTATTAGCCGACCAAATAATCGATTACACTTCTGGCCGCGCACATACCTATTTTGATGGTGGCGAGTCCAGTGTGGATCATATCGATTTCACCTATCCTTACAGCCAGGTTGTTCGCGAAATAATCATACAGGCGAGTCAGGTGGATGGTATCCCGTTAAACACGGCTGCTACCTACGGCTGTACCAATGGGCCACGTCTCGAGACCAGTGCCGAAATCGAAAAAATGAAGAGGGATGGCTGCAACATCATTGGCATGACCGGTATGCCTGAGGCGGCGCTGGCGAGAGAACTTGAAATGGAATACGCTTCGATAGCGCTGGTTGTCAACTGGTGTGCGGGAATCGAAAACACAGTTTTACAGATGGATGATATTCGACAAACCCTGGAACAGGGAATGAAGAAGGTGATTCAACTAATTAGCACGACGCTAGAGCAGCGAAATCGATGAACTTCTGTAGCCACTGTGGTGGGTCAGTAAAAACCATGATACCCGAGGGTGACAATCGTGAACGTTTTGTCTGCGATGTCTGCAAAATTGTCCACTATCAAAATCCGAATAATGTGGCGGGTGCGATTTTGACCTGGCAGGACAAAGTATTGCTGTGTAAGCGATCGATCGAGCCGCGTTACGGTTTATGGACTCTACCAGCGGGTTTTATGGAAAATAACGAAACCGTAGCCGAAGCCGCAGCACGAGAATCTATGGAAGAAGCCAATGCACAGGCCGGCCCGCTGAAGCTGTTTGGCGTGTTCAGCCTGCCATATATATCGCAGGTGTACATGATGTTTAGCGGTCGACTAGTATCCGATAATGTATCTCCAGGCATCGAAAGTCTTGAGGTTGGCCTTTTCAGCAGAGATCAAATTCCCTGGGATGAAATTGCTTTTCCGGTGGTAACCCATAGCCTCGAACTTTTTTTTAAACATGGCACAGAGTCAGGTAAAGTTCATCAGTCATGGTTTAGTCGCACTGCTGATCGAGTCATTCAGATTCACGATGAAGTTTAAAACAAACTTTAACTATTACCTGAATCCGTAGGTTCAGGGCGGATGTAGAGTGTATGATATTGATTTCACAGTGGAATCAAGAGCTTACGCTATGCGCCGTCAAGAACCTACGGATTCAGGTATTAGATTCAGGCCCTGGTGGAATCAATTATATGAGTGGACTTAACAGCAATCGTAAGAATAAATTCAGTCGGCTGGCAGAACGTCTGAATTCAGCTTCGGGAGAAGCCTGGCTGGTACATGAGCAGGCCATGCAAATGAAGCAGAGCGGCGAAGATGTTGTAATACTTTCTATCGGAGACCCGGACTTTCGGACACCCGATCCAATTATAGATAACGCGGTAAGTCATATGCGCGTTGGCCGAACACATTATTCCCCGGCACTGGGAGAACTTAACTTAAGGCGTGCTGTTGCCGACTATGAAACCAGGGCGTCTCCCCATCCCTGTACGGCAGACGAAGTATCAATTTTCCCTGGTGTAACCTCGGCGATTTTTTCGGTTTTAAGTTGCCTGCTCGATGCGGGTGACGAGATTATAATAACCGATCCCTGGTATGTGGGTTATGAGCCGATATTTCAGGCGCTAGATGTTAAAGTAACGACAGTAGTGGCCCTCCCCGAAAATCAATTTGAACCTCGGCTCGACGATTTCATCGCCGCAATCAGTGACGAAACCAGGGTGGTATTTATAAACACCCCGGGGAACCCTACTGGCGCCATTATCAGTCGAGATACCTTAAAAGGCCTCGCCGACTACTGCTTTGAGAAAGGCGTCTGGTTGGTCTGCGACGAGGTTTATTCGATGTTCACTTACGAAAACCCGCATATTTCATTGCGATCGGCAGCTCAGCGCCTGGATAATGTTGTGGTCATCGATGGCCTGTCTAAATCCCATGCGATGAGTGGCTGGCGTATGGGCTGGGCAGTTGCTCCGATCGAATTTACCGCTCATCTGGGAAGGTTTGCCGCGATGTCGATGTTTGGCTGCCCGCAGTTTATTCAGGATGCTGCCGCATTCGCACTGAATAACGACGAATATTACGTTAGTGACATGTGCAGCAAATATCAGAAACGCAGAGACCTTGTGTGCGCCTGCATCGATGAAATGCCTGGATTAAAATATCTTCGCCCCGAATCGGGTATGTTTATCATGGTCGACGTTAGTGACTTTTATAAAGACGATAAACTATTCGCGCAAAAATTGCTCGATGCTGAAAGCGTATCAGTATTGCCCGGCAGTGCCTTTGGAACTAGCACCAGAGGACACGTCAGAGTTTCACTGGTACAACCAGAGGAAGTACTAATCGAAGGCTGTAAGCGCCTGCAAAGATTCGTCAGTCATTTGCATGATAAATCTGGTGATTGAAATCTTCTGGTTAATAAATTAAACAATCCCTAATTTTTTGGGATTTGGGGTATCTCTAAAGATGCCCTTTAGTCGATATTCAATCTGGAGAGTTATAATGGCCACATGCGGTGAAGTACTCGTAGAGATACTGGAAAACTATGGTGTCAATACCATCTTTGGCATACCTGGCGTTCATACAGTAGAGCTTTACCGTGGACTCGAAAACACTAACATTCGTCATGTCACGCCTCGTCATGAGCAGGGTGCAGGCTTTATGGCTGATGGCTACGCGAGAGCTAGCGGTAAGATTGCCGCCTGTTTCATTATCACAGGTCCCGGCATGACTAATATCGCAACCGCTATGGGGCAGGCCCTGGCAGACTCCATCCCGATGCTGGTCATCTCCTCGGTAAACCGAACCTACGAATTAGGTATGGGAGAGGGGCGTCTGCATGAAATGCCCCAACAGCGTAATCTGGTAAGCGGTGTGGCGCGTTTGAGTCACACACTACTTCGTGCGGATGAATTACCCAAAGTGCTCGCACGAGCCTTCGCGATTTTTAATAGTGAACGACCCGGTCCGGTACATATCGAAATCCCAATAGATGTGATTACTGCTGCTGCCGACCACTTAGACAGGAAAGCATTTGTTTTACCGAGCGCTCCGGGTCCATCGTCAGAGTCAATTAACACTTGTGCAGAGCTGTTAAAGGCAGCTGAGCGCCCCTTAATTGTTATTGGTGGTGGCGCCATCAACGCCGCATCTGAACTCATAGCCCTGGCCGAAAAGTTAGACGCGCCGGTTGTTAATTCGGTTAATGCAAAAGGTATTATGCCTTATAGTCATGAACTTGCTATTGGTGGTTCGGGTTCCTGTCCGGTAGTTCGGGACGAACTGAGGTCTGCTGATCTGGTACTGGCAATAGGTACCGAATTTGGAGAAACCGACTTTGATTTCTTTTTCAAAGGCAAGCTTGAGTTTGATGGAAAACTGATTCGCGTCGATATTGATACTGCCCAGTTAAGTCGAAATGTGAAGCCTGATGTAGCCATCTGTAGCGATGCCAAACACGCATTGCAGGCGCTGAATAATATAATTGGAAACCCGAAAAGCCGGGGTTGTGACGGAGTTGGGAGAGCACGAAAGTTGCGCGAAAAATTGAAAGCAACACGTGACCCTGGTTACGAAAAATTTTTCGATACAATCCGTAACGCGCTGCCTGAGGTTATTATCGCCGGAGATTCTACCCAGCCGGTTTATTACGCCTGGCTACATTATGAAACAGAGAAACCACGCAGTTATTTTCACTCGGCCAGCGGTTTCGGTACGCTTGGGTATGCCATTCCGGCAGCCATTGGCGCAAAACTGGCGGTTCCTGAGCGTCCGGTAATCGGTCTAATTGGCGATGGAGCAGCTCAATTTTCCATCGGTGAGCTAGCCAGTGCGGTGGAAGCAAAGCTGCCTGTCATATTTCTGCTGTGGAATAATAACGGTTACGGTGAAATCAAGCGCTTCATGGTCGATGCCGATATTCCGCAGATTGGGGTTAATATATACACGCCCGATTTTATCGGTCTGGGTAAAGCCTTCGGATGCCATGCAGTAAGGGCGAGTAATTTTGACGATCTGGAATCCGAGTTGATTAAGGCAGCGGGGCAAGATCGGCCCACCTTAATCGAGGTCATGCAACAGGATTTGGTTAACAGCTATCCAGCGCTATAGCTGGTATACGGACACTTCACTGAATACGAGGGAGATATTTCTTCGGGGAATAGCTTCCGAAGTTCATCGGTTAGCAGCAAACCGCAGGACAATATACAAACTGGATCAATGTTAAAGTCGGTTATTACCTTTGGCTCGAGTAATTTTGTGGCGTCACATAAAATCGACAAATTCTGAAACTACGGCCTGATTCCTGCCATTGTATTTCGCGGCATAAAGTGCGACATCGGCTCGCTTGATCAATTCATTGATTTTCTCATTGGGCTGGATGAGCGCGCAGCCGAGACTAATGGTAACGCTCTCGACGGTATCAAAAACTGAATTAAATATCATTTTTTGGATATTTTCCGCAATTGGTAACAAATCATCTTCGTTAATGGTTGTACAACAAATCAAAAATTCTTCGCCACCCCAGCGTGATATATAGTCAGTTATTCGAATAGCCTGCTCGAAACTACGCGATAACTGAATCAATACCTGATCGCCCAGATCGTGCCCGTAACTGTCATTAATATTCTTAAAATAATCGATGTCGACCATGATAATGCCAAAGCGCTGATTATGGCGCAGATACCGTGAAAACTCTTTTTCTAGTATCTTGTTCATGTGCGTGCGATTGGATAATCCAGTCAGATTATCAGTTAAAGCGAGGCGGGTTAGTTCAGTGTTATCCTCTAGTAGTTTTTGTGTATCTAGTAATGTTTCTGTACGTTCTTCTAGCTTCTCTTCGAGATAACTATTTATGCCCTGCAATTGTGTCGACATTCTCTGACTATACCAGACAGCCAGAATAGCTACGGCGAAACTGACTAAAATTGAATATACGACATAAAGAGTGAATTGAGTCTGACTTTCCTCTGCATCACTACTCGCTGTCAGCAATGCTCTTTGTGTCTCCAGAAGCTGTGATTGGCTCAACTTAGAAAGATAGGCGAGTAACGAAGTGGTTTCCGCCAATACTTGCTGTAATAAAATATTGCTCGCCTGGTCGCCACTACTATATAGAAGCAGTATTGATACCTGTTCGTTCAAGCCTACTATTTCCTGTTCAAACCGATCTATGGTGAGTAAAATTTCCTTTTCTGTGGGATCAAGTAGATGCAGTAATTGACGCCGAAAATCGATGTAAGCGTCTGCAATCCGGTTAAAGTCAGACGCAATCTCGGAATGACTCAGTGCATCACTGGATAGCAACTTAGACTGCGTAAAATTGCTGTGATTACGAACGATTGTAGACAACTCGTTGATTAAACTTATCTTTTCCATCTGGTGAGTAATAGTCAGATTAACCGAACCACTGGAAATACTGCTGTAATGAAAGGAGATGACTGCGAGCGAAATCATCATCATCAGTATGATGATAAAACCGTAGGCTAATAATCGAGTTGAATGATTCATTCTATTGAAGTTAAATCGAGATTACGTGCTATTTCAGATTAGGCTATCCCACCATGACCGTTGACATCTGGTAATTATAGTTTGGTATCTCGACAAACATAGTCACAATATTTCGAATTTTCTTAAACTAACGGTTAATTCCTGGACCATAAAAAGGTTTACCTGAAACTTTCGGTGCTTATATCACTATTGAATAGTGGCGCAAATTTTTTGCTGGATATCATCCAGGTTTTCGTAGACCACGCCATGTCTATCTGCCTCGATGGTTATAATAGTTTTATCGCTCGCTTCGACTATTTTTTTCAGCTTTTCGATACTGACCGGGTCGACCACCGGGTCCTGATTGCTCTGGTACAGGTAAACTTTTGCACCGATCAGAATCGGGTTTGTTTTTATATACTCGATCATCTGTTGCAATTGATACAGCGCGCGAATTGGGATGTGCCGGTAATTAACTTCAGGATGTTCAGGTTCGTTAGGCCGAAACGGAATAAGCCCCTCTGACGTTACCCAGCGCACAATATTGTTGGCATGGTGAAGCAGGGGTACAAATATCATGTTTTTATTTTTAAAACTGACCGGTGCAGAAATACAACTAACCGTTTTAATTTTGTTACTCGGATACATCGATGCCTGTAACAGCGCCAATAGCCCTCCAGTGGAAAATCCAACGATATGTACTGACTGACTAAAAGCCTTGATAATATTGTAGCCACGGTTAACCGATGCCAGCCAATCCTGCCAGTTGCGACTACGTAAGTCCCAGGGTGAGGTTCCATGACCTTTCAGCCGAACTCCCAGTACATGATGACCCTGTGCATGTAAACGTTCGCCCAGGCTGCGCATTTCGGCAGGCCCGGCAAGGAAACCATGAATCAACAATACCGCTGACGCTGATTTCTGGGTCGACTTGAGGAAAAACCAGTTAGCATCGGCATCGGCTGTTTGTTGAGCATTGATTTCACTGTGTTGCGCTTTATTAAACTGGTTGCTGTCCCAGGCTAAAGCTATCGCCTGGTCGTCCAGCCTGCTCAGGGCATATTGCTGAGGACTCAAATCCTTAACCTGAGTTATCGCCGAGTCGATCAACGATGTTGCTTTTTTCAGTGAGGCAATTTCATTGGCGTAAACGCTGATCAAATTTTCAGTGCGGATTTCATCGATTTCAAAATCCGCTATAAGTTTTTCCTGTAGTACATAGTAGCCGTCTTTTATCTGCACCAGCTCCATCGATTCCACGGTGCTAAGGAACTGGTCAAGACGACTACTACCTTCGTTGATAATGACTCCGTACTCTTCTGGATTGAGTAAACTTCGATGCAGATGATAGCCAGTCTTTTGCAAATTTTTTATCGCCAGGTAAAGCATTTTATGGAAACGAACACAGCGCAGTTTTTTTAACCCGTTTTGGTACAGACACAAGATCAAATAAGAGGCAATGTGGCTCAAGTTTATAGTGACAGCGTCATACATCGAATGCATGTAGTCATCACGAACCCGAGTGCTTTTTGCCTGCATGCCGAAGCTATGTAGTCGCCCACCTAGATGGCCCTTACTGGCCTTCAGGGTAAACAGTTCATCTAGCGAGCTGAAGCTGTGGACGACATTAGGAAGTAACAGTTTTTCCCACCAACGCCAGTAGTCGCCAGCAATAATGGGCCTGGAAAAACGGATATCCATGTCCGTGTGTTTAAAAAGCAAATTACCCTCTATGATTAATTCCTCGGCAAATCGTTTATTAATACCTTTGCTAAACAGTCCCGCGGCCTGGTTGAGTATGTTGTCGTTTACGCGGATAGGATAAAACGTAATATGGCTGGGAATAATGACCGTGGGTTTTAAGGCCCTGGTCATTAACGCCTCTGTCGAGGCAAAATCAAGCTGTTCGGCCCAGCGATCAACCCTGGCGTAATTGCCTTTGGAAAAATCTCTTAGCAGAGCAGTTTTGAATGCATCGAGCGCGAGTGCGATGACAGCAGCACCGCGATGATGTTTTCGCCTCTCCGCGGCCGTCCTTGAATAGATACTATATTGACCCTTATGGTCAATTACGCGTTTGTCTTTGACCATTCCTCCTTCAGGAAAAATAACCAGTTTTTTACCGTGTAATATTTCGCGTGCGAGAAACGGAAAAAGATTCGGCAGGTCATTGGGAACCACACCGATCGAATAAAGGAATTGAGTAAAACGGTCATCACCGTCGAAGAATTCGCTGGAAGCGATAGAGCGGCAATAAGCGCCAGTGGCTTCGTGGATTAGATACTGGGGAATGAAGGTTTCGAATCGTGCGAAGTGATTAAATAAAAAGATATCGCCCTGGGTCGCAGAATCATTTTCTGCCTGCATCGAATCGTGTAACTTAATATTCAGTTTCAGTAACTTCTTCGTCGTTCTAAAAGCCTTCACGCACCAATCATAGGTTGATGTATTGATTGAAAGGTCATCAGGAATGTCAGAATTTTCGGGCATAGCGGAATTTTTGTGGTTTTAATCCAATACTTAATTATAGTGTCGTTTGTATTTCCGAAGACCGAAAATAATTTTAGCAAACAATTGGTAAACCTGACTCACTGGTATTATTCAGCTGACATCACAAATACCGCCAGACTCCTGGGGTAAATATTATTACTGGCTGTACATACTTAAGAATAATCGGGTTCGTTACCACTTCTCCATTTTATATTACAACCCATGCTCGGTAACTGCCGGTTTAAAATAGACCCATTCGAAAATAGTTCCTGGACGGCGGTTTTCAAATCCCCGCCAGTGATTTCTTCATTGTTTCCTGGTCTTGAACTGTCGTATTGTCCTCGATAAACCAGTCTATGTTGGCTGTCAAACAGAAAAAAATCAGGCGTGCATGCAGCACGATAAGCGGTAGCTACCTGTTGAGATTCGTCATAAAGATAAGGAAAATTAAATCCATAATCTCTGGCCAGATCGACCATTTTTTGCGGGCTGTCATCCGGATAATTTTCGATATCATTAGCGTTAATCATTACTACCGACAGCGCTGATCTTTGCGATTCCTTAGTATATTCGACGAATGACTTGAGTATGTGCAATACATAGGGGCAGTGATTACAGGAAAACACGATCAGCAGAGGCTTGTCGTGAAAGTCGGAAATCGCCACCGGGTTACCTGTTGCTGGATCCGGTAGACTAAAATGAGGCGCTATGGTTCCTAGTTCAAGCATTGTAGAAGCTGTTCTGGACATAATATTATTTTCTCAGTAAGAGCCCCAGGAATCCTTTTTTCGCCATCGAATTCGGGTAATTAAAATTCCTAGTATGAATGCAATTAATGACACCCCGGCACCCCGTATAAACCAGTCCATATTGCTGTTGTCTTTTAATGCTGCATTTTCTTCGTTTAGTATCGAGTTATTTTGCCCTAAAGCATCTACGCGGGACTTCAATTCCTCATTTTTATCGACAATACTCAGTGTATTTTCAGCGGCCTGTCGTACTCTCGATAATTCGTCTTCGGTTGTGAGCAAAGCATTTCTTAAGCTGACACTATCGGCTTGCTCAGATTCAAGCGCGGTTTTTAATTTCTGTATCTCGGATTGCAGTAAGCTGTTAGCTTCCTGCTGTTTGGTGAATCCTAACTTTAATCGGGCGAGTTGGTCTTTTGACGACGGTGAGTCGACCAGGTAGCGGGTAAGCACATAACCTTTTTTCCCGGATTCACTTTCTACCAGTGAATAGTTATCCACTGCTACTTCGAGAACAGTCACAGCCTCCCCACTTTTGAGTAATTGTAAAATGTTATTTGTAGTACTGGTGCCACTGCGCATTGTCACCTCAAATTCGTCGGTGATATATCGCGTAGCGGCGAGTGTATTACCTGAATGAGAAATTGCTGCTACAAGCAGAAAGCTCAGATTGAATAGTTTTAGTTTCATATTATTAGAAATAAATAGAATATTGTGTGTGAAAAAGTGTTTTTCGAACTGGATTTGATCTTCAAGGAATCATCTTCACGCCAATGATACGAAAAATCAAATGTATTTTTGAAATGGAAATCAAATATGACAATAAGGTGTATTTTTTCACAAAATACAAACATTTACATTCACAACTTAACTATTTAAAGAAGACGTGGTTACCAAACATCATGATCGTCCACTCTATGTGCTACCTGCATCCGTTGGTAAAAAACTAATCTTGCCCGCACCCATCATCAACCATAGTGATACCGAGTTAGCGTTGATCGAGGAACTAGTCGGCCGAACTCCGCCGTTTTCGGGATTAAAAGGTGGATCCAAAAACTCAGATAACGGTGGCGATGGTGGCAATCGTGGTGGTAGTGGTTCTGCTGCTGGCGGTGGTAGAGTTTAATAGATTTTCTTTACATCTAACCCGGCAAATTCATAAATCATGCACGATCTCGCTTGTCTATTGATTCCACAAGAAATAGTTCCTCAGTCGCTCGTAATCATTGATAGGAGACTTCTTCGGATATTTCCTTGTGAAATCAATAAAGCGCGCGATCCTTGAGCAGATTTATGAAATTTCCGGGCTAAGTGATTATTGCTGAATTTGCATACCTTCACTTAAGACTAGTACATTTTCCGGTAGTGTTACTCCGGTTGTTTGATCCGCTTCCTCTGGTTCGTAAGGCGTAATTAAAATTAACATGGAAAACTCGGGGTTATCGAGGTAGTGCAATTTATTACTACGCATCCGACGCCGCTCTTTGAGGCTATGATTGTTGAGAATCCGTGTATCGGGTAGATTTTCGAGTACCAACTGATCGACTTCAGACATTTCAATCGCCGGATCAATTGACAGGCGTGGTTTGCGTAACACCAGATCCGCATAGGTGTGTAAATAGCGTGACAATCCAATAGTAATGGTACCCTCGAGTTCATATAAAATGGAGCCAGATGTGTAATTTTGATTGTTCGATGACACATTTGTCGAAGTAGTCGAAGAGTTTTGTGAGCTCAAATATTCGGTTTTTGCCAACAATTCGCTGTCAATCTGGTTGTCGATTGAGATGTACTCTTTACCAAAAGTTCGTCCGCCTTTAATCCAGATCGGCACCGCCTGTTCTTTTTCGACGCCGGGCTGACGCCAGGCTACATGCGCCAGCAAACTGTAACGATCTGAATCGACTACTTTCAATACGGTCTCGGTTAAACGCATATCTTCGATGGGGATGATTTCGTAGGAATTTTTTCTGGCAGCTTCAATGCTTTGAGGGGAGGACAGGTCGAGTACGTCGCCTTCAATGCGTGGTGAACTCTCGGGAAGAATATATTCCTTACCTTTTGGGCCCTTGTCATTTTTAAAAACAACTACTTCTACGTCGTAAAATTTAATTTCACCTTCGGTGGCGCCATAGGCCTGAAAGCTAAAGGCGAGTGTGAGTAATAGTAGATAACTGGTATTTTTCATGTCAGGGTCGAGAAAGTTCCTGTAATAGTGCTTCTGTTTGCTTGAAGCGAGATTCAAGTTCATCACTTTGGCAAACAATACGCAAGGTTTGTTTACCGTCAAACCGATATAGTTGGGGATCCGACTGGATCAAATTGATAATTTTCATCGGATCAATATTCGGATTGGTGTTGAACACAAATTTACCGTTTTGCTCGCCCATATCAATTTTTTCGATCCCCAGTTGCAGAGTCAATAATTTGATATGGGTGATACGCAGTAAATGTTTTAATGGTTCAGGTAATAATCCAAACCGATCTACTAACTCGACCCGGAGTTCGCGCAAAGACTGATCGCTTTTTGCGGAAGATATGCGCTTGTATTCGATGAGTCGGTTATGTGTATCTGGAATATATGTTTCTGGAATGAGTGCAGGGATATGGAAATCAACTTCCGAGGCTCGCATCAACGGCGCATCAAAATCAATTGGCAGACTTGATTTTAACGATTGAACCGCACGATCAAGTAGCTCTGAATATAACGTAAAACCTATTTCGGTTATTTGGCCACTTTGCTCGTCGCCGAGGATTTCTCCGGCGCCGCGAATCTCCAAATCATGAGTCGCCAGGGTAAAGCCGACACCCAACTCCTCTAATGATTCGATCGCCTGTAGTCGCTTGCGTGCCTCTGCTGTCATCGAGCGTTCATGCGGAACAATTAAATAGGCATAGGCTCGATGGTGTGAGCGTCCAACCCGGCCCCTGATCTGATGTAGCTGCGCCAGCCCAAGTTTGTCTGCTCGATTAATAAAAATAGTATTCGCCGTTGGCACGTCGATGCCGCTTTCGATGATCGTGGTACATACCAGCAAATTGCAACGATGATGATAAAAATCAAGCATTGCCTGTTCGAGATCTTTTTCTTTCATCTGCCCGTGCACGATTCCAATACGCGCATCGGGCAATAAATCCTGTAAGTCACTCGCGGCTCGTTCAATTGTCCTGACTTCGTTGTGTAAAAAATAAATTTGTCCACCACGTTTGAGTTCGCGCTGGCAGCCTTCGATTATGGTTTCATTGTTCCATTGTGCGACGAAAGTCTTGATCGCATGTCGTTGCATCGGCGCAGTGGCGATAATAGAGAGATCTCGCATTCCGGAAAGTGACATATTCAGGGTTCGTGGAATGGGTGTTGCGGTCATGGTCAAAAGGTCAACCTGAGCGCGTAAAGCTTTTAGTTTTTCTTTATGACGAACACCAAAACGATGTTCTTCATCGATTATCACCAGGCCGAGATCTTTGTATTTGATCGAGTCAGATAGTAATTTATGCGTTCCGATCAAAATATCAATTTTGCCGTTAGCCAGATTTTCGAGTGTTTCCGCAAGTAACTTCTTGCCTGTAAATCTCGACAGAATGGCAATTCGAATCGGCCAGTCGGCGAAACGATCGAGAAAATTCTGGTAATGCTGCTGCGCCAGTAGTGTGGTTGGTACCAGCACCGCGACCTGCTTAGCCGAACTTGCCGCAACAAATGCGGCACGCATGCTAACCTCGGTTTTACCGAATCCGACATCACCGCAAACAATTCGATCCATCGGGCGGGGTGATTGCATGTCTTCAATGACTGCCTGAATCGTGTTTTCCTGATCCGGTGTCTCTTCAAACGGGAAGCTACTGGCAAAACTCTGGTATTCGTCGAGTACAAGTTCGTGTCCAAAACCCTGTAAGGCCTCACGTCGCGCCTGAATTTCCAGTAATTCAACCGCGATGTCGTGTATCTTTTCCTGTGCTTTTTTACGAGTCTTTTGCCAGTGATCACTGCCAAGCCTGTGTAGCGGCGCATTTTCATCGCTGGCGCCAGTATAACGACTGATTAAATGTAGTGAAGAAACCGGCACATAAAGCTTGTCCTGATTGGCATACTCAATACACAAAAATTCAGTTTCCATATTCGATAATGTCAGGGTTTTCAGGCCTAGATAACGCCCGATACCGTGGTCTTCATGCACCACGGCTGCGCCTTCATAGAGATCGGCGAGGCTTTGAATGGTGTTCTCGGCGTCCCGGGTTTTTTTATATTTGCGACGACGCTGTTGCCTGGCTCGCTCACCGAACAACTGGTTTTCGGCGATAATGGCAAAATTAGCCGATTCCAGGGTCAGACCGCTAAGCAGGGGAGAGGCTATAATGAATAAACGCCCGGTCTGATTAGACAGGAAATCCCCCCAGCTATTGACTGCAGTAGGTCGAATTCCATAGTGCTGCAATACTTCATAGACAAATTCACGGCGTCCGGCGGATTCAGCACAAAATAGAATTTTCTCGAAGCGGGGTTTACTGATAAATTTCTGTAACGCTGCGTCCGGCAG
>CAXMRQ010000103.1:0-7083 GCA_964196115.1 uncultured Gammaproteobacteria bacterium
AATCGATTCATTTCCACGACTGCATGGATGCAGGAGGTAGAGCAACGCAGGAGCAGTTGCCGAGGAAGCCGTAGGCCACTCAATCGGGCTGCCCTTTTCTTGGGTACTTCTTTTTGGCAAAAAAAGAAGTTCCTCGCGCACTTACTCAATATTAACTACGAAGCAAAGAAAGATTTAGTGTGCGAAAAAGCCCTACATAAACACAAACAAAAATCACTACTCTCGATTAATCCGAGCAATCTGCGCCCGCCGATCAGCCGTGCAAGAAATTGTCCGGGCAAAGCAAAAATATACTTCGATGCAAATCCAGGATTAAATTCGGGCGCAGATCAACTAGCGTGCACTTTCACCGTCTCACCAATCGTATTCATAATCTGCCGCAAAGTATCGTAATCTGGGTGCCTGACTCGCATCCAGGCATTGGCCATGTAGCCGCCCTCGACCGGTTGCGTCGCCGACCCCGCATCCGGCAAATGCGAGGCCACGATGCAATCACCATAATTATTTTGTATGGCTTCAAGCCCGGAGTAACCTGTAATATGACCGTCGCAATCCGGCCTTAAAGCTATCATGCCCGCAGAGTAGCGTCGTGAGGGCGCCTTTTTAGGATGTCCATGCATAAGGGCTGAAGCCCATTCCTGGTAAATGTCGAATTCGTTGGCCGCATTATAGACGTCCCACTGCCCGACTCCCGGTGGGCGGCAGCCAATCTCGGAGAATTTCAATCCTTTCGGGCCGGCAAACCATTCCATGTGCGTGGCTGAGGTGGTGATGCCGAGTAGGCGGTTCACATCACGCGCCATTTGCCTTACTTCACCGTATCCTTCGGCCTCAATGCGATTGGTTGTGACCATTTGCGGTGAAATCCATCGCTCACGCATGGCCACCAATACATTTGGATAATAATGCGTGATGAATTCATGGCTGACTTCGCCATCTATTGTCAGGGTGTCGAGGTATCCTTCGTGTCCTTCGATGAATTCCTCGATCGCGACTTCCACGCCATCGGCAATGCCTGATTCTATGATGACGTTTTCCAGTTCCCTCGCATTGCTGACCTTCCAGGTTGCAGAAGCGCCGGCGCCGTCGGGCGGTTTGATAATCATCGGATATCCGACCTGTTTGGCAAATTCCCGTGTTGTTTCAGGATTGTCTGCCCGAACTGACAGGGCACAGGGAATTCCCGCCTTTCGCAACTCCTCTTTCATCGCTGGCTTGTCGCGACACAGGTAGGCGGTGCGCTCGGATGTACCCGGAATTCCGGTCGCTTCCCGTACCCTGGCGGCCGCCATGATGTGCGCTTCCACGGTGGCTTCCAGACGATCCACCCAGACTTCATTTTGTATCTGTTTTACCGCCTTTAGTAGCGAAGGCTCGTGAACAACCGATTGCACCTGTACGTAAAGGCTCAGGTAAGACTTTACTTCATCCGACAGGTATTCCTGCGGGCGCTCGCCTATACCGATAACATTCGCGCCGATCTGGTGCAATCCGCGCACGAATTCCTTCTGGTTGTAAGGAAAGGACGGTTCGATAAAAATGATGTTCATAGGTATTTTCCCGATTTCGCTGTTACCTGCGTCCAGTTGGAATGATTTTTCGGAACAGGTCAATATAAATTTGACCTTGATGCTTCCAGGAATAGTCCCTGGCCATGCCATTTCGTACCAGCTTGCGCCAGCTTTTTTTATCCTGGTACAGGTCTAATGCCGCATTCAGCGCCCAGTCCAGCGCATTTACACTAAAGTCGTCGAAAACGATGCCCGTGCCCTCTCCACTGCCAGGGTCGAATAGCTGCACCGAATCCGCCAGCCCACCGGTGCGTCGTACGATCGGAACGGTTCCATAGCGTAAACTGTACATCTGGTTGAGACCACAAGGTTCGAAGCGTGACGGCATCAGAAACATATCGCTACCGGCCTCGATCATGTGCGCTAACTTATTGCTGAAACCACGATAAAAACAAACACGGTCTCGATGAACTTGCTGCAGCCTACTGAAAAACTGTTCATAACGCGGTTCACCGCCGCCCAGCACCGCCAGAGCAAAGCGCCGTTTCTGTAGCAAGCGCGGCACCACCTCCTGTATCAGGTCGATGCCTTTTTGCGAGGTGAGCCGGCTAACAATACCAATCAGGGGCACATCATCGCTGCATTCGAGTTGTAACTCCTTCATCAGGGCCAACTTGTTTTTGTTTTTACCGGAAATGGCGCGTGCGTCGTATGGATAGGAAATCAGCGAGTCTTGTCGTGGATTCCATTCATTGGTATCGACGCCATTAAGGATTCCCACCAGCGAGTCCTGGCGTTGCCGTAATGTATCTTCAAGGCCCATACCGTAGTCCGATTGCAGTATTTCCCGGGCATAATTCGGGCTCACGGTTGTCAGCAAGTCTGAATACAACAGGCCGGTTTTGAGAAAATTAACACGGCCAATGGCCAGATCTTCCTGGTACAGATTTTCAGATAAGTCCTGCATACCCATATCCTGCAATATAGCGGCATCGAATATGCCCTGGTAGCCGATGTTATGGATGGTTAAAACCGATCTGGTATTCTCAAATAGCTTGTCCCAGGCATAGTGTGTTTTCAGGTACAGCGGCGCCAGGGCCGTATGCCAATCATGACAATGGAATATGTCTGGCGCAAAGCCCATGTGCTGGCACATCTCTATGGCTGCTCGCGAAAGTAAAATGAAGCGCAGGTGTTCATCCGGCCCGTCGGAGTAAATGTCCGGCCGGTCATATAATTCGGCACAGCGTAAAAGGTATATGTTCAGTGACGTGCCCGGCAAGGTCGCCGTATCGAGCGAATAAATCAGATTATGACTGCCGAGCTGAATCGACAGGTTTTGCAGGTATTCGACCGGGGTAATATCCAGCGTGGTCGCATTGATCGCTGAATAGAATGGAATCAGCACGCGAATGTCGTGCCCCTTTTTGTTCAGGAACACCGATAGCGCCGCAGTCACGTCCGCTAACCCGCCTGTCTTTGCCAGCGGGGTCAGTTCCGAACTGACCAGGCATATCTTCAATGGTTTTTCAGACACGATGGTTTCTTGTTGTTGTTCGATGCGACAGTGAACTCTTACTGCGCTATTCTACCTGTTTACAAAGAAAAAGTGATATGAACGTATTATTGCTCTCGCCGGGATACCCTGCCGACATGCCCGAATTTACCCGCGGTCTGGCCGAGGTGGGTGCGCGTGTGTTTGGCGTGGGTGACTCACCCGTCGATGGCCTGCCGTTAATGGTGCGCGAGCATCTTTCCGAGTACATTCCGGTACGCTCGCTTTGGGACGAGGATGCGGTAATCGCATCGCTGCGGGATCGTCTGGGTGGAATCAACCTGGATCGAATCGAATGCCTGTGGGAACCCGGCATCATGCTCGCTGCTCGATTACGCGAGACCTTTGGCGTAGATGGTCTGGATACAGGGCAGGCACAACTGTTTCGCGACAAGGAACTGATGAAACAGGCGCTGGACGAAGTGCAAATAAGAACGCCACGACACGTGGCAGCAACCACGGTTAACGCCGTTTGGGAGGCGGTGGAAACAATCGGATATCCGATAATCCTGAAACCCATCGACGGGGCTGGTTCAGCCGATACCTACCGGGTGAACGATGCGCAGGAACTCAAATCCGTAATGCCCCGATTGCGTCACGTTCCTACCGTCAGTGTGGAGGAGTTTGTGGATGGCGAAGAATATACCTTCGACACCATTACGGTGAACGGTAAGATTGCCTACTACAACATAGCCTGGTATCGCCCGAGGCCATTGGTCGCGCGTAGCAACGAATGGATCAGCCCACAGGTTATCGCGCTTCGAGATGTCGATGCGCCTGAGCTGCAGGGCGGAGTGAAAATGGGATTCGAGGTAATTAAAGCACTAGGATTCGACACCGGATTTACTCATATGGAATGGTATCGAAAGGCCGATGGCGAAGTCGTTTTCGGCGAAATTGGCGCGCGGCCGCCGGGCGCACACCAGGTCGATCAAATGAAATATGTGTGCGATTTTGATGTGTTTCGAGAGTGGGCCAATGCGGTCACGAAGGGGCGTATCAGCGATGGCATAAAACCCGAATACAACGTCGCGAACATCTACAAGCGGGCCCGCGGCGTGGGGCGCATCACTTCCATTGAGGGTGCAGAAAAACTACAGCAGGAATTCGGCGAGCAGGTCCTGTGGAATACCTTACTGCCTGTCGGTACTCGCCGCCGGGACTGGCGCCAAACCCTGGTTTCCGACGGTTTCATCATGCTGCGTCACCCCGACCTCGCTGCTACCATGGAGATGGCCGACAAGGTCGGTTCCGAGCTTCATCTTTATGCTGAATAAATGGCTGGAGTCGACCCTATATAGTTATTCCGTCTTTAAATTATCAACAGTAGATACTTACTATTGCATTTAAGTCCGAGATGCGACGAACAATGTTGATAGGTCCATTGAGTTATTGCCAATAAAGCGTTAATTCATGTAATCCTCGATTAGGGGCTCACTATTTGAAGGTCTTCCAGTAACTCCTCGGATTAACTTCATCACAGTAAATTTGATACAGGTCAAAATCCCCCTGTATCCGTAGTGCTGTAATAATCATAATTATGCTCATGAAAAGATATATTTGATGAATAGAGATGAACAACCGTTGGTTGAGGCAAATTTTAGGACTTTATCGTGCTAGCCATGGGGGTAGCTGACTGTCAGAAATTACTCGATCATCGGGGAAGGGTGATTATTCTTCCTATACTTTGAGCAACTGCTCTATCAGTTTTTTTAAGGATGCGTTCTATTGCACATCCGATACGTTAATAAAGAGGGTTTGACCATGAGATTACTTATACTTGCATTGTCGTTCCTTGTTGGTACTGCTGCTGCAGAATCAATAACCGTTTACAAGTCACCTACTTGCGGCTGCTGCGCCGAATGGATCAAGATCATGGAGTCGAAAGGCCATGACGTTAAGGTGAAGCACCCATTTAATCTACAGCGCACCAAAGCTGACCTGGGCATTCCTAAACAGCTAGGGTCATGCCACACCGCTGTCATCAATGGTTATCTGTTTGAAGGTCATATCCCTGAGCAGGATGTTCTCAGCTTTTTAGCAAACCCACCGGCAGGCGCGAAGGGTTTGGCAGTACCTGGTATGCCACAGATGTCACCTGGTATGGCACCACGAGGCAAAAGATATTCTGGCTTTAAAGTTATCGGTTTTGATGTCAACGGTAAGTTTTCGCTGGTGAATCAATACTGAAATGAGGAAAACGGTCAAACACCTCATTTGGCTTGGCGCCACTATGGGCAGTTTGACAATGGCTGAAGCATCGAGCCCAGGACGAGACCTGTACCTCACGGCCGGTGGATATGGCTGTGGTGTCTGTCATGGACCCGTAGCTAATGGCAGCGGTCAAGCAGGTGGACCGATTCGAGGCTCAACTCGGGAAGCCTTTGAAAAGGCACTAGAGGAGCAACCGACTATGCAATTATTGGTTAACGCGCTCAGTCGAGACAATATAGCCGATCTTTCCCGTTATCTTGAGTCACTGGCGCAAATGCCACTGGTGGAATTGGTGTATACAGATCCAGGTTGGTCCATCGAACAGGCGCCCGTTGCCAAAGGCCAAACCGTGCAAATGGTGGTTTTTAACGACAGCTTTGGGGACCTCGAATTAGACCTGCAAGCCTTTGGCTTTGCGCCGACCATCATTACCCCGTTGGATACAGTGGTATTGGAATGGGTAGCCGAGGCAGGGACATTCTTTTTACCCGATAACGGGCTGTTGGTCGTGTCGTCAGAAGACATCTGCGTGCATTAGATACGGCGGTTATCAGCAGCAAAAACTCAGAATATCTGGGGTAAAGTTTTTGATTTATGATACTTGAACCAGAGATTACATAAATCAAAGGCTTTCCCTGTTACCCTCCATTTCGATCATTTTTTATTTAATTAACAAGCGAAGATGAACGTCCGCTGTGCACCCAGCCTGGGCCGATTCTAGACCTATACAGTGATATGACTGAAAGTCGGCTCAGGGTCGACAGCCGAAGTCACTAAGCTGAATCTGAAGATCGACTTTCTCGTTAGCCGCCGTTCAGTGTACAAGTGGGAACTAGCGCTTTCGGTACTGCGCAGTCGTTAATATAAAAAATAATGTGTGAGGATATACCAAGAGCAAAATGCAACATATTCCCATATTTCTACGTGCCACATATGTCAGTATTCGTGCATGCCACATAATCTTTTAAGGAGACATTATGGGATACTTAGGAATTGCTTCAAAAGCTGGAACGACATCTTCCAGTATCAAAAAATTTATACGTACAGGAGAATGTTCACCGGGGTTCGCCAGCACAATAGGAACCTCATCAACCACGATTTCTGCATTCATAAAAGGTACGGCTTCTCCGGGAGTAGCACAGGTTTTGGGCACTAACACAAGTGGCGCGCAACGTCTGCGAGATGAGATTGGAAGAGTCGGTGCAATCGGTTTAATAATCGGATTAGCTTGTGGACGTGGCAAAGCGTAAATATAGTAAATCGTTGAAGTCGTGACCCATCTAGCTGATGATATATATCCCCTAGTCAACGTTGTATAAGATCCGCAGGCCACCACTCCTGGTTGCCAGTTATAAAACGTTAGTGAATGGCTCCTCAGGGTCGGAAGCCGAAGTAACCAGGCTGATCTAGAAGGTAGTCTTCCGGTTAGCCGACGTTCATTGTACAAGTGGGAACTAGTGCTTTCGGCTAGGAGCGGCCGTTCGGATAGGCAGTCAAACAGACGGAATTCGGCGCGTAGAAGTTATTCGGGAGGTATCGATAATTAAGTAATATGTCCCGAATGGCACTAAGTTAAGCTAGTTTAGCATGCCAAAGAGCGCCCTAGTAAAAGCATCATTTGTTATAATTAGGCATGCAAAATACCACACCATTATTTCCGGAATTTCACCTCCAGACACTTCGTAGAACGCCTCGTTCGCCCCGTCAAAAGTTACTTGACGAGAAAGCTAAAATCAAACAAAAAACGTTTAGTGAACTCGCTAAATATCTATCGCATGTAGTACCAATACATCATCTAAAAAT
>CAXMRQ010000104.1:0-21577 GCA_964196115.1 uncultured Gammaproteobacteria bacterium
TAGTAAATAATTTAAACTCAAATATAGCGACCAATAAGTCTAGTTATATGACGGTGCCACAATAAGATTTTTAACGAAAGTTGAATGCCATCTAAAGGCTGAGTGTCCGCAGCTATAGCTTTTTCAAGGAATGGATACTATCTTTATTACCAGTCAATTTAGACGAACTGGATCAGAAACCATTAAAGGTGAAATTATGAAAAAAGAAATGATATTAGAAACTAACGACGAGGCGGTAGATCTTAGTCGTAGAAGTATGATGGGCCGCTTTGGCCTGATGGCATCACTTGCTTGTGCCGCTCCTGTGTTAATGACTCTGAGTACATCTGCTCAAGCTAGTCATAAAGATAAGGATGACCAGGGTAACGGCAGTTGTAAGGCTAAAAATGACGAGGCGGCAAGTAAAAACTGTCGTCCAGAAGATGAAAACACTCCAGATCCGGATATTTACGAATTTTTGTGATTTCCAAGCTTAGTTTAGCCAGAGTGTAAATCTAAACCGCCGATCAGTTCTACTGGTTCGGCGGTTTTTTTGTTCAAAAGATAATAATAAACGTCACATTCATACCGCTGTCGTTTGATAAAGCAATAACACGTTAGGTTATTCAGTTAGAAATCGACATAAATCAATACTGGAAATTACTAATTTACCCCGAAGAGTTTTCAATCCTGCTTCCACCTCCGCTATCCTTAGTCCGGGCCAACTGGGTTAATTTAAAAATGCATAACTTAGAGCCACTACTCGAACAGGTGAAAGAACTGCCATCACTTCCTGAAATTTATATCAGAGTATCTGAGTTACTCGATAACGATGATTCGCCAACCAGGCAAATTGGTGAAACTGTATAGGCCGATCCGTCGATCACATCTCGAATCTTGAAAACGGTCAATAGCACCTATTATGGATTACCCCACCGGGTTTCAGCTATTTCTCAGGCAGTATCTCTTCTCGGGCGTCAACGTTTAAAACCAATGTTAATGGGCTCGGTTCTCGAAGGCCTTTTTAGAAACATCGATAATAGTGATTTTCCGATGCAAGAATTCAGTATTCTGGCAGCACAGTATTAAAACGGCCATTATCGCCAGACACCTGGCCGAAGATCAGGTTTTTGATGTGATGGACACTTTTGGCATGGTGAATATTGATATTCGTGATGATTAAATAGATTAATATTTTTGATGATGAAGTGGGTAGGGATGACCTGGTTCGATTATTAATATCCAGGCCTGGTATTTATTTTTATTTACCCAATTCTGATAATGCTATGCCACCCAGCACCAGAACTAGCGAAACCGCATGATACGGTTCAAAAGATTCCTGTAAATAAAACACGGCCATAATCGAAGCAAACACCGGCACCAGGTTAACGAATACCCCCGCTCTTCCTGGCCCAATTAAACTAACCCCATAGATAAAAAACACCTGCGCAATAAATGACGGCAGCAGGCTAACGAGCGCAACGATTACCCAGCCGGTAGGGCTTGGCGCCTGGAATGTATTGTTGCTGATTTCTAATACCAGTAAGGGCAAAGAAGCTATAAACGCTACCAGTGCAATACTGGTGAACAGGCCCATCGCCGATACTGCCGGGCGACGGCTTAGGCCTATCGAATAGCCTGCATAAAACAGACAGGCTATTAACATATAAAGGTCACCCTGATTAATCGACAGGTCTAGTAATTGGGTAAAGTCGCCGCCGGATGCAACCGTAAAGACGCCAACCAGAGTGACAGCAACGCCGAAAACCTGGGTAGGTGAAATCCTGGCATGGTATAAAAGAAATGTGCCGAGCAAAACGAAAACGGGAATAGCGCCCTGTAAAATTCCAATATTAACTGCCGAAGTGGAATGGGCAGCGATATAAAATAATGCGTTGAAAACGGTAAATCCAAGCGTACCCATCAGGCAGATGTATTTTAGGTGATGCCGCAGTATCGGCCAGTCCTTTATCAGATGTTTACGGGCAAATAACAGCAGCAGGATAACCACGCCCAACCACCGCAATGTGACCAGTAACATGGGAGATATTTCACCAACTGCAACTTTGCCAAAAATAGCGTTCGCGCCCCAGCACCAGGTGGTAACAGTGAGTAACCCATATGCACGTAGATCGTGACTAGCTACAACGGTTTTGGGTTTCGTATCTGCCATCAGTTTTGTTGCTGGCCATGAAGCATTTCACGATGGAGGGTGTACAGACCACTGGCGACGATAATGACAATACCAATCAGGCTTTGAAAATCAGGTATTTCAGACCATAGAAAGTAAGCGATTAAGCCGCCGAACGCTATGGATAAATATTTCAACGGGGCCACAACTGCAATCTCACTGTGACGATAGCTCAGGGTCATTAAATACTGGGCCAGGCCACCCAGCAGGCCTACGGCGATTAGAAAAAACCAGTCATTTGCTGATGGGGACTCCCATCCAAATAATGCAATTCCGATTGCACTTACCAGAATGCCGGTTACGGTAAAATAAAAAGTGATACATACCGGATCATCCCTGGCGCTCAGGTGACGAATAATAATGGTCGTAAATGCAATTAACAGGGCAGCGATTAACATAAAAAGGCTGCCGCTTTCTAACATTCCTTCGCCGGGTCTAACAACGATTAGCATTCCGATAAACCCGGCTATAACGGCTGACCAACGGTATATACCAACATTCTCACCCAGTAATACCACCGATAAGGCAGTCATGAATAAGGGCGTGGTATGCAGGATAGAAATAGCGTCAGCCAGTCGCATTAATGAAAGTGCATAAAATGCAAATCCCATGGCCGAGATCCCAAGGATACTTCGCAGCAGATGCATACCAGGCTGACTGGTTTTTAAAATAGTCAAACCACCGCGTAAGTAAATAATTATCGCCACTGGAATCATCGCCACCATACAGCGAAAAAACATAATCTGCTGGGTAGGGTAGGTACTTCCTAGCCATTTGACGGTCGCGTCCATCATTGAAAACAATAAGACGCTGAGCAGCATGGCACTGACTCCGAGAGCCGGATTGTCAGCTTGCTGACGCGATAGAGCTGGATTTTTTTGCATGCCCTGGTGGTTTAATGTCTGGATAATTTCAAAAGTCTTATTTTCCCATCTCACTGAGTCGATTTGCCAATACGCAGCCAGCCGATCCGGCACCAACAATGATGCAGTCGAAATTCAGGTTCAAGGAATGTGTTCCCGGTTTTAATACGCGGCTAGTTGACTATATCGTTTACAGAATGGCAACAGGAAATTTAACGATTTAACAGAGTTTCTGAAACACAGTCAAAAAATCAAATATTCGAAATATAATTCGACCTAAAATACTGGAGATTTTAAAATAAATGTGAATACTCGTGGTTTCGCCTGAACAGGTGATGTTGCTTAAACACCGAGTAGTCCGTAATGAGGAGTTACTGTTGAAATTTACTGTCGAAGAATTCAGGGACTGGGAAAATAAAAATATAACCCTGCTCGGAATGTCAGGAGTCGGAAAGTCCTATCTGGCGAGCAAGCTGCGAAGTAATAACTGGTTTCATTATTCGGGTGACTATCGAATAGGTACGCGTTACATCGACGAGCACATAATCGACATGGTTAAATCCGAAGCTATGCAGACTCCATTCCTCAAGAATCTGCTACGCGACGACTGGATTTACTTCCGTAATAATATCAGAGTTAACGATCTCGGCCCGGTACTCAGCTTTGTTGGCAAGCTGGGAAATCCGGAGTTAGGTGGCGTCGGGTTGGGTGATTTTATCCGTCGCCAGGCGATTTATCGCCAGGCCGAGATCGATGCAATGCTAGAAGTGCCAAAATTTATTCATAAAGCGCGGGCGGTTTACGGATACCCGCATTTTATCAACGACGTTGGCGGTAGTTTGTGCGAACTGGATGAATCCGGTGTAGTTGAATCGCTGGTGGAGTGTTCGCTGATACTTTACATTAAGGTAACGAATCCAGCGGAAGAGAATGTCCTCATAGAGCGGGCGCAATCTGCACCCAAGCCTTTGTATTATAGGGCAGATTTTTTGCAGCAACAGCTTGAGATTTACTTAAACCTGGAAGGTATCGATTACGCTGCACAAATCGACCCCGATGAGTTTGCTAGCTGGATATTTCCGCGTTTGTTCCACTCTCGCTTACCGCGTTATGCTGCTATTGCGGCTCACGGTTACACGGTGACATCAGAGGAAACCGCACAAGTTAACAATGAAGACGACTTTTTACAGATGTTGGAACTGGCAATAGAGAGGCAAAACTAATGCCATTAGTCGCCCATAACAATCTCCCAGCCTTCGATAAGCTCATTGCCGAAGGCGTTAGAATATTGCAACCGCATGTCGCGGAGAAACAGGACATTCGTGAATTGCATATCGGATTTTTAAACATGATGCCCGACGCGGCACTTGAGGCCACTGAACGCCAGTTCTTACGATTAGTCGGTGAAAGTAACCCGATAGCCCAATTTTATGTACACCCGTTCACTTTGCAGGAACAGAGTCGCAGCGATGTGGCCAGAGCCTATGTCAAACAACATTATGAAACTTTTGAGCAGGTGCGCGAACATGGTCTGGATGGCCTTATAATTACCGGGGCGAATGTAACTCATTCGGAGCTATCTCAGGAAGAATTCTGGGAACCTCTGATCGATGTGGGAAATTGGGCACAGGATGAAGTCACATCAACCTTGTGCTCCTGTCTCGCAACGCACGCCTTGCTGGAATATCGATACGGACAAAAACGTGTCGTGCAGCCACGCAAGAAGTGGGGAGTATTTGAGCATACCGTTGTTGATCGCAAACATCCTCTGGTAGCCAGCTCCAATACTCGCTTTGATGTCCCCCATTCGCGCTGGAATACCATATTTCCAGAGCAATATGATGAAGCAGGACTCAGAACCCTGGTAACCGGCGACGATGGCTGTATTCACCTGGCAACAAGTCCCGATGGTATTCGAACTGTATATTTACAGGGGCATCCTGAATATGACTCTGTTTCGTTATTAAAAGAATATAAACGCGATGTTATGGAATTCCTCGCCGGAGACACCGACCTGTATCCACCGTTCCCATCTAACTATCTCGGAAAATTTGAGGAAGCGGTGTTAAGCGAATTTCGCTTGCGCGCCGAAATTGCATTACAACAGGGCGCTGAGATAGCAGAATTCCCTGAGCAACTGATTCTGAATTATTTGGATAATACCTGGCACGATACCGGCAGCGACATAATGGGTAGATGGTTGGGTTTGATCTACCAGATAACGCACAAGGACAGGCATAAACCGTTCATGGAAGGTATCGACGGAAGTAATCCGCTTGGTTTATAACGTTAAGTTTAGCCAGTATCCCAGAATCGGAATTGAACTGTAAGTTCGATAAATGTTCCAATATTATTCAGATCAATAGAGGTAATTCCATAGCTGTGCGATTCCTGATTATTATATTGTTGCAATTTCATCTGACTGCGGCGTTTGCAGTAGAGGTTGAGCCCGGTGCTTCGCTCGGTGCAAAGATATCAGAAACTCCAGTCTGGTTTAAAGAAAGTTTCCTCGAATTCGAGGACGATGTTGCTGAAGCTGCCGAAAATGGTAAGCGGGTGATGCTTTATTTCCATCAGCAAGGCTGTCCCTATTGTGCGAGATTGGTCGAAAAAAGCTTTAATAATCCTGAGATCGGAGCCTATATTCGAAAAAACTTCGACGGAATTACTATTAACATGTGGGGCGACCGCGATGTGGTAACAATCGGCGGGCAGGAGTTTTCCGAGAAGACATTCGCCGCTGCGTTGCGAGTGCAATATACCCCGACCCTGGTCTTTCTAGATGAAAACGGCAAGACCGCCTTGCGACTTGATGGCTATTATCCGCCGGATAAATTTCAGACAGCGTTGCGATATGTCGCCGAGCATCAGGAAAGAAGTACCAGTTTCAGTCGATATATGTTGAGTCAGAATAAGTCCGGTTCTGTCGGTTTAATTGACGAAGACTTTTTTATTCAGGCCAGCCAACTCGATGATTTGATTAGACAATCACAGTCACCACTGGCGATTTATTTTGAATCAGCAGATTGTAAGGACTGCCGTATATTGCACGAGCGTATCTTAACTGATCAGACTACACGAACGCTGGTAAAGAAAATGCGCAATGTACAATTCGGTATTAACTCTGCCCAAAATATTACTACCCCCGGCGGCAGGGATTTGACTGTTAAACAATGGGTGGCTGAACTCGATATAGCTTACACGCCATCGGTGGTATTTTTTGATGCGGCCGGTATCGAAGTGATGCGTATCGGCGCTTTTATGAAAACATTTCACTTTCAGTCGGTATACGACTATGTCCTGCAAAAGGCCTATTTGCAGGAATCCAGTTTCCAGAGATACATATCGGAGCGTGCCGAGAAAATCCGCGAAGCCGGATTCGAAACCAATATATGGGGCTACCAGTCCAGTCATTAACTCGCCATTTAGATAATATGAGAACTAGGTCTCATTACCAAAAATCCAGTTGCTTATAATTAACTAGAGATTCTCCTGTCATAGTGTTTGTGTGTTAACCCCATTTTTATATGGGGTTTTTTTTGCTCGAAATTTCGAAATATTTTTTAATATCAATGGCTTATATTTATTATTTCATGATCTACACGCACGGCAATTATAATAAATACATGAGGAAGGCTGGTCGTTGCGAAGCAGCATTGGGTCTTCAGGCACTGAGCTTATGTGCAGGATGCACACCAATAGCTTATGTGTCTTTTTCGCACCCAACTGCGTTTCCCAGGTTAAAGTATTTAATTAGAAAGCCGCTTGCAGACATGACACAATAGTCTTTCCTCAATTAATCCTGGTCAGTAGCGAATATTATGAATCAGGATAGTAATCCCGAAAAAATACGGCAGGAATATCAAACCCTGCGAGAGAGTCTGAAAACCGTTCAGTTGGCGACAATCGATGCCGACGGTAACCCGGAAGCCAGTTATGCACCCTATGTCTGGATAGAGGACGCCTGTTATTTGTATCTCAGCGAACTGGCCAGGCACACCATTAATTTAACAGCCAATCCCACAATTAGTCTGCTTTTGATTGAGAGCGAAGAAGGGAGTAAAAATCTTTTCGCCAGGCGTCGGATTATATTGCAGGGTAAGGTAGAAAAAATTGCCCGAAAAACCGATAGATTCCTCACCATAATGTCCGAATTCAAAAAACAGTTCGGCGATTTTATTGATGTCATTGAACCCCTGCAGGACTTCCATCTTTTTCAAATAGTGCCGCAGAGCGGGCGTTTTATTCGTGGATTTGCACAGGCCTATGAGTTAAGCGGAGCAGGCTTAAGGCAAATCAGGCATATTGATCCGGCAAAATAACACTGTCGAGGCGTCGAGAGTAAATCCATGCAAAGCTAGAGATCTTCCAGTCCTTGTGGGCGATGAGCCAGTTACAACCCGATGGTTTTGAGTGGTTTCTACCTGAGCAGATTAAAATGATTGCTGAAGGAGGTTTTGATGGTGTTGATCTTGTCTATGGTGATTTCGACTTCGCCGAGATTCGACCATTATTAAATAAATATCGGCTAGAAAGTACCGTCACGGTCTTTCCTGAAAGCATCGAAGCACTCCAACCTGTGATTGAAATTGCTCAGTCGCTTGGTGTCCGACATTTGAATATTATCGGTAAATTTTATCTGTTTAGCGTTAATGAAGATGCCAAATACATACGTGGATGGATGGCACTCTGCAATGAGGCAGGCTTAGCAGTTACCATCGAGACGCATCGTGACTGCATCATTGCCGACATGCACTACGCACTACAGTTGATGGAGCAGGTGCCTGAAATGCATCTCTGTATTGACCTCTCACATTTTGTAGTCGGTCGCAAGTTTAGCTGGCCTATAACCGCACAGGTTAAGTCGCAAATCTAATCTATTCTGGATCGGTCGACTGCGTTTCAGTGACGTGTTGCCTCGCGTGAGCAGATCCAGTTGCAAATTAGTTTTTACCATCATCGTCAGTGGTTCGATTTATTTGCACAATAGGGGGAGTACGGATTTAAATCCTGGCGGACTCGTGCCGGTGAAGATGAATGCCTGAATTTTCTCTGCGAGCTCGGTCCAAAAAAGTACGCGATGACCGGTCACGATGGCTACGAACTATCGGATCGATGGCAGGAAAGCATAATAATAAAGGATCGAGTGCGTCGTATCTGGGACGAACTTTAACTAGAATATTTGCAAGCACCGTTGCCTAATTAAATCCGCAATGATGCCAAATTGGTACTATGCCTGCCGGTATACTGGTTCTTCCCATAATCACGAACTCCCCTAGACTGCTATAGTGCCAATATCAATAAAACGTCTAAAACTAGATGACAGGAGGAATTCATAGTGGCAAATAAACTATTAGTAGCAGTAGATGGTAGTGAAACCGGGAAGCGCGCAATCAATTTTGCAGCTCAGGCAGCGAAAGATACGGGCAACAGTATCGTTCTTGCTTATGTTATTGAATGGTCGCCTTACAGTTTCCATACACCGGAAGAACTGGAAGAGCGACATATGCGTCGCGAATCTGAAATCTCGCGTGCCGAAGATTCAGTTCTGAAACCGGAAGCAGCCGAATTAAAAGCGCTGGGTATCGAAGTAGAGACGGTAGTGGATCATGGTCATATCGGAGAAACGCTTTCCGAAATCGCAAAGCAACACGATGTTTCCCAGATCTATATCGGTCGGAAGGGTGAATCGAAGATGCATTCGATGTTATTTGGCAGTGTTACCGCTTCGCTGATTCAGACCGCTTCGGTTCCGGTAACGGTAATACCCTGATCGAGTCAGGTTTTAAAAATTACATAAAATCAGGTAGTACTTACGATAGTCTTCAGGTGTCAGTCAAAAAGTAACTGGTAGTTACTGGCCCTCAAGCTATAAAAACAACAGAGGGGAGATATAAAAATGGTTCGAGTAATAGCAGGCCTGGCGGCCTTAATGCTTTTTAGTAGTACGGCCGGTGCGGCCGGTTTTGATGAAATGATCAATAACGCAACGGCGCCAATAGCCAGCGCGATAGGTCAAATCGTATTCTTTAAAATACCCGTGTTTGGTGCCAATTTACCGGTGGTTGTACTCTGGCTGGTGGTAGGTGCGGTATTTTTTACGTTAAAAATGGGCTTTGTCAGCATACATGGCTTCAAACACGCGATTGAGTTAGTGCGTGGTGATTACAGTGATCCGAATGGGCATGGTGAAGTCTCACACTTTCAGGCGTTGGCAACAGCAGTTTCGGGTACAGTCGGTATCGGTAATATCGGCGGCGTCGCTGTAGCTGTAACAGTGGGTGGTCCCGGGGCAACCTTCTGGCTGATTCTTGCCGGTTTCCTGGGTATGTCCACCAAGTTTGTCGAATGTACTCTGGGCGTCAAGTATCGCCAGGAATTCGATGATGGGCATGTTTCCGGCGGTCCGATGTATTACCTGCGTAAAGGTTTTAGTGATCGCGGCATGGAAGGATTTGGCAAGTTTATGGGAACCTTTTATGCAATCGGTATATTCATCGGCGCATTGGGCATCGGTAATATGTTCCAGTCTAATCAGGCCTACGTTCAGCTAAACAATGTTTCAGGCGGCGCATTAGACGGTCTGGGATGGCTTATCGGTTTAATCATGGCGGTTGTTGTATTTTCTGTTATCGTCGGCGGTATTAAATCGATCGCTCGAGTGACCGAAAAAATTGTCCCTTTCATGGCTGTTTTTTATTGTGTGTTTGCACTGATCGTCATTTTCATGAATGGCAGCGCGATTCCACAGGCTATTGCAAACGTTTTTACCGGTGCGTTCACCGGTGAGGGTGTCGCGGGTGGTGCATTGGGCGCGATGATTATCGGTTTCCAGCGTGCTGTGTTTTCGAACGAGGCTGGTATCGGATCAGCGTCAATCGCGCACTCTGCGGTGCGAACCAACGAACCTATTACAGAGGGCTATGTTTCGCTGTTAGAGCCTTTCATCGATACCATTGTCATCTGTACTATTACTGCCCTGGTTATTGGAACCACTCAGGTAGTGGCGCCAGATTTTGCCGGTGAAGCCACCGGCGTCGCGATGACTTCGAAAGCCTTCGAGTATCAACTCAGCTGGTTTCCGATTCCATTAGCAATTGCGGCGGTACTGTTTGCTTTCTCGACGATGATTTCCTGGTCATACTATGGTTTGAAAGGCTGGTCATATCTATTCGGCGAAGGCGAAATGGGACAAAAGATTTACAAATTAATTTTTTGTGCATTTGTAGCGCTCGGATGTATGGTGCAGCTGGGACCAATTCTTGATATATCGGACGCGTTGGTATTTTTAATCTGCGTACCCAATATTCTGGGACTATACTTTTTGGCTCCAATTGTTAAAAAAGAACTCGACAGTTATCGAGCCAGACTTGCCAGCGGCGAGATTCAGAAGTTTAAGTAAGATTCGAAGTAGAAAACTGGCCTCGTCATTATTATGGCGGGGCTTTTTTATGCCGATTTAGCAAACCGGGGCTGATATCTCAGGATGATTATTACCCTGCTCATTATGCCGGTTCAGTGTGGAAATCTATTAGGGTGAAATTAACTTAAAATTTGGTGGCAACTTTGAGAAGCCTGTGGTTTACTACGGCCAGTTTATATCAGCGGCCTGTAATTGATCAGCTAAAGGCGCTGCACTTGATGATCAGATCATCAAAGTCAAACAACTGGAGGAGATTGCTGCGAAATAAAAAATATTATAGCAGCTAGGACGAGAAAGGCGCCCGTAGGCGCCTTTTTTTATGCATAAATTTATCTAGCTTTTAATTTACATATCAACTATCAGCCCAATAGGCCACTCTGGGCTATGCCGTCAAAAATAAACTGTACCGCGAGCGCGGTGAGTAAAACACCGAACACTCTGCTAATAACGTGCATGCCGGTTATACCCAATACACGTTGAATCTGCGTAGCAAGTAATAATGAAAACAGGGTTAGAACCAGGACAACTATAATTGCACCTATTACGGTAGCCTGGAGGACTAGTTCACCACCGGTATTTGCCATTAATAATACTGAGGCTCCCATCGCACCTGGGCCTGCGATTAATGGCATGGCCAGCGGAAAGACTGCAATATCCTGCCTGGTCTCGGCCTCCCGGGTCTCATCCTCGGTGGTGGTTATTCCACCCGAGGCTCGTACAAAAACCAGATCAATACCGATTAACAATAATAATATGCCACCGGCCGTACGTAGTGCAGCGAGTGATATTCCAAAATTTGACAGCAGTGTTTCACCGCTCAGCGCGAAGATGATTAATATCAGCCCTGCCAACAGTACACCTTTGACAGCTACCTTAGCCTTCGAGCGAAAGTCCTGATTAGCTGTCAGTGCCGCAAATACGGCCCCGATATCGAGTGGTCCTATGGTGGCGAAAAATGTTGCAATCGCTTTAATGCCTGTTTCGTAGATCAAGGGGTCCATATTATTTAACAAGAAATGATTTGAAGCGGATTGTAATCCTTTAATAATTTACATCCAGTGGTTTACCTGACTTAAGTGTAATGTGCATAGTGCTCTAACCTTTTTCCCTCAATTGGATAATTATTGCAATTTCTCACTTTATTCTCTAAACTATGTGAGAAGATAATGAGAAAAGGTAGGGCGGCATGTTGACCTCGCAGGAACACAATACGTTACAGTTTATTCGGCACTATTTGGCGCAATATGGTTATGCACCGAAATTTAAGGAAATAGGGCTGGCAATCGGTGTTAATTCGCAGGGTACGGTGCATCGGTACGTCCGGTCATTAGAAGAAAAAGGCTATATAGAACGAGCAAAGGGTAATGCGCGCGGCATGAATCTGGTCGAATTACCCCTGGTGAGTCCACCGACAATTCCATTGGTGGGAATAATCGCAGCCGGTTTACCGATTGAAGCGGTCGAAGACCAACAGGAACTTAACCTGGCTGAAATGTTTATGGGGCCAGAGCTATTCGCTCTGCGTGTCAGCGGTGACTCAATGATGGATGCTGGAATCCTGCATAATGATTACGTCATTATTAAAAAGCAACCAGATGCGCATGATGGTGATATTGTCGTGGCGATGATCGACAGGGTAGAGGCTACATTGAAACGCTTCAAGCGCAAAAGTCAGGAGGAGGTTGCTTTAATTCCAGAAAATGCAGATATGGAAATTATGGTATACGCCGCTGAACGGGTGAATATTCATGGAGTCCTGGTTGGTCAGATGCGAAATTATCGATAGGCGACTAGTCTGAACCTAGAAAATGTGGTTGGATCACGAAAGTCCACGCACCAAAAGTAGGCGCTTTTAAGCGAGCTCTTGGCGCACCGGAGTGCCGCATCACTAGAAAACCAAATAACTTCTCATCACCAATAAGGTGACTACGAATTATTTGACAGGCACTATGCGCCAATATCTCGCTTAAAAGCGCCTACTTTTGGTACCTGTCTTTTTCGCGCCCAACTGCGTTTCCTAGGTTGAAGCTAACTTGCGAGGATATAAATCAAGATTACTCCGATAAATAATAAAATAGAAATCAAATTATTTGGAATGGTTGATATGCGGTTGAATTTTTCGCAGCATTTCACCGATTATTTTCGGATTCCCCGAGATAACCTGACCTAACTCCAGGTAGTTCTCGTTGCCTTCATAGTCGGTGGTGATGCCACCTGCTTCGCGAACAATGAGCACGCCAGCGGCTATATCCCAGGCATTAAGTCCTGATTCCCAGAATCCATCGAGTCGGCCTGCCGCAACATAGGCCAGATCTAATGCCGCCGAACCTGCACGACGTATGTCGCTTGCAGTGGTAAAGAACTCACTGAATATTTTTATAAATTCGTCGAGCTGATTGTGCTGCTTGAACGGAAAGCCGGTGCCGAGCAACGCGCCATGAGTCGATTTTATTCGAGTCACGCGAATTCTTTTGTTATTTAATGTTGCACCATCGCCGCGGCTGGCTGAAAACAGCTCCTGCTTGATTGGGTCATATATAACGCCATGCTCGAGCCGCCCCTTATGTTGACAGGCGATTGAAACCGCAAAATGAGGGAAGCCGTGCAAATAATTGGTGGTGCCGTCCAGTGGATCGATAATCCAGCGAAAATCTTCACTACCTAGAATCTCACCTGACTCTTCGGCCAATATGCCGTGATTTGGAAATGAAGATAGTAGTGTCTCGATGACTTTTTCTTCTGCCTGTCGATCAACTTCGGTGACAAAGTCATTAACACCTTTTTGCTCAATTTTCAGATCGGGTAACTTGTTCATTTTACGGACAATATGATCCCCTGCACTTCGCGCGGCTCGAATTGCAATATTCAACATCGGTTGCATGGTGGTACTGTCCGGAGGGGGTGTTATAGTGGCGCGCAGTCTAACAAAGCGACCAATAATAAACCAGAAGTAGATATTCGCTTAGCTAACAGAGAAATGAACTAAGGGAATTTCATTTCTGACTCGGCTATAAGTTTAAACGCAAAAAAATTGATTCATTCATGAACCTGTCAAATATTGATATTGTAATGGTGGGTACTACTCACCCTGGGAATATTGGCGCTGCTACGAGGGCAATGCACAATATGTGTATCCCTAATCTGGTGTTGGTAAAGCCACAATGTCCCATTGGTGAAATTGCTTACGCCAGAGCATCGGGGGCGAATGTTATCCTGGATAATCGACGTAACACCGAGAGCCTTCAGGAAGCAGTGCGAGACTGTAACCTGGTGATTGCGACTAGTGCACGAATACGCTCCTTGCCCTGGCCGGAATTGACCCCTGAGTTAATGGCAGGAAAAATCTCTGAAATGAATAGTCAGTCCCGAGCTGCATTGGTGTTTGGGCGGGAGCACTCAGGATTAACCAACGAGGAATTGCAGCTTTGCAATTACATGGTCAATATTCCGACCAATCCTGATTTCAGTTCACTCAATGTCGCCTCAGCGATTCAGGTACTTTGTTATGAGATTTTTAAGGCTGTGGGATATCAATTTGCCGCCGAACAAACCGTTAATTCGGAGTCAATTGCTACCAGTCAGGAGTTGGAAGGTTACTTCGAGCATCTCGAGCAGGTTATGACAGCTACTCAATTTCTTGATGCCGACAATCCCGGATTACTGATGCAGAAATTGCGGCGACTTTATCATCGTGCAGAATTGAGTAAAACTGAGGTCAACATTCTACGCGGCATTTTGAGTTCGGTGGAAAAGTATAAAAGTTAGTGCTCTAGTCTGTTACAAAAACTTACAATAGCTTACACCCCTGAAAAGCTCTTTAACGACTTCTTAGCTAATCTTCCTGTTGTTAATAACTAACTCCTGGAGCAGGAAATGAAAAAATCAACAAAAATTATCGCTGTAACCGTATTGGCGATTGGTGTCACCACAGGCGTATTTGCCTATGGCGCGCATAGCGGCTGGAAAATGAGTCCCGAGAAGAAAGCCGAATATATGACGGACATGATTACCGAAAACCTGGAACTCAACAGGTTACAGCAGGAAAATCTAAAGGGACTGTCAGTAACGGTTTTGGATATGATGAATGATGTTCGTTCGAACCGGGGTGATCACATGGAACTGGTACAGCAATTTTTGTCTGAACCGACCTTGGACCAGGCAAAAGCATTGCAAATGATTCAGCAGAAAACTCAGATGATTAACGACAGAGCGCCGCAGGTTATAGCATCTATTGCCGGCTTTCTCGATTCGCTCGATAGTGAGCAAAAACAGGAATTGCGCGAGCACATGGCTGAGCGTATGAATCAACATCACAAAGGTCATTAACTTTTATATCAGTTGATCGGACAAAAGCAATTTCAGTTATCTGAAGTTGCTTTTTATTTTATGCGTACATGGTAATGTCCGTCTTCAGCCAGTCAGGTTATATGAAACAGCTATTGCTAATTGACGATGATGAGAAACTTTCGCAGCCACTTCAGGCATACTTTGCGAGGTTCGATCTATGTCTTTCGAGTGAAACTCATCCTTTGCAGGGAATCGAGAGAATAAAGCATGAGGCATTTGAACTGGTGGTGCTCGATGTTATGTTGCCCGGGATCGATGGGTTTGAAACCTGCCGTCGAATTCGGCAGTTTAGTGATATTCCTATTATCATGCTGACAGCCCGCGGTGATGTTATGGACCGGGTAGTCGGGCTTGAACTCGGTGCAGACGACTATTTGCCGAAGCCTTTTGAACCGCGTGAACTGGTTGCGCGAATACAAAGTATTTTAAAGAGAACTAAAGATGCCAGTCATCAGGAGCAATTTAAGATCGGTGATCTAAAGGTTGACCTGAGTAAAAAGCTGGTGCAGAAAAATGACCAGACCATAGATGTTACTTCGGCAGAATTCGGTTTGCTGGCGCTACTCATTCAGAATCAAAACAAGATATTCAGCCGCGACGACATCATGCATGCGTTAAATGGTATCGATGCCGATATCTACAGTCGCGCCATCGATGTCCTGGTGAGTCGATTGCGACATAAATTACAACGTCCCGAATTAATCAGAACCGTGCGTGGTACGGGTTATCAGTTTGTTAGCCGATAATGTTTGAAAATTTCCGACAATATTTTCGTATCAAACGTCAGAGCCTGATTTTCAGGCTGTTATTTTATTTTGTGTTATCGATGTTGATCATCGCCTTGATTCTCAGCATCAATTTTACCAGTCGAATTAAACCTCACTTTAAAAACGAACTGCTGCCAAACCTGGCACGCTATATTGAGTATGTTGTAGACGATATCGGCTCACCGCCAAACTTAGATAGAGCTCAGTCTCTTGCCTCTGAGTTACCCTTCGAGATACGCATCGAGGGAGCAAATATTAACTGGTCATCGCAACCTAAAATCGATTCGATTGATAATTTCGAACTGGAGCCTGCACCGCCGCCATATCAGGAATATTTCATTGGTCATGAACACGACGAGTTTGTTTTGATGGTCAAAAAACAGGCTTATCGTTACCTGTTCGTGGTGGATAGCAGTTATAGATCCGGGTCGAGGAAGCGGCACTGGGTCTTGTTTGTAGCGTTGGGTGGCACTTTGTTTATTCTTTATTTTTTTATTCGCCGCATGTTTCGGCCGATAGCGACGATTGTAAAACAGGTTCGCAATATAGGTGAGGGTAAACTGGATAATCCTACCGATATCCGTGGTGAGAATGAGCTGGCTCAATTAGCGCAGGGCATAAACGATATGTCTTTGCAAATCAAAACCATGCTGGAAAGCAAGGCCGGTTTGTTACTCGCAATCAGCCATGAATTGCGATCCCCAATGACAAGGATGCGGGTTAACCTTGAACTACTTAACGAAAGTGAGACAAAGAACATATTAATCGAGGATATCAGGGAGATGGAGCATCTAGTCTCCTATGTGCTTGAGTCAGAAAGATTAAATACCAACCATGCACCATTGAACAGGTCGATACAGGATTTGGCCGAATCTATAAGTGCAGTAATAAAGGAGCATTTTTCCGGCGAAAATATTAAGGTCGATCTGTCACCAGCTATCGCCGAGTTCGATGAAGTTAGAATGCGATTATTAATTAAAAATTTACTCGATAACGCCTGTCGCTATTCGGTGGATGGTAACGCCCCAGTCGAAATAAAACTCGAAAAACAAGCTGACTTTATATTACTACAGGTTTCCGACAAGGGAGCGGGCATTAACGAAGAAGATTTAATCCATATCAGCGAACCGTTTTACCGCGCTGACAGTGCTCGCCAACGCAAAACCGGGGGCTATGGACTTGGTCTTTATCTATGTAAATTGATAGTTGAAGCACATCAGGGGCATATTAATTTCCAAAGCAAGTTGGGCGAGGGCACAACAGTAACTGTGCAATTGCCAGTGTAATTTGCTGCAATTCAAAATTAATCCTCTGTAATAGTTGACCATTTTAGTCAGGATTGTATACTCTTGATAACTATCGTCAAAACTCCTCTCTAAGATGCGTTTATCCACCAAAAGTAGATATGCAGTTACCTCGCTGCTGGATATGGTCATGCACTCTGACCAGGGTCCCGTTTCACTCGCCGATATTTCAGTTCGACAGGGTATTTCTCTGTCTTATCTGGAGCAGCTGTTTGCAAAAATGCGACGTAATAAACTGGTTGTCAGTACCCGCGGTCCAGGAGGCGGGTATAGCCTGGGTGATTCGCCCGAGGATGTCTGTATCGCTGATGTAATTAATGCGGTTGACGAGGAGATGAATGTTACCAATAAGGATGTTATGGACGGTTCGACTAATTTTGAACCCTGCTTAACCGAACAATTATGGGAAGAATTAAGCGAACAGATTCAAAATTACCTCACCACTATTTCACTGGCTGATATGATCCAGAATGAAGAAGTTGTGGCCCTTTCTCGAAGCCATGACTTGCGTCAACACCCTTCAGATGTAGTCTGAAAATATGATGCAGGCATATTTCGACCATAATGTAACATTATCTTTACACCTCGACACCCGACACCCCGGAGTGGTCGAGGCGATATTAATGGAACTCGACCGTGCCGGGTTCGCACTGGCCAGTGGCTCGGCCTGTCATAGTGAAGTGACAAAACCGAGTCATGTTTTAACAGCGATGGCTGTCGATGAAAATCTGGCATTGAACGCTGTACGAGTCAGTTTTGGTATGAGTAATACCTTGCAGGAAGTTGATGTATTAGTATTGAAATTGCAGGCATTTATTGACAAGTTACCTGCGGTGTTCCGACAAGCAGCAGTTTAAAGAGATTTAATTATGACGATCCAACTGACAGATATAGCGGCGACGAGGGTTCAGAATTTCCTCGACAATCGTGGTAAAGGTATTGGCCTGCGGCTCGGAGTAAAAACAACGGGCTGTTCGGGTATGGCCTATGTTATTGAATTTGTTGATGAATTGCAGGAAGGAGATTCGGTCTTTGACTCTAATGGGGTCAAGGTTATAGTCGACCCCAAGAGCCTGATTTTTCTAGATGGTACCGAGGTTGATTTTGCCAAAGAAGGGTTAAATGAAGGATTTCAGTTTAAAAACCCGAATGCAAAAGATGAGTGTGGTTGTGGCGAAAGTTTTACTGTCTGATACCCCCCGTTACAGTCTTCTACAATGCAAATCCTGGATTTAAAGCAGAGCTACTTTGAGTTATTTGGTCTCGAACTTACTTTCGATATAGACGTAGATCACTTACACGCCGAACAGCAGCGCTTACAGGCAATCTTTCACCCCGATCGATTTGTCACTGCCAGCGAACAGGACAGGCGACTTTCCGTGCAACAGGCGTCCTGGATTAATCAGGCATTTGAAACTCTATCAAACCCGGTGAAACGTTCCCGTTACATGCTCGAACTAAGCGGGCTGGAACTCAATGACGAGTCAGAAACAACGTCGGATATGGCATTTTTGATGGAGCAAATCGCTATCCGCGAAGAAATTGATGAATGTCGTTCTGATGCTGATCCATTAAGTTGTTGCGATCATATAGCTCAGAAACTTCACTCCAAAACCGCGCAATTCGGGTCTGAATTCGTTAACAGTTTCAATCAGGGACAGCTCGACGATGCCAGGATGAGTAGTCGCAAAATGCAGTTTATTCAGCGAATTCTTGAACAGCTCACGGATTTTCAAATCGAGTTAGAAGAAGGTTTTTAGGATGGCGTTATTGCAGATTTCTGAACCAGGGCAATCAACCGCTCCACATCAGCATCGTTATTCGGCGGGCATTGACCTTGGCACTACCAATTCACTGGTTGCAACTGTACGCAGTGGCAAGGCCGATACACTGGCCGATATTGACGGTGAGCATTTATTACCGTCTGTCGTGCATTACGGCGTCGATCAGGTACAGGTTGGCAGGGCGGCACGACAGATGCAATCGGTGGACACACTTAATAGCATATCGTCTGTCAAACGTTTAATGGGGCGCGGTGTTGAAGATATCAAGCGGCTTGGTGAAGTGTTGCCATACAATTTTGTTAGAGACGGGGAGTCAACGGTACCCAGGATTCAGACCAGGTCGGGCAATGTCAGCGCTGTCGAAATATCTGCTGAAATTCTAAAAACCCTTGCTAAACAGGCCAGTCGGTCACTCGGAGATGAATTGGCAGGTGTGGTGATAACGGTGCCAGCCTATTTCGATGATGCACAACGACAGGCCACCCGCGACGCAGCAAAACTGGCCAATTTAAATGTATTTCGTTTACTCAATGAGCCAACCGCAGCAGCGGTCGCTTACGGACTGGATCAAAACCATGATGGCGTTATAGCGGTCTACGACCTCGGCGGCGGTACTTTTGATATTTCAATTTTACGTATGAATATGGGGGTATTTGAAGTATTGGCTACTGGTGGAGATTCATCGCTTGGGGGCGACGATATGGACCACGCCATTGGTGAATGGATTCTTACTCAGGCAAATATACGCTCGGTTGATGCACAACTTTCGCGTCAAATTTTGATAGCGGCACGTGATGCCAAAGAGTTACTGTCCGATCAGGAAAATGCACCGATATCAATTCAGTACGACGATCAGGAATGGAAAGGCAGTATTGATCGGGCTCAGTTCGATGCATTGATTCAACCTTTAATTAAAAAAACCTTAATGCCCTGTCGTAGGGTTTTGCGCGATGCCAATCTTTCAAAAATGGAAATTAGTGAAGTGGTAATGGTAGGAGGGTCAACCCGGGTACCGTTGGTAAAGCAAATGGTAGGCGAATTTTTTGAACGCGAACCTATGTCTGAACTTGATCCTGATCGCGTCGTGGCTATAGGAGCAGCCATTCAGGCCGATGTGCTTGCCGGTAACAAACCTGACAGCGAAATATTATTACTGGATGTATTGCCGCTTTCTCTCGGAATCGAAACCATGGGCGGCTTGAGTGAAAAAATCATTTTACGTAACACGCCTATTCCAGTAACCAGAGCTCAGGAATTCACTACTTACAAAGATGGACAAACATCGATGTCGGTTCATGTGGTACAGGGAGAAAGAGAGTTAATTTCCGATTGTCGATCACTGGCCAGGTTTGAATTACGCGGCTTCCCACCGATGACCGCTGGTGCGGCCCGTATAAAAGTCACCTACCAGGTCGATGCTGACGGCCTGATGTCTGTCAGAGCGGAAGAGACTAAAAGTGGCGTCGCAGCCGACATAGTCGTCAAGCCGTCGTATGGATTAAACGATAGTGAGATCGAATCAATGCTAAGGGATTCGATGGAAAATGCGCGTGCTGATGTATCAGCCCGAATGCTAAAAGAGCAACAGGTAGAAGCCAGGCGAGTAGTCGAAGCGATCGATTCAGCACTTGCGAATGACGGTGAAGAAGTACTAAATAAGACTGAAATGATGTTAATAATGGAAGCCAGGAATGATCTGGAAGCTATTATCGATACTGCCTGTACAGAGAAGTTAAAAAAGTCAGTTAAGACGATGGAAAAGGTAAGCGAAACCTATGTTGCCAGACGTATGAATGCCAGTGTCAACCAGGCGCTAGCAGGTAAACAAATAGACGAAGTAGAAGTATAAAAATGCCAGAAATTATAATTCTTCCCCACGAAGAAATTTGTCCCGAAGGTGCAGTGATTAATGCCGAACCGGGTACTAGTCTTTGTAACGCAATGCTGAACAGCGGCATAGAAATAGAGCACGCCTGTGAAAAATCATGTGCCTGTACGACTTGCCATGTGTATGTGCGTGAAGGTTTCGATTCGCTCGAGGAATCAACCGAACAGGAAGACGATTATCTGGATAAGGCCTGGGGACTCGATATGGACTCAAGATTAAGCTGTCAGGCATTGCTCGGGAACGAATCTCTGGTCATCGAAATTCCCAAATACACAATTAATATGGTGTCTGAAAATCACTAATTTTAGGAGAATCTGATCATGAGTTTGAAATGGACTGATACACTGGAGATAGCGATTGAATTATCCGAAATTCATACAGGTGTCGATCCGCAGTTTATTCGTTTCACGGATTTGCATGCCTGGATTTGCGCTCTGCAAGAATTCGACGATGACCCCGAAAGATCAAATGAAAAAATCCTCGAGGCCGTGCAAATGGCCTGGATCGAAGAGATGGACTGAAGGTAAAAAATTTCCTGAATTTTATATATAAATTTCTATTTTACAACGTTAAGAGGCTTCATTAATTTTGTCTCTAAAAACACATCAGAATCCCATAAAAAACTGCTTCCATATAGTACAAATACCCCGAAATCAACAACTTCTAGAGGACAGTTAAGGCAGTTTAGTCAATTTTTTGACTAAATTTGATAATTATTTTAATTTTTTTTTAAATTAATAATTTAAACATTTAATATTCGTTTTCAAGCATTTAAGTTTCTTTGTTAAGGTAAATTCTATTTTTCCTTATGTGACGCTGTTCACACTTTGCTTGCATTCAAAAAACTATCCGTTAAATTAGGTTTTCATAAGAAGCCGTAAAGAAGCCGTAAAGAAGCAGTAAATGAAGATACGGAAAGGGCTAGAGAAATTCAATTATTCGGTCTGGCAAACGGCGTAAAAATATAGGGCATGGAAATTGCTCTGATTCAAGTTTAGAACTGAATTTTAAAGTAAATATACCCGGAGAGA
>CAXMRQ010000105.1:0-3532 GCA_964196115.1 uncultured Gammaproteobacteria bacterium
TCCTGTGGCGTATGCGATGACTGTTTGTCGGGCCGCCAGAATCTATGCGCCGAGCGTGATTTGATCGGCATGTATCGAGCAGGTGCGTTTGCCGAGCAAATTGTAATTCCGGAACGCAACCTGATTCCCGTGCCGGAGGACATGAACGCTGCTAAGGCGGCTTTAACCGAGCCGGGCGCAACCGGATTGCATGCTGTTTTACTGTCTGAGAGAGCCTGTGCCAGACCGATTAGTGAATCACGTGCTCTGGTATTGGGCGCCGGTTCTGTCGGGTTACTCACCGCCCTGATTTTGCTCGATAAGGGCGTAACCCGGGTTGATCTGGCGGAAACCAATGAGCTGCGGCGAAAAACTGTCGAAAAACATACCGCCTGCAATGTTTTCGACCCACTGAAGACGCCTCCCGAAGCGATGAGTTATGATCTGGTATTTGATGCCGTGGGCAACTCAATTACGCGCCAGTCGAGTATTACTGCGGTTCGTTCCGGTGGGGTGATTGTGCATATCGGGCTGATGGATAACCGCGGTGAAATGGATGTGCGTGCGATCACTTTGCGTGAAATAACCTTTATCGGCACCTATACTTACACACCGGTCGATCTGCAAAGGACATTGCAAAAACTCTATAGTGGTGCGCTCGGTAGTCTGGATTGGATTGAGCAGAGATCATTGGCCGAAGGGGCGAAGGCATTTGACGAGTTAAACAAGGGCCTTTGTGCTGCGCCCAAAATTGTTTTGAATATTGCCTCATGAGGGTAACCTGAGGACATGGCCATGCAAAATCGGTCATCCCCCGATAATCATTGCTGGCCGAATGAATTCGGCCCTACAGGATGATTGGCGTAGGGTTGAATTTATTCGACCGACAAACCTAATTCAGATCGATGATGCGTTGCGTGTCGGCGGCCAAATTATCAAGCCCCAGGCGCTGGTAGGCGGTGAGTTGAATTTCCAGCGCCGGCTTAATTGATTCGGTACCCGGATAGGTCTGGATAATAAATTTTGCCCGATTCGCAGCGGCAACCCAGGCATCGCGAGAGGCATAATAACGCGTAATTTTTAAATCAGCCCGGGCCAGCATGTCGCGCAAAAAAACCAGCCGTTGTCGTGAATCTGTGGCGTATTTACTACGCGGGAAGCGTCTTAACAAGAGTCTAAAATCGTTATATGAAGTGAGTAATATCGACTTGTCAAAATCAGCTTTATCGCGATCGTGAAACGCGTCGAGTATGCTACCGCCTCGATTATAATTAACCAGCCCTTTCAAATAGTAGGCATAGTCTACTGCCTCATGGCGTGGATTAATTTTGATAAAACGATCAATTGCCGCAATCGCCGCATCGAGTTCATCATATTTAAAATAAGCATAGCCGACATCAAGTTGCGCCTGTGTAGCATATTTACCGAACGGATAACGCGACTCAAGTAATTCATAGCGCTCTATGGCCGTCTGATAATTTTCTTTGGTCATTTCCAGTTTGGCGCTACGGTAGAGTTTTTCAGCGCTCCATCCGGCGGTTAAATCAACTTCCTTGGCCGGGCCACAGGCCATCAGCGATAGACAGGTCGCTATTAAAAATAGTACTTTCAAATTCATAAAGCTGATTTAACTCGTGGCTCGACTTGCTGAATAAACAAACAAACAGTATAACTGGCCGATGAAATTAATTCAGCAACAGTTAAAGGTCAAAGCCGAGTATTCGGGCAGCCGTCTCGATCAGGCGCTTCATGGCTTAATGCCCGATTATTCAAGAAGTAAAATTCAGGAGTGGATCCAGCAGGGATTCATTAATCTTAATCGACAAACCTGTAAACCCAAACAACGTGTTTATGACGGTGATTTAATTGACCTTGACATTCCCTATGTCGCAAAACTCGCTGATAAAGCGGAAAACATTGAGTTCGAAATTTTGCATCAGGACGATGAGTTTTTTGTCATTAATAAACCTGCCAATCTGGTAGTGCATCCCGCGGCGGGTCACGACAGTGGCACACTGGTTAACGGTTTGTTGAACATTGATCCAGCTCTCGAGCAATTACCACGCGCTGGTATTGTGCATCGCCTCGATAAAGACACTACAGGTGTGATGGTTGTGGCGAGGACATTGAAGGCCCATGCCAGCCTGGTTGATCAGTTACAACGCCGTACGGTAAAACGTGAATATATTGCGATCACGCAGGGTGTGGTAACCGCCGGACGAACGATCGAAACCGAGATTGCACGGCATCCTCAAAATCGAAAAAAAATGTCGGTACAAAAACATGGTAAAACAGCAATAACCCACTTCCAGGTGGCACGGAAATTCGCCCATCACAGTCTAATTAATGTGCAGTTAGAAACAGGTCGGACGCATCAAATTCGAGTGCATATGGCACATATTAATTACCCGCTGCTAGGTGATCCTGTTTATGGTGGGCGGCCACGTTTGCCGGCAAAAATTACTCCCGAACTGGCTAGCCAGTTGAAAAATTTCAAGCGCCAGGCGCTACACGCCAGACGCTTGAGTTTTATTTTGCCAGGCTCTGACCAGCTATGTAGTTTTGAAGCGGCTATCCCGCAGGATTTTCAAACCGTGCTGGATGCGATAAGTGAATTCGACAATGAAGCCTGAGCCATCGATAGAATTGATTGAAGCTCAGTGGAATGCGCCTGCACAGGTTAAGGCACTGTGTACTACCCGCCACGAAGGATACAGCAAGCACCACTATGATTCGTTTAATTTAGCAACACACGTCGGTGACGAAGATGACGCGGTGTTACGTAATCGAGAGTTACTTTATTCCTCTTTGAGACTACCTGCAGAGCCCTGTTGGCTGGAGCAAACGCATAGCATCCGGGTTGTAAATCTCGACGACGAGTCGAATCGAAGTGCTGATGCGGCGATTAGCCGGGAGGCAGGTACAGTGGCGGTGGTAATGACAGCGGACTGCCTGCCGATTATGCTGTGTAATCGGTCGGGTAGCGAAATCGCAGCGATTCATGCAGGTTGGCGCGGACTGGCCGACGGTATCATCGAGGCTACGATTAAAACCATGAAATCGTCACCTGATCAGTTGCTAGCCTGGATCGGGCCAGGGATTAGTCAACAATGCTTCGAGGTTGGCGATGAAGTAAGGGATATCTTTATTGCCAGAAATGCTAGCGACGTAAGCCAGTTTGTTGCCAATCGCCCGGCGCATTGGCTTTGTGATCTGGGCGGATTAGCGCTCAGCACGCTAACTCGGCTCCAGGTGGCTGAAACAAGTCGAACTGATTACTGTAGTTTTAACGATGAAGCACTTTTTTTCTCTTACCGCCGAAACGCGACAACTGGCAGAATGGCTAGCTTGATCTGGATTGATACTAGAAGTCTGTCGGACTTAGGATAAATCTTGGTAACTGCTCCTGCGTCGCCTAAAGCGCCTACTGTTGGTACTCTACCACCTGCATTCATGCAGGCGTACTACGGGAAAGCCATTTTGGCCAGGTTTCCCTATCCATTTCGTTTATGTACAGGAGGTACGGTATGCCGGTTTCGCCTAAAGCGCCTAC
>CAXMRQ010000106.1:0-22947 GCA_964196115.1 uncultured Gammaproteobacteria bacterium
CAAAAAATCAGTCGCGAAAGACCTTCGCAATATTCCAAATGATGATGTGAAACGCATACTTGAATGCATCGAAGCGCTGTGTGAAAACCCACGAGCAGAGGGTTGCATCAAACTCTCAGGCCAGGAACGGTATCGGGTAAAACAAGGTGTTTATCGGATTATTTATGAAATTCAACATTCGGAATTAATTATTCTGATCGTCAAAGTGGCGCATCGTAATAAAGCCTATAAAAGCAGTTAACCCGGAAAATTCATAAATCATGCACAATCCCACTTGCCTATTGCTTCCACAAGAAATATATCCTCAGTCGCTCGGAATCATTGATACGAGACTTCTTCGGATATTTCCTTGTGAAATCAATATGCTGCGCGACCCTTGCGCAGATTTATGAAATTTCCGGGTTAAATGAAGCGGGAAGATAATGCTCGTAGGGCCGAATTCATTTGGCAAAAAGATATTCGAGGCAAGGCGATCTCCCTGCCCTACGACGCATTACTCAGAGAACGCCATTTCCTGTTGAGCCATTTCCTGTTGAGGAAAAGCGACCGGTCGAATGAATTCGACCCTACAGAGGCCTGGTGAATCCATGCAACCCGACCTGCCCGAGAGCTACTACCTAGATAACGTCATTACCCTGTTCGACCATGTCGAATCTTTATATGCCGACCTACTCGAACAGGAGCAACTGGAATTTTTGCACTCGTTCGCGACACTCTCTAGCGACGCGCAAAAACTCTATATCCGCTTATTAAATCGCAGCCATTATCTATTCCGTTTGAGCAAACTGGACTACCCGGAAATCGGATCGATACCGAATGCGATTGCATTGCTCAGCTCTAGAGGCTTTTTGCAAGTCGATCCTGAAATAAATCGCGCGGAACTCATTGCCCTGTTCAGTAAGACAGAATTACTCGCCCAGCATCCGCAGCGACCCGAGTTGCGTAAAATGCAGCGATCAGCACTCGACACAGCGCTTCTCAATGAAAATGAAGATATCTTTTTTAACCACCTGAAAAAAAGTGATTGTCTGTTACAGGTTCTGCAAAAAGACAGCTATACCCTGTTTCAAATGCTCTTCTTCGGCAACCTGAATCAGTCGATGACCGACTTCGTGTTGCGCGACATCGGTCTCTACTGTTACGAAAATTACCACATCGACATGCAAAACCGGCCCTATACCAGCACGCCCGAGATTCAGCAGCACTGGTTGCTGCACCAGGTTGATACTCTGTTTCAACTCACCGATCCTGCCGATCAGCAGACCCTGCAAACCTGTTTTAACGCGGTAGCACAAGAAACCAGCCCCGATTCACCGTTATATCGGAAAGCCGAGCGCATCAAATTCGAGGTAGCGCGCCAGATCGAACGACTCGGTGACCTGCCACTCGCGCTGGCGCTTTATTGTCAGTGCAGCCTGCCCCCGAGTCGCGAACGTATCGCCCGTATATGGCACAAACAGGGAGAGGTTAAAGCCGCATTAAAATTCTGCGAAACCATAATCGACACGCCTTATAGCGAAGAAGAAACCCAGTTTGCATTCGCCTTTGGCAGGCGTCTGGTTCAGCGTCATAAAATTAGCGATCATGCCTTTTTTTCGGCACCCGAAGTGGTACACAAGCCTGAAATCCTCGAATTGGAATTAGCAAAACAGGACAGTGTCGAAATCGCGGTTGCTGAATATTTCCGTGAGCAAAATTCCAGCAATCAGTGCTTTTATCTCGAAAACTCACTATTTAACGGGATATTGGGATTAATAATCTGGGATGCGATCTTCGCACCGATTGCGGGCGCCTTTTACAATCCGTTTCAACACCGCCCTGCCGACTATTACGCGCACGATTTTAAACAAAAAAGAGCGCTGGAATTCGAGGCCGCCTGGTCGTCGATTACCACTAACGAACACATCTGGCAGCGAGTCGCCGAACGCTGGGCGCAAAAATTCGGTATGATGAATCCACTGGTCAACTGGCAGGCACTCAGCCTCGAGATTATCGAACTGGCTTTGCAACGCATTCCGTTTAATCACTGGACGATAATATTCGAACGCATCCAGCTCGACCTGCGAAATAACCGCGCCGGATTTCCCGACCTGGTATTGTTTCCCGCCGATGACGGCTATCAGCTCGTCGAAGTTAAGGGGCCGGGTGACAGCCTGCAAAAAAATCAACAGCGCTGGATGAATTACTTTGTCGAACACGATATCCCACATACGGTGGCACGCGTGCGCTGGGCTGACGCAATATGACAGCGGCGCTCAAAATCGGTGTCCGCCAACTGGTCGAATTTTGCCACCGTCGAGGTGATCTAGGCTTCGATGGCGGGCCGAATGCGAGCGCGCAGGAAGGCATCAAAACCCATCAGAAAATTCAAAAGCGCTACCAGAATGAAGCACTGGCTGAGCAAACCCTCAAATTTGAAACCCGTCTTGATGATTACCAGATCGAACTCGGCGGACGCATAGATTTGATATTCGCCGATGAAAGCCCGCCCAGGTTAGAAGAAATCAAGACTGTTTACAGTTTCATGGTCGAGTTTTCCGAGGATTACGATAGCGCGCACTGGGCGCAGGTGAAATGTTATGCGGCCTGTTATGCGATTGAACACGAACTCGACCAGCTGGCAACCAGTGTCAACTATGTCAACCTGTTCAACTTTCAGGAGCGCCGCGTTAGCAAAACTTATAGTCGATCGGAACTGGAAGATTTTTTAAACCAGACTCTGCGACAATATCTGGCCTGGCATAGTCTGGTCTCCAGTCAACACGAAGAATTGCTGGCGACTGCGCGCTCGCTCGAATTTCCATTCACCGAGTATCGCGCTGAACAGTACCGATTTTCCGCACAGGTTTACCGCAATATTAAAAACGCCACCCGCCTGCTGGTCGAGGCCCCGACCGGCTCAGGCAAAACCATCAGCACCCTGTTCCCCTCGGTGAAGGCGATTGGCGAAGATATTGCCGATCAAATCGTTTACCTGTCGGCGAAAACCTCGGGGCAAAACGAGGCGCTCAAAGCGATTGATCAAATGGTCGATCAGGGGTTGTCGATCAGCTATCTGATCATTCAGGCCAAGGCCAAATGCTGCCCCTGCGCAAGCGATACAGACGAGTTTAATGAAGACGGTAAATGCCAGCGCACTATCGGTTTTTTCGACCGCCTCGCCGCCGCGCGCGAAGCGTTGTTAAAGATTCGCAGAATGACCAGCGAGCAAATTCGATTAATCGCCGACCGGCATCAACTATGTCCATTCGAGCTTACGCTGCAAATGCTGCCCTGGGTCGACGTCATCGTCTGCGATTTCAACTATATTTTCGACCCGCTAGTGCAAATGAGTTATTTCAAAACCGATTCCCGGCGCAAGGTATTGCTGATCGACGAATTGCATAATCTGGTTGACCGCGCACGCGGCATGTATAGTGCCAGCCTCAGTCGACGCCAGTTACGCGCCGCGCGACTGGTGCAAACCAGCGCCACGATGAGTCGCGCGATCAATAGCATTGCCACTGCGCTCAACAAGTGTGCGCGCGAACAAACCGAGGACGAAGTCGTCGGCAACGAAGTTCCGACAGTAGTGACGCGCGCCACGTTTCGCTTCGCCGAAAAGCTCGGCCTTGAACTAATTAACAACCAGCGCCTCGCCGCCGAGACGCTCGAATTCGCCAAAACCGTATTTCGCTTTCAATGCATCGCCAGCCTGTACGATACACACCACCGTACACTGATTAAAAAGCCGACCGACGAGCGCGAAGTAAAACTGCTTTGTCTGAATGCATTCGAATACCTGCAGCAATGTTATCCATTGTTTAGCGCGCTGTGTGGTTTTTCCGCCACCCTGTCACCACCCGGCTACTACCAGTCGGCGCTCGGACTCACCGAGCAAACCCAGACGTTGAGACTGCCGTCGAGTTTTCCGCAGGCGAATCTACAGGTCAGCATCGGCCACTACATCGATACCCGCTATCGCCACCGCGACCGCTACATCGATGCGATTTGCTCGACGATCCAACGCTGCTACGAAGCTCGACCGGGTAATTACCTGGTGTTTTTTTCCTCCTACGCGTTCATGCACAAGGTATACGAACAATTTTGCCGACAATTCCCATCGACCGAAACTCTGCTGCAAACCAGGGACTCAGACTCGCAACAACGCGCAGATTTTCTCTCGCGCTTCTTCGAACACGAAAACACGCTCGGCTTCGCCATTATGGGCGGCGTCTTCGCCGAGAGCATCGATTACATCGGGCCTGCGTTGATTGGCGCGATTATCGTCGGCGTCGGTTTACCGCAAGCCGATACCGAACAACAGTTAATCCAGAACGATTTCGAACGCCTGCACAAGAACGGCTTTGATTTCGCCTACCGCTTTCCCGGCATCACGCGGGTACAGCAAAGCGCCGGGCGAGTGATCCGCAGCGAAACTGATCGTGGTATCGTCGTTTTACTCGACAATCGATTCAGGCAGACTGGTTATAAAACCCAGTTGCCGAAGCACTGGCAGGTGCAAGATTGCGGTGATATCGAAACTCTGGAAAAATCGTTAGTAGAATTCTGGGAGCAGCCGGATGGCTAATATTGAAATCCGCAAATCCGGTATTACTCCCTTAAAAGTGAATGCCGAGCGGGCAGATAACTGACCGGCTGAGGGTTAGTAGCCGGAGGGCTATTCCATCTTAAAATCGGTCTTGCCCTGGCGCCACCGATCACCGGGGTTGACTATCAATTTATCGGTCAGCTTTCCTGTGCTTTTTTATAATGAAAATTAACACTTTGGTTATTCCCTACGATGAGGGCCCTGACAGCCTGTATCTCTACTAAATCATCCAGCAAATTTTCATCTACCGGAACATGATAGAGAAACACGGGTAATCTGCCTAAACGCTTTTGTGTGTTTTTACCATATACAGGCTTATCCACAGAACCATATTCCATCCCCATCACGGTATGGTCTCCAAAATAATAAAATATTTTATACACAGCAATGACAAAAGGCGTGAGAAAATTATTATCAGCTGTTGGATGTGTATCAAAAATAGTATGAAACCCGGCTTTACGAAACAGCGCTAGATTGATCGGGGTTTCCCCTTCAACATATACGCGCTGATGCACGCCATTTTTTGCAGATATTATCTTCAGCCTATGTACTGCCTGCAACGCCTGCAGGTGCGTTAGAAAACGTAATTTTTTAAAATCCAGCCAGAAATAATGACCTTCTCCCAGAGCATCGAACAATTCCTTAAGCGTTAGCAGCTTACCCTTCACCAGCAGATAAGGCCGGTTATGAGAGACGATAAAATCGTTCATTTCGACATCGTAAAAGACATCTACTTCTACGCCCATCGCACCTTCATCGAAGGCGTGTCGAATACTCTCTATCGAGTTCTCTTCGACTCCTTCGCCATAGATGCCACGCGCGGTCCAGACCTTTCGAGAATCATCATAAGCTTCTGAATGACTTCTTATGGATAATCGATAATTGACGTAAAAACTTAAAGTGAAAATGCTAACTATCAACACTATCAGCAGATAAAATATAATCTCTAGTACCAACATGATATTTAGATACTAGCTGTTGGTGGAAAGATATTTTTTCTGGCGATACGCAAACATTGGCCAAAGTGCATGAGCCTTTGCAATTTCTGAGAGATCTTCATTCAGTTTTGATTCCATCAATTCTTTATTTTTATATAAAAACTGCCGTGGCTCTTTTTGCGGAGCATGAATGATTACCTCGTCCCCATAAATATAAGCATGGCTATCCCCGTATTGCATCATAGCTCTTCCCGCATAGTCCTTGGGTAATTGCAACAGATCATGTCCAATCATCGGGTGCGAGCTCTGTATGCCCATCAGTGACAATATAGTAGGTGGCAGATCAAGCTGACTGCATAGTTTTGCGTAATTCTGCGGTTTAATATCAGGCCCCAGGATTAAAGCCGGGATATGGAACTTATTCACAGGTACCAGGGATGGTCCAAAAACTCGGGTTTCATGATCGGCCACAATTAAAAAATAAGTATTATCCCAATAGGGCTGTGTGCGTGCCTTATCAAAGAATTGTCCCAACGCAAAATCTGCATATTTAACCGCATTATTGGCCGTTTGTTTTGTCGTATCGTGCCATTCAAATTTACTATCAGGAAACTCATACGGAGGATGGTTGCTTGAAGAAAAGGCGAGGATAAGCTGAGGATTATCTTTTGCCTGCATTAACTCGTCGTCGACTCGTTGAAATAAATCTTCATCACAGACTCCCCAGGTGCCACGGAAAGACGGGTTTGAAAAATCTTTATCATCGCTGACCCTGTCGAAGCCATTGGCCAGAAAAAACCCTGCCATATTATCAAAGTGACTTTCACCGCCATAGATGAACTGGGTATCGTAATCCTGCAGTTTTAGAATACTGGCTATGGTAGGAAAATGTTGCTGTGCCAGACCCAGTTTTAATACGCTGCGAGAGGGAGAAGGCGGAAAACCTGAAACAACGGCCTCGATTCCCCTCGCTGAGCGCGTTCCAATGGCATATAAACTGGAAAACCAGAGCCCCTGTTCTGATAATTTATCAAGTTCCGGAGTTACTTCGACACCCCCCAGTTTTGCCGAATATCCGGCGCCCATGCTTTCTTCGAGTATGATGACCAGATTCGCTTTATTCGGTTTCGCTGGCACCTGTTGACGATGCCAGGTTGAAAGAGAATCATCTATAAAATCTGCCGGATCTATATTTGTCTTTTGTCGAATGATTTCTACCATCCTGGAATCATCCATTTTGCCGTAGATATCTGCCTCCGATTCTTCATCTTTCAGTCGCGCCAATGCATCCAGCACGGTATAGGTTGAATTCAAGCCCAGTTTATTGACCAGCTGGTCGTTGGTAAATGCAGCCACACTGCCATTCACCGGCCTGTGCCCGAAACTGGAGCGCGCTCCCGCAACAAACACCAGGAATATTACCGGAATCAGGGTCAGGCGTAACCAGACAGGAAATGGGTCGGCGACCTGAAAGATTAACTGGTTAAAATCAATCAGGAAAAATGTTAGAGCACCCAGCAAAATAATGGCCGCTACAAAATGCATGGGATATTCCAGTACCGATGTTTTAATGACTTCACCGGGGGATTCAAGATATTCAAAAAACACTCTATTGGGACGAGTATCGAATTGGTCAATAAAAGCGAATGTACTGATTTCCAGAAAAACAATCAATACAGTAGAAATACTAAACCAGAATTTTGCCGTTGTACTCAATAAGGTATTAATCCAGCTCGCTTCGGGTAGCAATAACAACAACAGAGTCGGAATTAACCACACATAGCACATGACTATCACATCAAAACGCAATCCTATACCAGCTATTTTAAGGGCATTATGTAGGCTGCCTACTCGACCGCATAACCAACCCATTAGAATAATTCGTGATAGTGATAACAACCCCAGCAATAGAAGTGCATAGGGTATAAGGGGGAAAATGGGCCAGCTTTGAATAGAAGATACAGCAGTCATGGAAAAGTAGAGAAATTAATACATAGGAAGGAAAAACATAATATCCCAATATGGCCGTTCAAGGGTGGATTTTTACTCATTAGACTGGGCTATAAATATAATTACATTCTGTATTTCAATAATTCCTCACCGGCTGCTAGTCGTGTACCCCAGTCATATGGCGCATTTTAACTTTTGATTAAGGCGGTTATGCCTAACTGTCCAGAATAAAGCACTTATGGTTCTCAGGGGTACAGCAAAACGCCGCGCACCGGCAACTCGGGATTGCCCCGATTGCAACTCTCTGCAACAATCACTAATACAGTTTGGGAACCGAGTTAATGCCAAATATTGAAGTCTTGCAAATTGATATCACCACCCTCGAAGTCGATGCAATCATCAATGCCGCAAATAGCAGCCTGCTTGGAGGTGGTGGCGTCGACGGTGCGATTCACCGCGCCGCCGGGCCAGAATTATTAGCCGAATGTAAAACCCTGAACGGCTGTGAAACCGGACAGGCGAAAATAACCGCAGGTTATCAACTACCAGCCAAACACGTAATTCACACCGTCGGCCCAGTCTGGCACGGCGGCGAACACCAGGAAGCCGAATTACTCGCGTCCTGCTACCGTCAGAGCATTTTGCTAGCCGAGCAAAATCAGTTAAGCAGCATCGCCTTCCCGGCAATTTCCTGTGGCGTTTACGGTTATCCGATTAGTTTGGCCTGTGGGATAGCTGTCAGTACCAGCCTGCAAAGCCTGCACGATTGCAAATACGTTAATACCGTGATATTTGCGTGTTTCAGTGAGGATATCGAGCAGGCGTTAAAGAAAGAATTGGGGAAACATAGTCTTTAACGGTCGGCGAGGACGTTTAAATCGCATTGTTCATGGATGAACTGTTGCGGTGAAGCACAGGGAGGAGTGAGAACGGCCTCCCGGAGAGATTACTTCGGGCTGTCCCTCGGCAATTGCTCCCAGCATTGCTCTACCTTCTGCATCCATGCAGTCGTGCCCTTCGCCCTGTGGGCCGTCCTGCGGACGTTCAAAATCATTCCAGATGATTTTGTCGAACTTGGAGTTCGAACCAATTCATCAGACACACCAAACATAAAAAACCCGCGTCTCTACGCGGGTTTTTTTATGTTTGGCGCGCCCGGAGAGATTCGAACTAGATATATAAGTATTTGATTTATAACTATTTAATATAATGCATTAATATAGTTACCACCAAAACTACCACCAGTTCGAAATGTGCCTCCTAACAAAGAGCGGCTTTTACTAGTTATGTGAAAACTATAATATGATTTCGGTTTAAATCAAAATAATATATGGATATACAAAAAACAGTCTGCCTATTCTGCGATATAGATCCAACTAGAATTATTGATGAGAATAAAGCCAGAGAGAAGACATTAGGGCTATGGGCTGTTCCTGCTATACCACCTTGGGAGTATCGGAAAAAGAATTAAAGCGGACGTTCGGTAGATAATAGTAAATGGCGCAATACGGCCATAACCCCGGCGTTGATATAAAAAGTCATGCATGGGAATATACTGAGAACAAAGTGTCACATAATCACCTGTTAGCATAAAAAATAAATCATGAAATTCCTAACTACGAAACAAGTGGTCATACGGATTGCAATTATTATTGCATCGGTAGAATTATTAATTATGCTGATGTTGCAGCGTATCCCACATGAATTAGGCACATACTCAGAAACAGTTCTTGATACTGCTTTATTGGCTTTAATGTCCACTCCCGTAATTTATATCTGGATCATTAGGCCTTTTGTTGAAGTTCGGGATGAGGCGTTAGAACAAATTAATAAGTTGGCACTTACCGATCCTTTAACGAAAATAGCCAATCGACGTTTAATATCAAAACACCTGGACAATATTATAGCCGGTTGCATTAGGCATAAGGAACACGGAGCGGTGCTTTTGTTAGATCTGGACGGGTTCAAGCCTGTAAATGACAACTACGGGCATGAAGCAGGAGATGCCTTGCTCGTTGAAATTTCCACACGCTTACAATCTAATCTTAGGTCTGAAAATACTGTTGGCCGTCTTGGTGGCGATGAGTTTGTTGTTTTGATTAATCGCCTGATTGCTGATGAAAGAGTTGCTCGTGACAGGGTATTACGAATAGCAGAGAATATACTTAACATAGTAAATAAGCCGTTTGATTTCAATGGCAAGATGTTGCACGTTAGCGCAAGTATTGGAGTACGCCTATTGGGGTTCGAGGAGTCGGATTCAGAAACATCATTGAGAGAGGCAGATATCGCTATGTATCGAGCTAAAGAAGCAGGGAAAGGATGTGTTAATTTTTTCGAGGAATAGAATAAGTAGAATTTATTAAATATCTGAGTGCTAACAAATGCATTGACCAGACATATTTTACGATGGCTAAAATTCGGTCCGTTACACTCTACTCGATTTCAGCCAACGTAAAATACGCCAGTTATACTAGCCGTTGTACTTCTGCTAAGGGTCGACAGCCGTCTTTCACCATCGATGATTGAATGTCAGCTTCCGGTTAGCAGACATTCAAATGCCACGCTTAATAGGCAGGAGTCACGGTTATAGGTTGTCTGATGCCGAAAACTATTTGAAACCCGGCTTCAGCTTTGAAATACTCAACAAGCTCGCTCATGCGATGAGTGACAATCAGGCGGCGAACACTTCAAGTTCGAGTTCGATGAGGGACTAAAGATAACTGAAATAGTGCCTGGAAGCCTTTTTGATAAAGCAGGACTGGAACCCGGCGACAATATAAATTCTTTCAATAATGAAACGATTGAAACTGTAACCGATGCGCTTTCAATGGCACGAGAACTTGTCAAAAATAATAAGATAAATATCCAATTAAAAAGAAATAATACGACCGAGATTTTTCAGTACCACGTCATTAATTCGGGAATCTCTGGCGAATAACACACTGACAAATAATCAAAGATCCTTACCCAAACTAGTCGACCCATCCCAATCCGGCCCCGGTGACTGGTTAGGTGTTGTCTCCATGGAAAGGAAACAGGCATGTCCAGAGCGGGGCTTAAGGAAAACGCGCCATCCCGGCCTCTACATGAACGCCACCGACCAAAAAACCCTTGCTCGTATTATCGACCGGCATTACCCGGAGTTTCTGGCTTACATGGCGGAGCAAGGAAAGCCATTGCTGTTGAATCGCATCCAAAACTGATCCGCTTTTAAGGATGTTTGCACCGAATAGTTGACCCATTTGCAACCAATGCTTTCAAACGATTTCTCGATGTTATCTGAGTCCAAGTGGTTCAAAATTCGATGCAATCAATGGGTCATTTTTGGATGCAATTCAACACACCATCGAAACTTAAACCAGCATCTATTAACTACTTTTTATCTTCATGAATTTCAGAATAACCATTTGCGATTAATATATCGGTAACTTCACCTTTATTATCATAGATAGGTTTATATACTTCATCGGCATCGGTTCCAGTAAGTGATTCAATGAAATAGATTCGTAAATCTTTCTCGGAGACATACTGCAGTAGAATTTCTAATGCCTGTGGCTTTGGCATGGATTCTAATTGAAGCTGATCGATAATCCGCTCAATAGAAACATTTGTTGTTGCAGGCATCATTTACTCTCCCGTAATTCATCCAAATAATTCGCCCACTGCTGCATCATCTGAGTACGCTTATCCATCCACTGTGCCTTGTTATAGGTAGCTCTGATACGGTCTTGACTTAAGTGAGCTAGCTGCAATTCAATGACATCGGGATCATTGCCCTTTTCATTTAACATCGTACTAGCAGTATGCCTGAAGCCATGAGACGTCATGAATTCTTTGCCGTAGGCACTTACCAGTATCAGGGTCTACAAGCGTCTGTATGGCCTTTGTGGTGGTGTTCTCACTCATGGGCTTGCCATTACCTCTGCCTGTAGAAAAGACGTATTCATCATCACCAGTTAATTCATGGATCCCTGCCAGGATTTTAAGCGCCTGAGTTGATAGAGGTACGACATGATCAGCGTTTCGTTTCATTTCACTGGCTGGAAATAGTATCTGCTTTTTCCCAAAGTCGACGTACTCCCACCGCATATAGCGAATATTCTTCGGCCTCAAAAAAACTAGTGGCATCAGCTTTAATGCCATAGTCACGGCATAATCTTGGCGGGGCCTTACTTGATCAATCGTTTTTAGCAACTTCGCTAATTCGTTGGTGTTCGTTATATGAGAGAAATTTTTCTTCTTCTTTGGATCTGGCTTTGGCAGTAATTCTGCTAACCCGGCTGCAGGATTTGTTTCAATCAATTGAAGCAACAATATATCGTTGAATACTCGCCTTAATACTCCAGCCATTTTAATAGCCGTTTCCCTGGCTCCTCGCTCAGAAACTTTCTGTAATATCTTAAGTAAATCGAGGGTCGTGAATTCATCAATGCCCTTCTTGTCCATGTGTGGCGTAAGATTTTTGGCTACCCGCAGTTTTAGATCTTTTAGCGTTGATGGTGCTAGGTTTTGTTTGTTTAACCAGGCTTGGTAGTAGTAATCGAATCGATTGTTATCTCGATCAGATTTTGCGGTGCGATGTAGCTTTATTTCTCGTGGATTCTTGCCTTCAGTGACACATTCGCGAGCTAGTAAATGTTCTTCACGGGCTTTCTTCAAACTAACATCAGGGTAGCTACCGATTTGGTAAGTGCCTTGCTTCTTATTGAGCCTGAAACGGTATTGCCAGTATTTTGAACCATTGGGATTAACTAACAAATACATGCCACCACCATCAGTTAGCTTGTATGGCTTCACAGTTGCTTTAGCTGTTTTTACCTTGGTATCAGTAAGTGCCATTTTCGGTTCCCAACTACCACCTATTTTTTGACCAATCCATGAGCGCAATTAGAATCAACGCCATTAGTTAAATTGGTGGTAATTATCTGGCTAATTCCATTAAAACATTGTTGTTACCACCAATAACTATGGCTTGTATAGGACGCTAAAGACTCTATAAAACATAACTAATTGATTTTACTTGTGATACAGACACAAAAAAACCTGCATAGTGCAGGTTAGATTGTAGTATGGCGCGCCCGGAGAGATTCGAACTCCCGACCACCTGGTTCGAAGCCAGGTACTCTATCCAACTGAGCTACGGGCGCTTAATTTTAATTCAGGGTTTTATCTTCTCGATTTAACCTTCGATTTCATTTTTACTAACCTTTCATATTCGCCGGAGAGATTATTCCGGGCATCCTGCCCTCCACCCTGCGGGCCGTCCTGCGGACGTTCAAATTTGCTCCAGGCAATATTACAAAACACCTCCCTGTGTTTTGCCCTTCGGGCTCGCTTCGCTCATTCTAAATCATTCCCGATGATTTAGTGTCAAACTCCCGACCACCTGGTTCGATCAGCATTGCAGGAGCAATGCGAAACGCCGTTTATCGGCGGCCCTTCAGGGCGAGGTGCATGGATGCACCGAGTAACCCAGGTACTCTATCCAACTGAGCTACGGGCGCTTAAATGGAGAGCGCGCAGAATAAACGCTGAACCACGACATATCAATTCGAATTTAATCTTTTTAGTGGTTTTCGCATCATCTATAGCCATATCCCAGGAGTCTGTCGGACTTAGGTATGTCCAAACGAAAGCATTGCATCCGCTACCTTGACAAACCCCGCTATGTTTGCCCCGGCGAGGTAGTCGACTCTGTCCTTGCGCTCGCCGTATTCGACGCAACTGTCGTGAATAGTCTGCATGGTATCTTTGAGTAATTTCTCCAGATCTTCTTCTTTCCATGCGATGCGCGCACTATTCTGGCTCATCTCTAGCCCAGAAACCGCAACGCCACCTGCATTGGCAGCTTTACTGGGGGCGTACAAAATTCCTGATCCCTGAAAGGCATCGATGCCAGCGAGTTCTGTGGGCATATTGGCCCCTTCTGAAACGCCAATACAGCCATTGTTAAGCAGGATTTTCGCTTCCTCTTCATTGATTTCGTTCTGGGTCGCGCAGGGAAGCGCTATATCACAGGGGACGACCCATGGTCTGCCTTCGTGAAAGCTTGCCGAGGTGTACTCGTCGGCGTATTCCTTGATGCGCCCACGACGCACCTGTTTGAGATCAATAATGTAAGCTAACTTATCTGCATCGATACCTTCCGGGTCATGTACAAAACCGGAGGAGTCCGACAACGTCACCACTTTGCCGCCGAGGTGATTCACTTTTTCAACGGCATAGGTCGCCACATTGCCCGAACCCGACACACACACCGTCTTACCATCGAAACTGTCACCTTTTCGTGCCAGCATATTTTCCATAAAGTACACAGTACCGTAGCCTGTCGCTTCGGTGCGGATCTTGCTGCCACCGAACTCCATACCCTTACCCGTGAGTATACCGACAAAGCGGTTTTCAATGCGCTTGTACTGGCCGAATAGATAGCCGATCTCTCGGCCACCGACGCCGATATCACCGGCTGGCACATCGGTATCCTCGCCAATGTGGCGATGCAGTTCAATCATGAAGGATTGACAAAAACGCATCACCTCGTTGTCACTCTTACCCTTGGGATTGAAATCGGACCCGCCCTTACCACCACCCATCGGCAGGCCGGTGAGACTATTCTTGAAGGTTTGCTCGAAGCCTAGAAATTTGAGCACACTCAGGTTGACCGATGGATGAAACCGCAGACCGCCTTTGTACGGGCCAATCGAGTTGTTGAACTGCACCCGGTAGCCACGCTGATTGCGAATATTACCCTTATCATCAGTCCAGGGTACGCGGAACATGATAACCCGATCGGGTTCAGCCATGCGTTCCAGTATCTGCATTTTATGGTAGATCGGTTTATCGGCGATATAAGGAAATATAGTGCTCGCTACCTCGGTAACCGCCTGGTGGAATTCAAGTTCCCCCGGGTTGCGTTTTTTAACACCATTCATGAATCGATTTAGATACTCTGCAGTCTTGCTCATTCTTCCTCCTTACCACTGTTATGAGATATTATTGTGGAACATTTATCTTCATCACTCACCGAAAATTATGTTTCGGGCCGACAAGTTGGAATTATATACACGGTTTAAGAGGGAATTACCATTGGTCATGCGATGAACCGATGAATTTGCTAGAGAGTTTAAAGAGAGAATGGGCAGGTGGGGCAGGTCAATCGGCACTAGATTATACGAACCGTTAAATTAAACAACATCAGTCAGCTCAGGATTAATTGCAAACTCTTCAGTCGCCACGTTTATTAAGCAGGATCCTTCATTTGACGATGTAGACATGCGTACTTCAGATTTCCCTACTGACGGTAAATTTTTCAAAATAAGCTATAAATTAACTATAGGCCTATAAACGGGCAACTAAAGCAGGAGGCGTCTTATAGCAATTTAATTAGGGTAGTGCTGGAAATGAAGATTTCAAAATCAAACTATAACTCTCCAAATGGTAACAGGAAACTGAGAAACTTCGACTTAACTGTCGAAGAAATAAGGACAATTAAGGCCATTAAAGAGATAAACCAGTCACTCGACGATATTAAGGATAAGAACTCTGAATCTGAAAGAGTAAATTTTTTTCGTAACGAAATTAACAAGCTGGAAATAGAATTAGAAGATATTAGAGATAATACGCTTATTAATTGATACTGTATTAACCAGGAGTCTGTCGGACTTAGGTAATCGTAGCGAGGGAAAGTCATTTTGAGTCAGATTTTTCTATCGATTGAGGCGAATAGTCATTCATATTCACCGGTTTTTGCTCCTGCACCAACAGTAGGCGCTTTAGGCGAAACCGGCATACCGTATTCCTATACATAAACGAAATGGATAGGAAAATCTGGCCAAAATGGCTTTTCCGCGGTACGCCTGCATGGATGCAGGTGGTAGAGTACCAACAGTAGGCGCTTTAGGCGACGCAGGAGCAGTTACCGAGATTTATCCTAAGTCTGACAGACTCCTAGAATCTGCTCCGATCTCCCGTTACCTGCACCCAATAGCCTTTATTCGCTACCAGTAAATTAGTCACTTTATTCATTAAATTTTAATAATTAGCTATAAGACTATTAAGAGTTAATACAGAAACCATACTCTAGTAACTTATCTATTCTGGTGTCGGGAAATGAAAGCTTTAAAACAATACAACAATTCTTCAAATGGAGGCGGGAAACTGAGAAACTTCGACTTATCTGTCGAAGAAATTAAGATAATTAAGGCCATTAAAGAGATGACCCAGTCACTTGAAGATATTGAACGTAATAACACCCAACCGGAAAGACTAGCTTTTTTTCGTAACGAAATTAAAAAGCTGGAAGATCAATTAGAAGAGATCAGAGAAAATACGCTTATTAGATGGTAATGTATTAATTGACCACCCGGGCAAATAACCAAGACGCGCCGCTCCATTGCCCCTTCAAATATGACGATGTTGACCCAGATCGCCTTGAATCCTTTTCTCTTTTAGCCCCGTTCCCTTATTACCTATGCTAATTCCTTCACCAGTTCTTCGATAAGATCGGCTACGTCGGCTATCGGGTTAGCCCCGACCAGCATACCGATATCCAGGGCTGGACTGGAATTATCATATGACGCTGAAATTCCTAATCTTTTCGAAATTTCGTGGCGGAAGGTCACTGCCTCGGGTCTATATTTGCTCTCGAACTCGGATGAAAAAGCTGCCTGCCTTTGCTCGTAAGTATTTTTAACATTCAGTAAATCGTCTCTTGAAGTCTCCTGGCCGGCAAATTCAATCAACTCAGCTGTTGTTTCATCGCGGTTGTTTTGGAAGTCGGCCTCAAAGGAGCGAATCTCTTCTAAAAAATCAAGTGTTTTACTTTTTAATTCAGCATCGGTTAAATGGCTAAGTCTCGTCTCGTCATCCTCGACCGACGAAATATCGCCTTCGGCCTCTTCATTGTAATCGCTTTCATCTTCGGTGTCGGCCTCAGCCTCGGTGTCGGCATAGAATTCTGGTCTGGAATCGATATGGCCATAGGTGTCGGTACCGCTAAAGGTAGCGGTGCCGTCATAGATCTTTCCATCAGTTCCGAGCACTGCATCGGAATTAGTTTCGGCTATGAATTCGGTTACAGTACTGCTTCCGTCAAAGGTTTCGCCATAGCTATCTGGAGCACTATCTGAGCTATCTGGAAAACTATCTGAACTATTTGCCAGGTCATCGTTATCGAAAACGGCTTTGGCATTCTCGGTATGAATTGCTTCAGTTGTATCCTTGCGGACAGATCGTAAACTCATTGTGAATTTAAGCAGGAAAATCAGCAATAAAGCCAGACTGCCATAAAATCCGTAAGATTTTATTATGGGGAAATTCAGTAGCGCCGGAATCCGATTTATAATTTCAATTACCTCTGGAATATCATGCAACCCTGAAATTTTGGCCCACGAGTTTAAATCAACGTTTATGCCATATTGTTTTGCGCCAATCAGTGCTGCCACTAATCCGCTCGCCACGACTAAAATAAACCAGAATAACCTAAGAATAAACAAGCCCATAAGACACCTGTACTTTTATCAATAAATCGGAAGAACCAATTAAATGCCTTCATCTGTCAGCTCTAGAATTATGATGTAGTAATTAGCCTGATATTTTGGGTAATTTATTAACTATTTAAAACATAAGTATTTAACAGGTAATTTGAGCACCGAGGGTCTTTATCGACCCGACAGTAATGAAAGATTCCAGGTAATCCAGAGTAAAAGAGGCGCTATCCTATATCATTGATTCTGGGTCACCCGTGTGGCATAGCAGGGATCAGTCCTTCGCATAATGATTATTGAGAATTCTGGAGATTGCTACATATCCAAACCCGAAAGACTCTACTATGCTTTTTATAATACCTACAGTGTGTATATCGACGAGACTAGTTGATCGGTGGATTCGAAACGCTCTATATATAAAAAAACCGCCAGTTCTACAGATACCAGCGGTTTTCATTCCCCAATTAACACACTTCCCTGCCGAGGACTTCAATCCGCATCGCAGGCAAATCAACCCTGCGTGCTTCCTCCTGTGCCTGACCTCGGGTAATACCCAAATCAGCCAACATAGCATCCGATATTTCCAGCAATTGCTGACGTTCTCGATGCACGCTGTACTTGAGTTGTTGAATTTTGGCCCAACGCTGAAGCCGCTGAACGAGGCTGCTCAGTGTATTTACGGAGATCCCATGGATTTCCTGATTGCAAGTTTCGGTATATATAGTCATGACTGTCTCCTATCAATTTGTGTGAAGTTATCACCTATTTACTTAACGGATATTGACTATAGGTGAAATGATGTGTATAAGTAAATCGAATTAAATTGATTGACTACTTCACAAATATTGATGACTCCTAATCGACTCCACAACCTCGACCTGGGTACCTTGCGCAGCTTTGTTACGATTGCCGATGCCGGCAGCATGACGCGCGCCGCGAGCCGCCTGTTTATGACTCAGTCTGCTATCAGCATGCAAATCAAACGGTTGGAAAATAGCCTGGGGTTGAGTGTATTCGAACGTTCCGCTCAGGGTATGTCGCCTACCACCGAAGGCGAGCAATTGTTACATTTCGCTAATCAGATGCTGGCGATTAATGATGAAGCCATGGGCCGTCTAACTTCGCCTGACTACGAAGGACAAATCAGGCTGGGTGCGCCCTGCGATGTTATTTACCCCCATATCCCGGGCATCCTCAAAGAATTCAGCCGCGATTTTCCGCGCGTACAAATTAAGCTTTCTTCAGGGCCGACTGTTAATCTGAAAAGCCAGTATAAACAGGGCTTGCTGGATGTTGTGCTGACGACAGAACAAGTTGCCAGTTCGGGCGGCAGTGTAATCAACACTCAGCCTTTGGTCTGGACTGGCGCAGTAGATGGCAATTCCTGGAAAAAACGACCATTGCCGATGGGCATCTCAAAAAACTGCGCTTTTCGCTCTAGCGCAATCAAAGCACTGGATGATGCCGATCTCGAATGGATAGATGTTGTCGCCTCCGAAGATGATACCGCCGCGCTTGCAATGGTCTCAGCGGATCTCTGTATCAGCGCCGAGCTGGAATGCGTCAAAGATCCCAGACGAGTGGCCATTAATCATGGCGGCCATCTGCCTGAACTGCCCGAGTTTTCGATTGTGTTATACAGCGTCGATGCCCCGGGTAATCATCTAGGTCAAAAAATGGTCGAGTATCTGTTGCGGGTTTTTAACTGAGGAACACTTAGATTAGTAGTGTTCTATCCTGACTTTACGTGGGATGGGCTTTACATTTTTCGTTCGCATGAAAACTTGTGAATTGTAAAGGCCGGATTAGCTAGAATCGAGTAATCAGTGATATCTATGACTCAGTCGCCAGCCATGTCTTTTGGCAGGATCGACTAACTAGTTCCAGAATTTCAGATTCTTCGTCTTCGTGGCCTGCGGCCACTTTCGATAACAGGCGACAACGACGAATATGAAACTGCGCCCAGACCGGGGACTCAAATGAGTTTCTGATCCAGCCGTGACGGGCTTTGCTCAGAAACTCCTTGAGATGAGATGCTTTCTGCACTACCTCCGATTCCTGGATCTGGGTTTATGCGTTCGCGAAATTTGATTTGCAGCTTTTAAACACAGTTTTCCAGTCAGTTTTCGCAGTTAAAAACATGAGCACTCCCAGTGTTAAAATAGAGGCGATCGTGACAGTCAATCCAGTCATTCCCTGTAAAAAGAAGCTATAGGAAAACAACACCAGATAGACCAACTGCCCGCAAACCGATGTTTTCAATGGATAACTCTTACCCAATGCCTGACGCAAATAGGGTGTCAGAATTGATACTGATACCAGCGCAGAAATAATAAATGAAAGATTTACATCGAGATGATCAACACTATAGGAAAACAACAAATTAAAGGCAAAAAAGCTCGCATTTACAAATAGATAGTGCATTGGGTGAATCGGGATTTGCTTGATAATGCATAGAGCACTGATCAGCACAAAAAAGAATAACAGGCAAACTGGCGCAAAAAAACTCATACGTGCGGAAAGTGGGCCAGGATTGAGCTTTTCTGGCATGACGACACCAACACTTTTTTTCGTTAGCAAATCATTTGCAGTCCAGGATAAAACCATCCCCGATTCGGTCAGTTCAGATGTCGAAGGAGACAAACTACCTGCTACAAAATCCACCGCCTGAAAATTAGTGTTTACCTCCAGATTTAAATTTCTAACCTGTTTGGTATAGGCCGCAAGATCATACTGCCATTGTCTCAGTCCACGCATTTTGTAGTGAATGTTGAGGGTTTTTATTGCACCAGATTGCAATGGCACAATATGATTAATCTGGGTTCGATTATGGATTTCAGGCTGAATTTCTTCAGCATCGAGACTGAAAGATAACTCATCATAAGTAGCATTGGCATCTGGCAGATTAAAACCAAATCTGACGTTTTGAGCAACCGGTGAGGTATTTTTCAAACTATAGCTAGCAGTAAAATCGAGCCAGTAGGTCGGTAACCATATCAATCCTTTTCTCTTTTGTTCGAGTTGAAGATCGACAGAAATATCGACTGATTGTGCGGTGATTTCCTGTAGCTGCATTCTGCCTGGCACCTGCACGTAAAATCGAGGTGTTGATTGGTGAATTTCCCTGCCCCATAAACTTTCGACACCGGTTGTCGCTGAATGGTCGAATTGCATACTACGAATCTCACTCACGGAGCCGAGAAATATCCAGGCACCCGCACCAACAAAGTAAATGACGATGATGCTTATCATACCTTTGATACTCATAATCCAACTCCGACGTTCGCCGACTCTGCGTAATAGAGCGAGGACGACATAGTCCCACCTTTGTAATAAGGGCTTTGGAAGAAATAATGATTGGGAAGATTGTCGATTTCGCTGTGATCCTCAGCGAGAAGCATGGTGTCAATGTTTATCAGAGACAGGCGTTTAGGTAATACGATAGAGACGTAAAGCATTTCTGCGGCGAGATGAGTTTCCGGCAGGGTAATTTTCATGTTTCCACTGATGCCCGGTTTATCCATTTCTTCCAGGTAAACCAGCTCAACACTGGATTGTTTATTCGAAATTACAGGCAAAATCCAGTCCTGACCCTGCTGCTGGTATAACGGTTGCATTACACCATTTACTTTTAGTGACCATAGATGTGCGCCTGCTATTGCTTTAAGCATTATTTGTGATGCCTGATTCTGAGCTGGTAAATCAAATGTCAGTGTGTTTCTTCGTTTACCGGTATCTGTGATATCGACGCGAAAATATAGTTCGTCAAGGATGAAATCAGGCTTGTTCACTTCAGTATATCTTCGAATCAATAGATTCACTGATTCGCCACCGACTATTCGATAATAGGGGTATTTTTGCTGCACGACTGCCTGGACCTGTTGCGATAAATTAGAGGCAGCGATATTACTGACCAAGCTGGGATGGTTTACTTCAATCGACAATCCTGGCTCCGGCAATATATAAAATTCCCCCTGGTTTCCATAGTTACCGCCAATAGTCGGGACTTGCCAGATTGACGCTAACTCAGTGAGTGGTAATTGATAACGAAGCGTGAAAGGCGTTACCCAGTTTGCCTTGAGGCGCAAAGTCGGGTTTCCATCATCGTCGATTTCAATCCGATCCTGATCAAGATTTGAAGCAATATTACTACTACCGTCTGCCAGTTTTACCCTTAGTGGCTGATTAATCGGTTGTGCCGGAACAAAATGGCTTTCTACCAGTAAGTAATCCTGATGTACCTCGATTGTAGAAAAAGAGTCGATTGAAATTTGCTCATTCTTATCCTTGCTGATTAATTTTTTTCGAAATTCCAGTTGAGGCGCCGTTTCCACCGGAATACCATAAAGTCCCTCTGCAATCGAAGACATATTGCTATTCACCAGTTCTATATGATCAGGCAATTCCAGATACAGGGTTTGCTGGACTGCCCCGATTAATGGCAAGGCCATAGTAAAATTTCCCTGTTCAGTTGTTTCAAAATTCTGAACAAAAGATAAATGCATATTGAAAGGCACATTTTCCTGACTATAAAGTTGATAAAAACCACTACCATCCAATGACAAATCTGCGCCGCTTACATCAAGAATACCCGTGGTCGAAAAGTTTGGTTTAAAAACAGAAAATTGAGTTGGAGCCCCGCGTACGGTTTTACCGGACAGCTCTATGTTGCCAAACAACTGTCCATCTTCCACCCGCAATTGATAAATCACTGTTTCAATAGTCGAAAACGCCTTACGCGCATCGTTTATTTTTTGCTGGTCTGGCTCGCGCAGTTGTTTAATTAACGCGTCCTGAGCGTTAATTCGATCATACATCTGGCGATATTCTTCAAGGGTTAAAGTAACTTCGGAATTTGCTTGAACAGATAACGAAAACAGTAGGGAAACGATAAAGATAATATGCATGGTCATCCTCGATAATTTTGAACCCGTAAAATCTTAAATGACGCGTGTGGGCGCGGTATGTGTCAATTATGAGGTTTGTGTGTTTTTTTCACTACAGGCATACTTGACCGCTGGCATACCAGTAAAATTAATCCCGTGACCTACTATCAGTAACCTACCATCAGTGATCTACAATTAATGGAAAAAAACATTCTGCTCGTAGAAGACGAACCCGGTATTGCCGACAATGTGGTTTATGCGCTGCAGTCAGAGAATTTTGTCGTCACCTGGGTGACAGCAGGTCTGGACGGTATAGACGCATTGAGCCAGAAAAATTTTAATATCGTCATTCTTGATGTCGGACTGCCGGATATCGACGGATTTGAAGTATGCAGGGAAATCCGAAAACTGTCCGATGTGCCGATTATTTTTCTCACCGCACGAGGTGATGAAATAGACCGTATTGTAGGCCTTGAAATTGGTGGCGATGATTATCTGGTAAAACCATTTAGCCCTCGGGAGTTAGTCGCCAGAGTCAAAGTGGTACTTCGTCGTGGTCGATATAATGACGCTGAAATCAACAGGCCAGCCACTCATCAAACCTTTAGTGTGGATGAAGAAAAAAGGAGGGTAAGCTACTGCGGAAGTTATCTGGATCTAACAACCTACGAATATGGTATTTTAACCGTCTTATTAAAGCACCCGGAACGCGTTTTTTCCCGCGAGCAATTAATGAACGCTGTCTGGCCCTCACCCGAAGAAAGCTTTGAACGCGCTGTCGATACCCATATAAAAACACTGCGTGCGAAACTACGAAAGCTCGACCCAGTTGACGATTCGTTAGTCACCCATCGTGGTATTGGTTACAGCATAAAACTGTCATAGAAATTCTGAAAATGAGCCTGAGTTTACGCATTTTTCTGACCTACTTTTTCATTGTTGGTGTGACAATATTTTTACTGGTGAATGTCATCGTGCCAGAATTAAAACCGGGAGTACGACAGTCTACCGAGGAAGCGCTGGTCGAAATGGCTAATGTTCTGGCTGAACTGGCGACCAGCGATTTTGTTGCCGGACGGATAAATGAACATAATTTC
>CAXMRQ010000107.1:0-7687 GCA_964196115.1 uncultured Gammaproteobacteria bacterium
CCAGGGCAAGGCTGCCACTGTCGGGGTCATGATAATATCGATATCGGTAAATGCCGTTCCAACCTGGCCGCGAAATTTGTCCAGGGTTTCGATGACACCCAGGTATTGTGCCGATGTAATTGAAGCACCTTGTGCTGCAAGCTCTATGAAGCGTTCAGATACCAGTTCAGGTGCATCAGGATACAATTCAAACAGGTAGGATATTCCGACTGCACCTACCTTTGGCCAGGCCTCGGTAACTTCTGAGAGATCAAATGGCAAGACCCCGGATATAATCTCATGGCCGAGATCGGACAGTGTGTCTGCAGCTTCCCGGACACTGGTGGCAACTTCCGGGTCAAGAGGTGAGTCACCGAAGCGTTCAACGTAAACAATCTTCAGCTTTTCTTTATTCCTGCCCCGTGCCGAAACCAGATTTGACCTTCGATCCATGCGCGAGGGTCCTGCCATGGCATCGAAGACGAGTTTGGTATCGCTAACAGTCCGACCAAACGGCCCGCAAACTTCCATATCAAGGAGAATTTTCGGGAAACCATTGCAACGAGCGACACTTCCGATAGACGGTTTAAAGCCGACCAGTCCGGTATGGGACGCTGGGCGTCTGATCGAACCACCGCCATCGGTACCTATCGCCAGCGGTACCAGTCCAGCGGCGACCGATGCGACCGCGCCACCACTCGATCCACCCGGGGTGAGTTCTAGATTCCAGGGATTTCGAGTCACACCATGAACCGGATTGTCCGTGTATTCGGCCAGGGTAAATTCCGGCACATTGGTTTTGCCGAGAATAACAGCGCCGGCCTCCCTCAGTCTTGCAACCGGCAACTCATCTGTTTCGGGGATAAAATCGACAAATAATTTACTCCCCCAGCATGCCAGAACATCCTTCACCAGAATATGATCTTTTACCGTCAGGGGGATGCCCTCTAGCGGACTTCGTTGCTGACCAGACTGTAATCTTTGTTCGCTTTCCCTGGCAGCTGCACGGGCACCCGTTTCATCAATTGCAATGACCGCATTGATAGCCGGGTTCACCCGGGCAATCCGTTTGAGAGTCTCATCAAGCAATTCGACCGGCGACAAATCACCCGCGACTAGTTGTTCACTCAACTGGCTGGCGCTAAGACGCCAAAATTCATCTTGCCCGGCCATCGCGTTATTCGCCAAGCATTTTGTTTGGCAGCCAAAGCACGATATCGGGAAACGCTATCAGCAATCCCGTAAAAAGCAGCATTAATATAGCGTAAGGCAGTGCACCCCACATGACATCTTTAAAGTCGCCCCCATCCGTTCGCACACCCTGAACTACATAGAGATTCATTCCTACGGGCGGGGTAATGAGGCCGACTTCACACATCAAGACGACGAACACACCAAACCAGATGGGATCGATGCCCGCAGCGAGGATGATTGGAAGGGCGATAGGGATGGTCAGAACCTGCATCGACAATACGTCCATGAACATACCAAGTAATAAATAAAACACGATCAGCGCGATGATCAAACCGGTTGCCGATAGCCCCATGCCAGCTATCCAGCCAGTCATTGCCTGGGCAACACCAACCAGCGCCAGGGTGACGTTGAGAATAAAGGCGCCAGTAATGATAAGTAAAACCATACCGGTTGTGCGTGCTGTATGAGTGAAACAGCGGTGCAGGAAAGCAATGCTTAAAGCTCTGGAGTACCAGGCGAAGCCCAATGCCACAACCACGCCAATCGCCGCAGATTCAGTCGGTGTGGCGAGGCCGAAATAGATGCTGCCCATGACGATAAAGAAAATAATCACTGGCGGTATCAACCCACCAAGAGCCTCAATTTTCATCGCCATCGTCACGTCTGCTTCCTCTATATCAGCCTCGCGACTGTAGTTGGCAAACCCGATATAGGCCATGAACAAAAAGGTCAGCAGGACACCCGGAACAATACCGGCCATAAATAGTTTGCCGATCGATGTGTTGGTAAGCGAGCCGTAGATCAACAGATTGACGCTTGGTGGGATCAAAATACCAAGGGTGCCACCTGCGGCGAGTGATCCGAGCGATTGAGCTTTCGAATAGTTGCGTGCGTTAAGGGCCGGGAGGGCGACCGTGCCGATGGTTGCAGCAGTTGCCACCGATGACCCCGATGTGGCAGCGAACAGCGCACTACACCCTATATTGGTATGGAGAAGGCCTCCTGGCAGACGTCCCAGCCAGATTGACAGGGAGGAATACATGCGGTCGGCGATGCCACTACGCAACAATAGTTCCCCAAGCAAAATGAACAGAGGGATGGCGGTTAAAATATTTTCATTTGCTACGCCCCAGACTACCGAGCCAATCGACTCAACCAGTGGCCAGCCGAACGCCATGACACCTCCGACAGCGCCGAGCAGCACCATGATCGTCGCAATCGGCATGCCGATTAACAGAAGGCCAAGCATGATGCCGAAGGCGAGAATTATATGTGTGATTTCCATGGTTACCGACCTCCTTTAAATTCTTTATTAAGACCAGTGTCTTCAGACCGGAGGTCAAGGTCCTTCATTTCCTCGGAGAGTTCCTCCATCGCACCTTTGGGATGAAACTCCACATTGAGTTCATCAATTTGGCCAGTAAACAATAATCTTGTTGCATACAGTGCATACAAGGTTGCAATAACGCCAAATATGGTTAATGCCACAAACCAGATGCCCTGTGGATAAATCAGTGGTGTTGCCCATGGTGTAGGCGCGGTGCTTGAGTAATCCATCGTGTCGACGACTACCTTATAAGTCACCTTGATCAGCAAGAGCCCAAATGCGGCGAGCATTACAGCAGCCAACCAGTTCAAAACTGCTCGAATGAATTTGGGGAAGTGCTCGTGCAGTATGTCGATTCGGATATGGGATCGTCCGATTAAGGCAATTGTAAATGCCAGGGACGATCCGACAGCAAGCGCATATCCGCCTAGTTCATCCGCTCCCTGAAAAGAGAAATTTGCAACTTTCCGGAGGATTGTTTCAGCCGTTACAAATAAAGATAGCGCTATAAACATGTAGCCAAATATGCAACTTAGGATAGTTTCAACGCGTTTCATGATGAATGTTCTCTGCTTTAAATTGAGAGGCTTTCGAATTAATTAATACAAGCTTCCTTTTTAAAAGACCGAAAAGTTCTCTGGTGTAGTACCCCCAGAGAACCTTTCGATCGACCGAGCATCGGGAAATACTCTCCCGAATTTTAACGCACCGCTACTGCATGCCAACAATCAGGCCAACGGTTTTTTTCCACTTATCGGAGCATCCGGGGCTAGCGTTGTCACAGATTTTAGCCCAGGTCGGAAACGAAATTTCTCGTACTGCATTCTGCACGATAGCGATGTCGGCGTCGCTCACAGGAACATCCTTTAGAGTGTATTTTTTACCAGTAGTACATGGACTTCCGCCTACGTTACAGCGAACAGCATCTTCGAACAATTCTTCAGAGTACTGCCAAATATCTTCGATTAGGCTATCGAACATAACGGTGACTGTAACTTGCTGTTCTGGAGAAAATTTGTTCCAGCTATCCAAATTGATGCCGTAACCGTTAAGCGCAATCTGGAAAGCAAGTGGCAACTGGTAATTGGTAACTTCCATCCACCCTGCTGAGTTAGCTGAGCTCGGCCCGGTAATGGCGCAATCGACAACGCCACGTGCCAGAGACTGGTGAACTTCAGCGAAACCGATTGGCACAGGGGTGCCACCCACTGAAGAAACAAAATTTGCCAGGTTTTGATCATAAACCCTAACTTTCATACCCTTGATGTCGGTCAGTTTTTTGATTTCATCTTTGCAAAAAAGAACCTGAGGACCAAAAGGCCAAATACCGAGAAGCTTGGTATTAAACTTTTTCTGGAGTTCAGCATCAACAACAGCCGAGAAGGCTTTCATGGTTTTACGGCCAGCGCCGTAAGTAGGATTAAGGCCAACCAGGTCCAGCCCAAGAATCGTCGGTGCATCACGCGATACCTGTGACATGCGCAGAGAAACAATATCAAAAAGCCCTGACTTCAACACTCTCAACTCTTCGGTGTCTTTGATACCGGTAACATCAAGTGGTTTGTAATCCACTTCCACATCAAGACCCGATTTTTTGGCGAAAGTCTCAAAAAAAGGTTGCTCGCGGTTTTTCTGGATTAGCCCTGTCGCCAATGGCTGACCCAAAACTTTTAGTTTAATCGTGTCGGCGTATAACGGGCTTGACGACATTATCAATCCCACTATAGCGCTAGTTAAAAGTAAATTTCTCATTTGTGCCTCCTAATAAGTTTCAAAATAACAGCATGATAGCTACAGATACTGGTCGAATATCAATAACATAATGCATTATTAATTCATAATTCATAATTAATCAAGAAAAAAATTAAATATTTTCAAATACGATAGGTAAATTTGATGTCAGCCACGAAGGAACTCGGGATTCGGAGGCTGCCGTCTCGAACTAACGGGCCCAGCCCAGAATTCAATTTAACGCGCCCTGAGCGAGATGGCGGAACAGGACTAATTAGTAATTTCCAGCAGTCTGCGTACCGGGGTGGGCAGGCCGTAATCGGATAATCGGTCCATTTTCACGAAGACCATGTTTTCATCGTCGGATACTTTGCTCGGTAATTTTTGCATGTCGATCAAGGCGAGTGAAATATCGAGGCTGAAGTGTGTGAACTGATGTTTCAAAACACCTGTTTTTATTTCATCAGGCGTTTGTGTTGATGCCAGATAGTTAGATTGCCAGGCATGTATTTCGTCGTTGTCGGCAACCTCGGGCAATGACCACAGGCCACCCCAGATACCCGTTGGTGGACGACGATAAAGCAACACACTGTCTTCATAGCGGTGTAATAGCATCAGGGTTTGTTTTTGCGGTTTGGTTTTCGCGGGCTTCTTCTGTGGGTATCGGGCCTGGCTATTATTTTTAAAACTTTGACAACATCCGTTAATCGGGCAGGCTTCGCATAGGGGTCTCGATATCAGGCATACCATAGCACCCAGGTCCATCATTGCCTGGTTGTAGTCATCGGTTTGTTTTGCCGGCGTTAATTGCTCGGCGATCTTCCAGAGCTGTTTCATGGTCTGGCTTTGTCCGTACCAGCCTTCGACTTCGAAGCACCTCGCCAGTACGCGTTTTATATTGCCATCGAGGATCGGCCAGGACTGGCCACAGGCAAAGGTTAAAATGGCAGCAGCAGTGGAACGCCCAATGCCGGGTAGCGCCATTACCTGGTCTATATCCTCGGGGAACTGCGCCTCGTGTTCATCACGCATGATCTGTGCGGCGCGATGCAGATTTCTCGCCCGCGCATAATAGCCGAGCCCCTGCCAGTGTTGCAGGACTTCGTCAATCGAGGCATTGGCCAGTGCCTCGATGGTCGGGAAGGATTGCAAAAAAGCATGGTAATACGGGATTACAGTACCGACCTGGGTTTGTTGCAACATAATTTCAGACAACCAAACTCGATAGGGCGTTTTATCGAGTTGCCAGGGCAGGGTTTTTCGCCCGTGCTGTTGGTACCAGTCTATAACCGATTGCGCAAAACCGGCTGAGACCTGTGACGAACTGGCACTCATCGAAAACGAAGTTAATTTCCCAATTTCTTAAGTAACTTATCCTTCAACTTTTGCTGCTCGGCTTTCTTTTTCGCTTCGAGCACCGCTTTCTGTTTTTCAATTTCGCGTTGTTTTGCGGCTTCCAGCGCAGCCTTTTGATCCGCCAATTGTTTTTCCAGCTCCGCTTTTTGCCTGTCAATATCGGCTTTCAGTTTGGCCTGTCCCGCAGCTCGTAGCATTTCGTCCAGTTGCACATCAATGTCGGGTGATGCAAATGGCCCCTTGATACTTACCGGTATCAGCAAGCCTTTGAGTTCGTCCGCTTCCCCACCCGCCTGCCCGGCTACAGTGCCAACCAGTTTGGCTTTCACCAAATAGTCGACTGTGTTGTCGTTGAGGTTGGCTTTACCCTCACCGCCGACACGCAGCAACGGTGCTTCCAGGTTCAGGTCACTGCTGCTGAATACGCCATTTTTGATCTTGCCGCTCAGGCCCAGCGCAGAGAAATCGGTGGTCTGTAGTTGTTCGGGTGGCAGAGGCTGCTTATTCAATTTGGCCTTCGCCCTGTCGATGGAGTAGCGCAGGTTGAAGCCTTTTACTGCACCGTCTTTAAACATCAGGTTCATCGAGCCATTACTATTCTTTTTCAATGCGCTCAACCATTCACCGCTGGTACTGAGTTCAACCTTTGCCGCCAGCTCGCCGGTGATCCGTTCTTCGCCGACGAAATCGGTCAGCAGTTTACCGATCTGTACCGCGCTGAGCGTTTTACTAACCCGGTATTTGGGTAACTTTGCCCTGGCATCCACCTGCACACTGCCCGCAAAGCTACCGTCGTAGAGATTCATATTAATTGGATCGAGTTTAAGCAGACCATTTTTAGCCACAGCCCTGAGTTCGACATCATTCAGATAAAGATTTTGCAGCTTAATCTGCTTCACGTTTAACTCGCCATCCATTTGCAGCGTACGCAGCAACTCCATCGGCAGTGTAATTAGAATATCTTCTTCACTGGCGGCCTGTTCACTGTCCGGCGCCGCGACTGTGGGTTGCTCAGTTTGTTGGCTGACCGGTGGCGTGCCGAGCAAAGCGTCGATATCAAGCAGCTCCGAGCTAAGTTTGTAGGTCAACGCAGGCTTCGAAAAGTCGGTCACATTGATCGATCCGTTTAAACGGCTGTCGTCGAGTCTGAGTTCAAGCCCCTCCAGCTTAACGTTACCTCGCTGTAGATTCAGCACCGTCGTCTGGCTTACAATGCCAATCTTGGTTTCACCCAGTGGCAACATGCTGCCCTTTGCCGCGATCTCGAGCTTGAAGTCATTAATATTGAGCACCGCGTCATTAATTAAATACTGAATTCGGCCATTCATATCGATGTTGGCGGCGATGCCATCCGCCGTCTGCACCTCCATCTGTAGTTGCAAATCAAACGGTGCTTCGGCAGTGATGCGACCGGTGGTGAAGTCGAGGTTGTTAATTCGATACTCAACCCCAGCCTGGTCGTCTTTCCATAATAATTGCGCATTCTGCATGTTAATACCGCCAAATGCGCCCTTGATCTCTATTGTCTCGCCCTCGGCTTTGGCTGCCGTTGAACTCGACTCGGTGGTCGTCGCGGCTTTTGTATCGGACTTAATTAAGTCGTCCCAATTGGTTTTGCCGGTTTTATTTTTTTGCAGGTTAATTTCCAGGTCTTGCAACAATAGCTGGTCGACCTGTGGGCTAAAGGTAATCAGTGACGCCACATCGACACTAATACTAGCCTTGTTCACCTTAATCATCGACTGCGCGCCGAACCCCGGGGCGTTGGAAAAGCTCATTGCCCCCAGTTGCATGCCGAGTGCCGGATATATAGTCAGGCTCACATCACCAAAAAACTCCAGTTCGCGTCCGGTTTGCTCGCGCACCAGATCACTCAAATCCTGCTTGTACTGGTTGGCGTCGAAGGTGGCAACGAATATCCCCGTCGCGGCAACGATAAACAGAACTGAAATAACGATAATGTAAGCGAGTATTTTTAAAATCTTTGCGGCTATTCCTGACATAATTTTCGATCCGTTTATAATAGTTCGAATGTTGCACGAATCCGATAACGAATCAAGACTATGAAACATAAACTGGACGAATGGCTGGTAACGATTA
>CAXMRQ010000108.1:0-7542 GCA_964196115.1 uncultured Gammaproteobacteria bacterium
TCGTGGTGAGTATCAGGGACAACCTGCCTACCAGCGGCTTCAAAGTCTGTTAAAACAATATCCTAATTTGTATGTCGACAATTCTGCAATACTCCATCGTAATCGACCTGCCGATTTTTTAACAAAAGTCAATTTTGGCGAACGCGTTCTGTATGGCTCCGACTACCCTGTATTGAACGTAAAAGTTTTTGGATATGAGCTGCAAATGTTGAGTCGATTTGACCAATATTTGAGCGAAAACTGGAAGATATTTATCCATGGAGAGCTGACCAATATTTTAGATAAGGACGTAGCGGTAAAAAAAGCCATGGGCGTGCCGCAGAGCAGTTTTTATCTTTATAAAAAATTGCTTCAAATTCAGAACAACTGATATACCGCTTATCCCCATTACCCGCCCTTTTATCAGAAGATTCGGTCCATCCCTTGCGTTTCTACTATAAATTTAGTAAGCGTTTTTGCGACAATTACTGAAAATAATTAAGAATTGACTCAATCCGCCGACAATGTAGGTATAACGGATTAAAAAGGACTTTGAACTGAATATTCGTTTTAACGTCTAAATACTTATGATTTGAAGACCGATCAAATAAGATTGAACCGAGCAAGGAGAACAATAGCGGCACGCCCTATGCCAACAAAGTAAGTGCGACCAATAGTCCCGAAGACGCAGGAAAGGGAACGGAGGTTGGAATGAAGGCAAACAGCCTATACAGGGTACCGAGTAAAACTTTGCTACTGGCGACACTGGCAGCAATCACTTATTTCGACCTGTCAGGGAAAAGTTCTGTAGACACCGAGGCAATGCTTGATGTTTCGGTCTCGGTCCGCACCATCTCACACGTCAGCATCGATAATTACGGCGACTCGGTCTGGGCACCCGGCACCGGTTCCGGGTTTCTCGTATCCAACCAGACCTGCGAAGTCTGGACTAACCATCACGTTATCGACAATGCAGCTGTAATCGAAGTATTTCCCCGTGGCTGGCAGAAAGCACATGGAATTATCGCCACCCTGGTTAATTCTACACCGCATACCGATATCGCTATATTACAAATGGAGAGCTGCGATGGTTTACCCGCGGCCCGAATCGGCAATTCGCGGATGGCAAGCGTCGGCGACGAAACCTATGTCGTCGGCAATCCCTTCGGTAGTAATCCAGACTCAATCAGCCGCGGAATCATTTCTCATACCTCGCGTTTCCTGGCCGGCCCCGCTGCCTACTTTCAAACCGATGCTGCGGTAAACCCTGGCAATTCCGGTGGAGCACTTTTCAATCGCGATGGTGCGGTAATCGGCATGACCACTGCTATTGCTTCAACCATTTCAGGCAGTAATGTGGGTATAGGATACGCGTTGCCAATGAGCGCTATGCTAGGCGAAGTCGCAGCCTTACGCGCTGGCCCGCCAAGTTGGGGAGACGCTGGAATTAGCGATATTATCGCTGGTCTCACGGCTGAAGAAGCCGCTATTTTCCACGTGCCGGATGGATACGGCGCAGTAAACATAACTCGCTCGCCCGAAGCGGGGCCGAGTGCCGACAAGCTAATGGCCAGGGACGTAATCTATAAAATAGACGATGAGGATGTGTTAAATACCGCTCAGGTCAAGCGCATTATTGGTAGCAGGAAGCCAGACGAAAGCATCGATTTTTCTCTGATCCGCAATGGCGAGCCGCTGGTAGTGAGTGTCACCCTGGCGGATGGCTGGTCAAATATTCAAAAGCCTGAAGATAAAGCACAGGACTATAGTGGCTTACTGGGTATGAAGGTTGAGATGTGGTCTAAGCAGGAAGGTGAGCGCGGGCAGTTCAGCACCCCGGTAATCACTCAGGTATACAGTCTTGGGCCAGCACATCTGAGCTACATCACCAGCTCTCAATCGACGGTCGGTATGCGCGGTCGGGTGATGATTCCGGTTCAAATTAGCGTCAATACGGTGACGGGAGTGGTTATCGAGGGTGAATACAATCCAGTATCCGATATTCAAACTTTGGAGCAATTCGTCAGCAAAGCCTACGACAGTAAATTGCCCCTATTACTCGAGATTGAAAGCTGGTACCGGGATCCGAGCAATTTCTACAGCGCACTGGAATACACCACCACGGCGTTCCATAAAATTCAACCTGCCCCCAGCGCGCAACAGGTAAAAGCAGTAAACACCAAACCAGCTAGCTTTCGTAACGAAGCGTCTGAACTGAATGCAAAGCACCATTCCTGAGAAAAACCAATTTTTGAGCAGCTAAACCTATGGCCAGCAGATGCCAGGGCTGATTTTACTCGCCAAAAGAGAATGTGCTAAACCGTTTGAAACAAATGGTCTCTGACCAGTAATCAACGGCTAAACCGGCTTTGACCAGCAGCTGATCGAGAAACTCGTCGGGGCCGCTAACCATCTCCCATACCTTGGGTAAGAATGTGGCACGGTAACCGACATCTTCCAATAACAATCCATCCTGGTTCGAATTCAGTTGCACCATAAGATCCTTTCGGTCATTAACGTCTAAGAATTCGAGTTCCGACAACACAGATATTTCGATGCGTATTTCGCCGACCTCTGTCACATCAAGTGGCGCAAAGCGGGCATCACGAAAGGCGGAACTGAAGGCGGCGTTCGCCACTGTTTGCGCAAGCGGCAGGGATGATTCCAGCGCCCCTATGCAGCCTCGCAAGACCCCCGATTTGGTCAAAGTCGCGAAAACACCGAATTGTGCCAGGAAATTGTCGGCCAAATTATCACTATCGAGCTGCAACGCTGTATCGCTGGTCAGACCTGAATCGATAGACCGACGCGCAATTACAAGCAATTCTCTCTGCTCTGATTCGCTGAGATTAATGAAGAACAAAGGCGCCATAGCCAACCACCCGATCTCGGTTTCCAGATGTATCACCCGAATTGCAGGCGCCCAGCAACTCCACCGTTAACGCCTGCGTGTGTCTGGCACGCATTAAACCATTAAGCGCCCGGGCACCGCAGGCTTCCTCGCCCGACAGAGAACTTACCTTTGCCTGTATCCGGCTACAGGTATTTGCATCGACCTGCATGGCATCTGCATAAGATAGAAAGTGGGATAAATCGCTGCTGACTACGATCAGCGTGTGTTCGTCACCCCATAACACATCGATCACTGCCGCCACCCTGTCGGCATCGCAATTACCTACCACCACTGGCACGAGATCAAATTGCGCCAAAGCCAATTGCAAAAAAGGCAACTGCACCTCCAGACTATGCTCTTGCTGATGCGCCACGTCGGAAACAGATACGCCTGGCATCCGGCTAATTATATCGATTGCGGCTAGATCCAGCGGCACATGACCCAGCGGAGTCGCGAAGCCGTCTACCGATGGTATCGCCATGCCTTCCAGGTAAACCCGGTGGGCTGGGCCGATTAATACTACCCGCTGAATTTCGTCACGCCGCGACTGCAGGCAATGATAGGCTCTGGCGGCGATCAGCCCGGAATAAATATAACCCGCATGGGGCACGATTAACACTTTTGCTGTAGCGGTCTCACGCCCATCTGCCGCAGACATCAAATCATTGATATGCTTTTGCAGCAGAGCTGGTTCGGCTTTGTAGAACTGACCGGCAACAGCGGCTTTGCGAACGCTCATCATTATATCTCGTTGGGTTGAACTGCAACCATTATACCCCTGTTTGAAAGACGGGTAAGCGCCTATAATTACCAGGTTATGGACGATACGATTGTCAAAACGCAGTACTGGCACACAATGCACGATGGTCGTCTGCAATGCGATGTCTGCCCGCGCCATTGCCACCTGCGCGAGGGGCAACGGGGCCTGTGCTATGTGCGCCAGCGGCTAGACGACGAGGTCAAGCTAGTCAGCTATGGGCGCTCCAGCGGGTTTTGCGTCGACCCGATCGAGAAGAAGCCGCTGAATCATTTCTACCCCGGTAGTGCCGTGTTGTCATTTGGCACCGCGGGTTGCAATCTGGCCTGCAAGTTTTGCCAGAACTGGGACATGTCGAAATCGCGTGAGATGGACACTCTGGCGGACAGTGCTACCCCCGAAAAATTAGCCAGCACAGCTAAACAACTGTCCTGTCGCAGCATAGCATTCACTTACAATGACCCAATCATTTTTCTCGAATACGCAGTCGATGCCGCCGCCGCCTGTCGTGAGCAGGGCATCAAGTCGGTTGCGGTCACTGCCGGTTATGTAGATCCGGCGCCACGGGTGGAGTTTTTCCAGGCCATGGATGCCGCCAACGTCGATCTCAAGGCATTTACTGAACGCTTCTACCACAAGATATGCGGTGGTCACCTGGTGCCGGTGCTGGAAACCCTCGAATATATAAAACACGAAACCAGTTGCTGGCTGGAGTTGACCACGTTACTGATTCCCGGCGAGAACGATTCGCAGCAGGAACTCGATGAAATGACTAACTGGGTAGTTGAAAAACTCGGGCCGGAAGTACCGATACACTTTTCCGCCTTTCATCCCGACTGGAAAATGCGCAATATCGAACATACCCCGATCGCAACACTGACCCGCGCCCGCGAGATAGCGCTGGCCAACGGTCTACGCTACGCCTATACCGGCAATGTGCATGACACCCAGGGATCGAGTACCTGGTGCCATGATTGCGGAGAATTGCTGATAGAGCGCGACTGGTATCAGCTCGGTCGCTGGGGTCTGAATGAAAATGCCGCCTGTACCAGCTGCGGCGCTAAACTTCCGGGACATTTCGACGCAACGCCGGGCACCTTTGGTTCGCGTCGTATGCCTGTGCAGATCGGTTAATGATCTAGTGCAATAATTGACGCATACCCAGGCGAACCGGTCGATCAGGCGCGGGATAGGCATTATCCAGATCGGTTAAATCCTGAAGATTCAATCGAATATCCAGCGCGGCATGGTTTTCTGTGATGCGCTCTGGTTGGACGGATTTGGGATCACGACGGTATCGGGTTGATGTAACAACCAGGCAAGTGCTATTTGTGGCACCGTCGCCGAGTAGCGCGCTGCGACATCGGTAATAGCACCTGACTGAAGCAGCGAGCTGCCCTGGTCTAAAGGCGAGTATGCCATCACCAGCACACAGTATTTCCTGCACCAGGCCGCGCCGCCCATTCCACTTCGTGCTGCGCGAGATTATATAAAACCTGGTTACAACCGAGTCCCTTTTGATCATTGGCCGCTATATTCTGCAAGTTAACAATATCAAAATTACTCATACCAAAATCACCAATTTTTCCATTATCCTGCTAGGTGAAAGGCATCGAAGGTTTCCATCAGCGCGATACTACCGGGCCAGTGCTGTAAATACAGATCGATGTATTCAATCTCGAGGCGGCGGATACTGCGTTCGCAAGCACCAATGACGCCGTCATGACGACTGGCATTGTGCGGGTACATCTTGCTGACGATAAACAGATTGTCACGCTGACCTCGAATGGCCTCGTCGATGACTTCCTCAGCGCCGCCTTCACCATACATTTCTGCGATATCGATCAGTGTGATACCCAGGTCCAACGCATAACGAATGGTGTCAATTTCAATCTGAAATTGCCTGGCAGATTCACCTATTCGCCAGTTACCCAATCAAAACACTGGTATTTTGTTACCGGAAGGTAGTTTTACTGCTCGCATTTAATCAGCCCTGATTTTAGTCGCTTTTATAGTCAGCGTGTTGCTCTAAATGATGCTATTAAGCCTGAAAAAACCTCACCGACTAGAACAAATTTGATGGATTGATCGTACAGCCAAAAGGGGCGCACCAGAAAATGTTAAGCCTGATCAGTGTTGGAGTGTGTTTTGAGGTCGGTACCGACAGCGATCGTATCGGTATTCTTGAAAACGGCGAAATCGTCGGCACTGAGTTCATTTGTGAAATCCAGAATTCTTCGGCGAATGGACACTGGCCACATTAGCCTGGAATGCGAAACGCATGAATCTGCTGAGATTTGCGTGATTAAGAGACCAGTTGCCGGTTTTTGCAGCATTAATGAGAGAGTGACACTGAATTATAAAAATGACAGAGACTGCTGTGTCTGGAAACATGAGGCAGAAACCGGCCTCTGACAGGCTTTCTGATAGCCATATGCCTTAGCTGACCCGCAAATCATGACTGTCGGGCGGCAGCCCGACAGTCTGCTAGCCTGCTTCTACGAAACTATTGTAGATGATTTTTCCCGCAACAAGGGTGATATAACCCAGAAGATGCGGTATTTCACCCTAATTTCTCAGGGTTCACAGAACGCCGATTTATTATAATGCCATTAAATAACAATGGCTTAGAAAGTTTTATTCAGACTGGCATAGTTTCTGCAGCTCTTAATACTCTAAATAACCGGTTTCGAAGGTCGAAAGCTAGGTCGTACGTATGGATAGCCACAAAACAACCATAACTAGAGATAACCACTGGAACAGCCCGATATGAGCCTCGATTATATAGTATGGGAAACGTCACGAGAGAACAGTGATAGAGGAATTGGTTTGAAATCCACTCAATATATTCGCAGATTTATATCGATAGTTATACTTGCACTGTTATCGGCCTGTGGTGGTGGCAGTGGTTCAGCTCAGCCTGATGCGACGGGGCCTATAGACATCAACGGTGGTGGCGTAAAAGGCCCGCTAGCTAACGCTATAGTTACAGTTTATACCTTTGACTCAGCTCAGCCAGGACTCAGAGGAGCGGTTGTGGATTCAGGAACCACAAATGCATCAGCCGCCATAACCGGTCTTGCCTTACCCTTTCCTGTTTCTCCACCTTATATTATGGAATTCACAAGTGATATCGACACCATCGATATCTCGACTGGTGCGGCACCTGTTATTGGCACCATGCGCACGGTTATTACCCAGGCTTTACTTGATACCGGCGAACCAATTTACGCGACACCATTGACTACGATGGCGGTAGATATTGCGATTGCCAATTCTACAACCACAACTTCCGATGTCTCATTTGAAGCGGCGCTGGCAGTCGCAGCCGACCAGGTCGTGTCAACACTAGGTTTTGGTATGTCGAGCGATATAGATATCTTTGACACGCCAGCACTCTTTGACAGCACAACGGATACCAAACTTGAACAAGAAGATGTCGCAACCTATCGTAGCGCCGTCGAAGCATTAACGGCGATAGTCTACCAAATGAAACAACGGTCCGCTGGCCGTAGTGTGTCCGCAGTATTGACTGAACTGTCTCTGGATTTGTCAGACGGTATAATCGACGCCACAGTAGCAGCTGCACCCTCGGAAATATTCACCAGTACCACCTTAGATGTATTAGCACAGATTCCGGCCACTTTGCCCATTCCAAATACCAGCCCTGTCCAAACAGTGTCGGATGTACAGACTATACTGGTTGGGGAAGCAGCAATCACAGGCATTGCCACTTCGACCACCGAGCTAGCTACGGGTGGTTCGCTTACCACAATAACATCGCCAGCTCAAGCTAACCCTGATATTGATGGCGATCTTGTATTGAATGTTAATGATGCGTTCCCTGAAAATGGGGCTGAAACAGTTGATACTGATGGTGACGGAATTGGTGATAATGCCGACCCCGATGATG
>CAXMRQ010000109.1:0-4847 GCA_964196115.1 uncultured Gammaproteobacteria bacterium
TGGGTAATTGTACGAAAGCACCGAGTATAACTGCTGGGAGGATACTTTTTTATATTATGATTAGTTTTATTAAACGCTGGTGGTATAAGATTTTAGACTTCGTTTCTGATGGCAGGATTCCAACTAGGTCAAAAAAGTATATTCTTAATTATCGCGCCTATAAGCGTAAAAACTTACGTCTATAGTCCACCTTGTCGGGAAAAAGTAAATATAGGCCACCCAGCCACTAAACGTAGGAATTTTTGGCATTCATTTATGGCTAGATATAAAAACCCCCTGAGAAGCGCAAGACTTAACAGGGGGGAGGTAGTGACATTCTGGAGGGCTATTATGAAGATGTAATATAAATTTTAGTATCCACCCCCGGCCGTGCCGCAGGTGGCCGCCACACTTACAATTATTATCATTAACATGAACAAATTAATTGACATTATTATCTCCTCTTTAGAATTCTGTATAACCCCGAAAGGAGGAAGACAGAACAGGGAGAACGGATATTAACATGAAAAAGCACTAAACATTCTCTGATTAGTGTGAGGTTATTATTTCAGATTGCCAGTGCTGGCGATATGGCTGGTATCGCCGTCAGTAATCTTTACAGCCTTACAGGGGCAGTCGAGATAGTCGGATACTGCGATGCCTGGGAAGTAACAAACTAGACATATTAAAAGATGCTTCACAGTATGTTGATGCTTGGAATAACGAATTGTCATAGTCGAGCAGTTATACCTGACTTCCTGACAATTGCCCTCAATTGGTTTAGGCTGAATCCTTCGGTTTTCCCCTTCATTAGATTTGAAATGGTTTGCTCTGAGAGTTCTAACCGTTTGGCTCTGTCAACGTTAGTGCCTGACCAGCCGTAGGGCCTAGCTTGAATGTGTAATAGATAGTCTGAGTGTTTCTGTGTATCTTCGAGTATTAGTTCCATGTTCAGCCATTCCTTAGCAAGTGTCGGGTAACTATGCCAAATAGATTAACGGTGCGATATAGCGTAGGGCAGCAAGTTTTGTAGGATTCGGATTACAAGTCGTGTAATTGACTCGGAACAGCCATAGCCGACATTCGAATATCAGTAGTGATAGACAGGAATCGGCCAGTTCGAGACACTGGAGGTTCGCTCGGGCTGAGCCTCCAATCTATTAAACGTAGTTTCTGTTAATATCCGACTACGAGTTCCCGATTAATGAAGCTGCACTTTGAAGGGTTTAGATATGATTGGATTTCGCATCTGTTCATTGGTGGCACTGATAGTAACTACGACCTCGGTCACCTCTGCCACCTCTGCTGAAGATTATGTTCTTCCCACCGGAGTGACCGTCCTTACCGAAGAACAGCTTTTGAACCAGATAATCGGCAATACTTTAGTTTATGGGTATGAACATTACGTTGAGTATTTCGAGCCTCCAACCGGAGATCAAAAGAATGGAAGGTTCAAAGGAAAGTCGGCACCTTTGGGTCGCTATGGTGGCAGTTGGGAGGTTAAAGAGAACCTGATGTGCAGGAAGCACGATAAATCCAACATGTTCAGGTTCAATATTTGTATTACCATCGTGCTAGATGGAGACATCGTCACTTTTTATAAAACAAGCGGTTCTGCCTGGTACAATCGCTACACTCCAATAAAGCTGATTTCGGAAAATCCTAAGAACCTCTGAGATTAGAGGGTCTGCTATGGGTCGACTCCAGCCATTGAGCGTTAATTTTTGAACGACAGCTTTCCCATTAGCAGCCGTTCATTTTTCAACCGGGAACTAGTGCTTTCGGCCAACTGGTTTCCTGCCACTCTCGGCGGTTAAAATCCCAATCGTCAAGATACGCTTTTTTTAATTCCCCCTTTCAAACCCTCGGCGAAATAGTGCTCAGATCAGGGTGAAACAGCAGGGGTGAGTGGCGGGATAGGAGCCACGAACGCCTATACAAGGATGTACAGGCTGGCCTTTATAGCGGAGCATAGAATGCGCAGCTATAAAGCTGTTTCAGGCCCACCCGTGCCTATGTCCATGAATGGACGGTAGTAGAGCACCAAAAGTAGGCGCATTTAGGCGATGCAGGAGCAATTGCCGAGGGAGCGCGTGTGGGCCGACCCTGATATGTGTGCTATTTTGATGACTAAATTGCCTGGAACAATTTAGAACAGCTCCGCTGGCCCGAAGGGTGGAGGGCAGGATGCCCGGAATATCAAAGGGCTTGTTCGGGACGGCACTTTTTGGTGCCTTTTTCTTGCTGTTGAGAAAACGACACTCGCGCACCTACTCAATAGTAGCTACGAAGCAATGAAAGCCTTTAGTGTGCGAAAAAACCTTTATAATTTTCAATCCCAACAGGATGTAGCTCGAAAATTCTAAAAAGATAATAACTACAAACACCACCGGCGAAGCCAAACCACCCCCGAATCCCCCATTGCCCATAAATTCAAATTCTGAGAAGATGCCCGCCTATTCTGAGCGGTAGCTCATCCTATTAATTCAGGAAATCGACAGCAAATGCTTACCATCGATCAGTTAAAAACGATTCGGCAAACTTCGCTTGAAAACACAGCTGAAGGGCCTCCCGCGCGAACCAGTAACCAGTTTTTCGGTGTTGGCCCGATAACCGATATGACCTGCGACGAAGTCGATGCCAGGTTATTACATTTTGAATATCAGGCCTGGATCGAGAACACTTATCCGAAGCTGAGTGACAGAGGCGATGTAGTCGGTAAGAGCACTGGTCGTGAATTCAATCGCAGCATTCATCGAGGATTTCCGGCAGAAGTGGTGTTGCGCGATATGGTGCGTGAAATCCATCGTTATTTTGAATTTCCGAAAAAGAACAAAATGGCGGTTGGTATCGGCGGTGGTCATACCGGTTTTACCGTGTGTGCACTGCATTTGCTGAATGCTAATGATCCAGATCATCAGGTGTTTGTTGATACACCGAAACCCGAATCTGCACAGGCGACGTCGGGAGGCTTTTTCCGCCAGTCCTGGGGTGTTCAGTTAATCGAATTACAACGTTATTCTCTCCATGGTGATGAAAGTCGTTTACATTTCAGTTCGGCTGAAGGCGTTATACCGAGTGCTGATGAACTCGAGGCAATGGCAATCCGCGTATTTATGGGCGTTGGCCACGAAACTACTGGTGCGATGGATTACTCGATTGCCGATATTGAGAATCTGATCGAATGGATTGATCGCGACCCGGAAAACCACCACGCGGTAATCGATTCGACTTCGATGATTGGTGCGATGCCCTGGGGTGAAAAACTGGTCGAGCAGGTAGTCGATAAATGCTGCCTGTTTATGCCGTTGCAAAAGGCGATTGGCGGCAACTCGGGTTATTACGTGATTTCATTAACGCCGCAGGCTCTCACGCTGATTAACAAAAATCAAAACAATCCTTCCTGGTCGGTTCCACGACAGGTCAAACTGGCGCTACCGAAGGATCCGCTGCGGCCTTTAAGTAGCGAGGTCACTACCGACCTGGGGCCGATTTATGATCCCGAAACCGAAACCATGTCGAGCGGTATTATTAATACCTATAGTATCAGCGCGTTAGCCGAGACGCGATTCGGCCTGTTGCGCTCGGAGCGTCGAATCGGTTCTGTGCGCGAGCACAACCGGCGTTCGGTGGCGAATCGTGAAACGGTAATTAAGTGGGTGAAAAATAACGAATTGCTCGAACTGGGTGTTAAGGATGAAACCCGCCGAGGCGCTGCCGTTACCCTGTTAAAAGTGATTGATGTGGATATTAGCGACGCCGAGATAGTCGCCAGGGTAATCGCTAAATCAAAACAATTGCTTGGATTCGAAGGTATGACGCATGCCAACGGCGAATACGAGAAAGGCCTCGACGTCGCACGTCACGTGAATGCTTATCCTGGAACCCCGGGCGATTTTCGTGCCTGGATCGGCGGTACCCGCGACGAGTCCGATATCATCGCTTTGCTGGGAAATATTTGTTATGCCTATCACCGTGCGCGGATTGTGGTTGCCGAAGAGCTTTTAGCCGAGCAAGCTGTGAGCTTCGAACCTCAGTCAACAGCCGGTTTGCAAACACAGGATGATTCGGAGACGTTTACAGAGTTGCGTGGCATGTCTGAAGCCATGGCGGCTTTCTGGGGCGCGATGGATGCTACTGCGGATGAAGATCGTCAACGGGAAATGGCGGGACGTTATGGTTCACAGCTAAGGCAGGATTCTAATCGCTATCAGCAATTGCTAGACAAGCTGCGAATCGAAGGAAGTTGAACTGAATAAAATGAGTCCTGGTGAAAACAGAAAGCAGGCGCTGAAAACTATCTGGGACGCGGCCATTGCGGCGGTTTCCGGTCAGCAAGCGGTTGAGAACGCAATCGCATCCGATACGCCCTTTCAGCCCGACTTGATTATCGCGGTCGGCAAGGCAGCAGTCGGTATGTGCCGTGGTGCATTGAATAGCCAAAATGCACCCTGCGAAGCCATTGTCGTTACCAAACACGATCACGCCGATGATGATATTCGCTCGCGTGAGGGAGTCACCGTGATTGAATCGGGACACCCGATTCCCGATCAACATTCGCTCGAAGCGGGTACTCTGTTAATAAACAGGGTATCCAGCATGCGTCCAGACAGCCGGTTGTTGGTACTGGTCTCAGGTGGAGCATCCGCACTAGCAGAAGCCTTGCCGGACGGCATGAGTCTGGCAGACCTGCAATCGATTGCCGATGAAATGATATCCACCGGTAAAACCATCGGTGAAATTAACAGCAGGCGCAAAGAAACATCTTTAATCAAGGATGGTAAATTGTTGCAACAATTCCCCGGCTCCGAAATTCGCGTCTACGCGATTTCCGACGTCGAAGGCGATAGCATATCGACCGTCGGTTC
>CAXMRQ010000110.1:0-43342 GCA_964196115.1 uncultured Gammaproteobacteria bacterium
AGACGTTATATTTAGTGCATTTCTTGATTAACCATAATAAAATTTCCGGTTCAGTGTAGGTTTTTTAGCCAATAACAATACAAATTTTTTGAGGTAAGTTGTGGAATTATCGGGTTCCGAAATAATCATCCAGTTTTTGAAAGACGAAGGTGTCGAACATCTCTTCGGTTACCCCGGAGGAGCGGTGCTCCATATTTACGATGCATTGCACAAACAGGATGATGTAAAACATATTTTAGTACGTCACGAACAGGGAGCCACGCACGCCGCAGATGGTTACGCGCGTGCAACCGGCAAGCCAGGAGTATGCCTGGTCACATCAGGTCCTGGAGCTACGAATGCAATTACCGGCATCGCAACTGCCTATATGGACTCGATCCCGCTGATTGTTATTACAGGACAGGTTCCCAGCCACGCTATCGGTAGTGATGCCTTTCAGGAGGTAGATGCGGTAGGTATTAGTCGTCCCTGCGTCAAGCACAACTTTCTCGTCAAAGATCTGAATAAGTTAGCCGAGACTATGAAAAAGGCCTTTTATGTGGCGACTACCGGTCGACCTGGGCCTGTCGTAATCGACATACCGAAGGACATTACCGCGCCGCATATCAAAATTCCATACAAATACCCGCAGCAAATATCAATGCGGTCGTACAACCCGAACGTGAATGGTCACCCGAAACAAATAAAACGTGCGGTTGATTTGCTGCTGGGCGCAAAAAGACCAATAATTTACTCAGGCGGCGGTGTTATTTTGGATAATGCCTCAGCCGAACTACGGGATTTTGTGCATCATCTTGGATACCCGATCACGCAGACGCTAATGGGACTGGGCGCATTCCCCGGTACTGATCCACAGTTCATTGGCATGCTGGGTATGCATGGAACCTATGAAGCCAACATGGCAATGCACGACTGTGACGTTTTAATCGCAATCGGTGCGCGATTTGATGATCGAATTACCGGCGTCACCAGCAAGTTCTGTCCCTACGCACAAATTATACATATCGATATCGACCCTGCATCCATATCGAAAACGATCAATGTAGACATCCCGATCGTCGGTGGTGTGAAACAGGTGTTATCCGAAATGCTCAAAATTTTAGTTAATGCTGGCAAAACTATCGACAAAGCAGCCACCCAGGACTGGTGGAACAAAATCAAGTCCTGGCAACAACAGAAAAGCTTTGCCTACGATAAAAAGGACGGTGTGATTCAACCACAAACCGTAATCGAGGAACTATACAAAGTGACCGGAGGCGACGCCTATATTACTTCCGATGTAGGCCAGCACCAGATGTTCGCAGCGCAGTTTTACCCTTTCGACCAGCCCAGACGCTGGATCAATTCGGGTGGTCTTGGCACCATGGGTTTTGGTCTGCCGGCGGCTATGGGTGTCAAGTTGGCATTTCCCGATAAAGACGTCGCCTGCGTCACAGGCGAGGGCAGCATTCAGATGTGTATTCAGGAGTTATCGACCTGCCTGCAATACAACACGCCTGTAAAAATAATCAACTTAAACAATCGCTATCTCGGCATGGTACGCCAGTGGCAGGAATTCTTTTACGAAAAACGCTATTCGCATGTCTATATGGATTCGCTCCCTGATTTTGTCAAACTGACTGAAGCCTATGGTCATGTTGGCATTAAGGTCGAAGATCCGAAGGATCTACACGATGCGATGAAAGAAGCCTTTGCGTTGAAAGATCGTACTGTTTTTCTCGACATCATTACTGATCGGGAAGCTAATGTATACCCGATGATTTCATCGGGTAAAGCTCATAACGAAATGGATCTCTCGCCGTTACAGCAGAAAATTCAGGCCGCACTCAAGACTAACGGGGAAATCGCGTAATGCGCCATATTGTATCCTTACTGGTCGAAAATGAGGCCGGTGCACTGTCGCGCATCTCTGGGTTATTCTCCGCTCGCGGTTACAATATCGAGTCGCTGACCGTCGCCACAACCGAAGATCAAACCCTGTCGCGCATGACGATTATTACCACCGGTTCTGACCGTATCATCGAACAGATCACCAAGCAGCTCAACAAGTTGGTCGACGTGGTCAAACTACAGGACTTCACCGAAGGCAATTTCATCGAACGAGAAATGATGTTTGTCAAAGTAAAGGCCCAGGGCGAGTCTCAACGCGCCGAAGTGAAAAGACTTTCCGATATTTTTCGGGCGCGTATCATCGATGTTACCGATACTACGTTTTGTATCGAATTGACCGGGTCGGGCGATAAACTCGACGCTTACATCAGGGCAATGCACGAAGGCAATGTAATCGAAGTCGTACGTTCGGGTTCGATGGGCATACTGAGAGGCGAAAAAGCTTTAACTATTTGAGGGCAGCAGCCATTCAGGCTATTACCCCATTCCGCCATATAAACACAAATTAAACCAATCCAGTACACACGAGGGTGTTATGAATATTTATTACGATAAAGATTGCGATCTTTCCATTATCCAGGGCAAAAAGGTAGCCATCGTCGGTTATGGCTCGCAAGGTCATGCGCATGCCAACAACCTAAAAGATTCCGGCGTCGACGTCACAGTAGCATTGCGCGAAGGCTCGGCGTCTGCCGCCAAGGCCGAAGCGGCTGGTCTGGTAGTCAAAAATACCACAGACGCGATTAAAAGCGCCGATGTGGTGATGATATTGACACCCGATGAATTCCAGCATCAGCTGTATCAAAATGAAATAGAGCCCCATATCAAACAGGGCGCCGCGCTGGCCTTTGCGCACGGATTCGCTATTCACTTCAACCAGGTAGTACCACGCGCCGACCTCGACGTTATCATGATCGCGCCAAAGGCACCCGGTCACACAGTTCGCTCTGAGTTTGTTAAAGGTGGTGGAATTCCCGACTTAATTGCGATCCAGCAAGACGCCAGCGGCATGGCGAGAGAATTAGCACTCTCATATGCAGCCGGCATTGGTGGCGGACGCACCGCTATTATTGAAACCACTTTCAGAGACGAAACCGAAACCGATTTATTCGGAGAACAAACCGTACTTTGCGGCGGTACTATCGAGTTGGTAAAAGCCGGATTCGAGACCCTGGTCGAGGCAGGATACGCCCCCGAACTCGCCTACTTCGAATGTCTTCACGAACTCAAGCTAATTGTCGATCTAATCCACGAAGGCGGTATCGCCAACATGAATTATTCGATTTCAAATAATGCTGAATTTGGCGAATACACTACCGGAAATAAAATCATCAATGAAGAAAGTCGCTGGGCGATGAAGGAATGCCTGGATAATATCCAGAACGGAAACTATGCGAAAAAATTTATCATGGAAGGTCAGTCAAATTATCCCGAGATGACAGCCTGGCGTCGTAACAACGCTGCGCATGAGATTGAAAAAACCGGTGCCAAATTACGTGCAATGATGCCCTGGTTGAGTGCTAACGCCCTCGTCGATAAGTCTAAAAACTAAGCTACTGATACTATCAGGCCAACCCTATGGACGACAGCAACCCAAAGCCTAAACGACCGAACCTGCGAAAGGGAATATTCCTGTTGCCGAATCTATTCACAACAGGTGCATTATTTGCAGGTTTTTACGCGATTATCGCGGCGATGAAAGGGCAGTTCGATATCGCCGCCATAGCAATTTTTCTCGCCATGCTGCTCGACGGACTGGATGGACGTGTCGCACGACTAACCAATACACAGTCGGAATTTGGCGCAGAATACGACAGCCTGTCAGACATGGTTTCGTTTGGTGTCGCACCGGCTTTGGTTCTGTATCAATGGTCGTTGATCGGTCTTGCCGATATGTCACCTCTTCTGGGGAAAATAGGATGGTTGGCTGCTTTTATTTACACCACCTGTACCGCATTGCGACTGGCAAGATTTAATACTCAAGTTGGTATTGCAGATAAGCGTTATTTCCAGGGTCTCGCCTGCCCTGCCGGTGCAGCCGTGTCTATGGGTGCAGTTTGGCTGTGTGAAACCTATGGGATTGTGGGTCGTGATGTCATTTACGCCGCTTTGGGGTTAACTCTGGTTGTAGGTACATTGATGGTATCGAAATTCTCCTACTATAGTTTCAAAGATCTGGATATGCGCAAAAAGGTACCGTTTTTCTCGGTATTGGTGGTTATGCTGTTATTTGTATTTTTATCTATAGAACCGCCAACAGTATTATTTTCCGCCGCGTTTTTGTACATGTTGTCGGGCCCGGTAGTTTCGTTTTTCCGCTGGAACAGGAATAGACAACGTTTAAGCGGATCTGTTGGAACCGATGAGCCGGACGAAAAAAAATAACTCAGAATTCTAGCTCGGAAATTTCATAAATCTGCGCGAAGATCGCGCAGTATATTGATTTCACAAGGAAATATCCGAAGAAGTCTCGTATCAATGATTCCGAGTGACTGAGGATATATTTCTTGCGAAATCAATAGGCAAGCGAGATTGTGCATGATTTATGAATTTTCCGGGCTAAATGCAGTTATTTAACGCTTGGCAAGGCGTTAAGAGTTGGCTATATTCCTGTCATGCAAACTGCATACGCCACTTCCCGAAATACAGCCATGACTAACGGTCGAGCTGACCTGCCAGCGTATACATTGCTATCTCTACCTCTCCTACTGCTGCCGTAAGGCAGACAGAGAACTCCTGACGAGGGCAAACGTGAATACCTACATCAATACAAAAGTTTTCATTAAAATGAGTTAGCTATGAACAAAGATAAATTAATCATATTTGACACCACACTTCGCGACGGCGAGCAAAGCCCGGGCGCATCAATGACCAGGGACGAAAAAATTCGTATCGCACGCGCACTGGAAGTGATGAAAGTAGACATCATTGAGGCTGGTTTTCCAATCGCCAGCGACGGTGATTTCGAAGCCGTAAAAGCGGTAGCCGAAATAATTAAGGACAGCACAGTTTGCGGACTCGCGCGCGCCAAAAAAATAGACATTGAACGTGCTGGCGAAGCGATTAAGCCGGCCAATTCGGGTCGCATCCATACCTTTCTCGCCACCTCGCCAATTCACATGCAACACAAACTACGCATGTCACCCGATGAAGTAGTCGAGGCCGCGGTTAAAGCGGTTCGCATGGCACGCGCCTATACTGACAATGTCGAGTTTTCGCCCGAAGATGCCGGACGTTCCGAACCCGATTTTCTGTGCCGGATCCTGGAAGCGGTAATCGCCGAGGGCGCTACGACAATTAATATCCCGGATACCGTCGGTTATAATATCCCGCATCAGTTCGGTAACCTGATCAAAGATTTGATGGAACGCATCCCGAATTCAGACAAGGCGGTTTTTTCGGTGCATTGTCATAATGATCTCGGCCTTGCGGTGGCCAATTCGTTATCTGCGGTATTGGCCGGCGCGCGTCAGGTAGAGTGCACTATCAATGGACTCGGTGAACGCGCGGGTAACGCCTCACTGGAAGAAATTGTCATGGCGGTACGCACACGCAAGGATGCCTTCCCCTGCGATACCGACCTCGACGCCACACAAATCATGACCTGTTCAAAACTGGTCGCAGGCATTACCGGATTTAATGTACAACCCAACAAGGCAATTGTCGGCGCCAATGCGTTTGCCCACGAGTCAGGCATTCATCAGGATGGTGTGCTGAAATCACGCGAAACCTACGAAATTATGCGTGCGCAAGACGTAGGATGGAGCACCAACAAGCTGGTATTGGGCAAGCACTCCGGGCGAAACGCTTTCAAATCTCGCATGGCAGAACTGAATATCGTTTTTTCGTCGGATGAGGAACTCAACGAAGTATTTGTGCGGTTCAAAACTCTGGCCGATAAAAAGCACGATATTTTCGACGAAGATTTGCAGGCACTGGTAACTGAATCGGCCCTCGATACTGAAAATGAATCGATAAAGCTGGTCTCCTTACGCGTGTGCTGCGAAACTGGCGAGACACCTAATGCAAGCATGACTTTAAATATCAATGGTGAAGAACTAAAGGCGGAATCTGCTGGTGATGGCCCTGTCGATGCCTGTTTCAAGGCAATAGAGAAGCTCACTGCTACCGGGGTCAACCTGCAATTATATTCAGTGAATGCGATTACCACCGGCACCGATTCGCAAGGTGAAGTCACTGTACGAGTCGAAAAAGACGGTCACATTGTTAACGGCCTGGGTGCCGATACCGATATCGTCATTGCTTCGGCGAAGTCCTATATCAACGCACTGAATAAAGTGATCAGTAATTCTGGCAGAACGCATCCGCAAATGGGCGACGTGTAGCCAACTATGTTGACCCCGCGCCAACAACATTGCCTGAATGGAATTGGCATTCGCCAGTGGGTCACTCGACCCACTGGTAGTCCTGCTCTGGAGGATGACAATAAAGCGGAATTAATCGGGATTCCGGTAGAATTAATCGAAACACCAGTAAAGGTAAGCACACAGGTAGATAAGTCGGAAATCCCTGTTGTTAAAACGCCAGCTCCAGCCAGGCTCGATACCTGGGATGATATTACACATTCGATTCATCAATGCGAGGCCTGCGAACTGTCGGCAAACTGTACCCAGAAAGTCCCCGGTGTTGGTAGCCAGCAAGCCGAAGTAATGATCATTGGTGAAGGTCCGGGTCACGAAGAGGATCTCAGAGGCGAACCCTTTGTCGGTCGCTCAGGACAATTGCTCGACAGGATGTTACTCGCGATTGGCTTATCGAGATCGCAGGTATTTATTACTAATATCGTCAAATGCCGACCGCCAAATAATCGCGACCCGCACGTCAATGAAGTGGCGGCCTGCGGATCATTTTTGCAGGCACAGATAAAACAAATCGCACCTGGAGTTATTCTTTCAGTGGGCAGGGTTTCTGCGCATCATTTGCTAAACAGCACAAGTCCAGTCGGTAAATTAATTGATCAAATTCATACCCTGCCGGACTCAGATATCCCGCTTAAAGTAACCTATCACCCGGCTTATTTGCTGCGCAATCCATCGGCTAAATCGATTGCCTGGAAAGATATGAAAATTCTGCATCGAATGTTAAAAAAATGACAGCAAGCAATTTGACTTTTCGACCGATGACTCTCGACGATGTCGATGCGGTGATGCTGCTTGAAAACGAGGTGTACCAGTTCCCATGGAACGATCGAATTTTCAGAGACTGTATTCGCGTCGGCTATGACTGCTGGCTGGCATTATCTGAAGAAACAGTGGTCGCGCATGCAGTGATCAGCGTCGCAGCCGGTGAAAGCCATATCTTAAACCTGTCGGTGAACGGAAATCTTCAGGGTAAAGGCATAGGCAGGCAATTTATTCAGTTTCTGCTCAAAATTGCGCGTAATAAACGTGCGCAAATAATGATGCTGGAAGTACGACCGAGTAATACGCGTGCCATTAATTGTTATAATTCAGCCGGATTTAATGAAATCGGATGTCGAAAGGACTATTATCCCGCGCCAAATGGCAAGGAAGATGCATTACTTTTCGCCAGACACATATCCTAACGCAACAATCCAGTAACTACTGCGACAACAGAGTAAAAATTAATGTCTGATATAGACGAAATGCGCCGACGTCGCACCTTCGCGATCATTTCGCACCCGGATGCCGGCAAAACCACGGTCACCGAAAAATTATTACTTTTTGGCAAAGCTATCCAGATGGCGGGCACCGTAAAAGGCAGAAAAGCAGCACGTCATGCCACATCAGACTGGATGGAGCTGGAAAAGCAACGTGGCATCTCCGTAACCTCGTCGGTGATGCAGTTCCCCTACAGGGACAGTATTATCAATTTACTCGACACCCCTGGACACGAAGATTTTTCCGAAGATACCTACCGCACCTTAACCGCTGTCGATTCGGCTTTAATGGTAATCGACTGCGCCAAGGGCGTAGAAGAGAGAACTATTAAACTGATGGATGTCTGTCGCCTGCGTGACACGCCGATTATCACCTTTATCAACAAGCTCGACCGTGAAGGACGCGACCCGATAGACCTGCTGGATGAAGTCGAAGATGTATTAAAAATACGTTGTGCACCGATTACCTGGCCGATCGGTATGGGTAAACGACTGAAAGGTGTATTTCACCTGCAAAATGATTCCGTGCATTTATTTTCCGCCAGCGATGCGGAAAAAATATCGTCGGGCGAAGTCATAGAAGGCCTCGATAACCCACGGCTGGATGAGATACTAGGCCCGATGGCCGATGATTTCCGTGATGAAATCGAACTGGTGCGTGGCGCATCGAGCGAGTTTGACATAGAAAGTTATCTCGCAGGCGAATTAACCCCGGTATTTTTCGGCTCCGCCATTAACAACTTCGGCATGGCCGAATTGCTTGACGCTTTCAACGGTTACGCACCAGCGCCGATGGCGCGACCCACTCGAACCCGGGCAGTTCAACCCGACGAGGACAAACTAACCGGCTTTGTATTTAAAATTCAGGCCAACATGGATAAGCAACATCGTGATCGAATCGCCTTTATGCGCATTTGCTCAGGCAAGTACAGCAGGGGTATGAAGGTCAGGCATGTACGAATTAAGAAAGACATGAAGATACCCGAAGCACTCACATTTATGGCTGCCGACCGTGAACATGTCGACGAAGCCTATACCGGTGATATCATCGGTATACATAATCACGGCACGATTCGAATCGGCGATACTTTTACCATGGGTGAAGATCTCGCTTTTACCGGCATCCCCAATTTTGCCCCCGAATTATTCCGGCGCGCGCGTCTGAAAGACCCGTTGAAGATGAAGGCCCTGCTCAAGGGTCTGACACAATTATGCGAGGAAGGCGCTACACAGCTATTCAAACCAATCGCGAATAACGATTTGATTCTAGGCGCGGTCGGTGTACTGCAATTCGATGTGGTTGCGCACCGACTACTAGACGAATACGGTGTGGATTGCCAGTTTGAAGCAGTTAATGTCAGCACCGCACGCTGGGTTACCTGCAATGACGAGAAAAAAATGAATGAATTTAAAAACAAAGCCCGCATCAACCTGGCCTTAGATCATGCCGGTGACCTCGCCTACGTCGCGCCATCACGGGTTAATCTGACCATGACACAGGAGCGCTGGCCCGAAATTGAATTCCTTGCCACGCGTGAACATGGGATCTACGATTAATCGAAAAGCGTTAATAAGTTTCTTCTGGCTGGTTTCGCTGACCACCTCCAACCCTGTTACTGCTACAACAATCGGGCTCGCGACCCGGGATCAAAACCCGATGTTACAGGCCTACTATTTGCCAGGCATCGGATTTTCTGCCCAGCCCGGATGGCAGTATTCGCATTCCCTTTTTATCTCTAACACGTTTCGAACGCAAAGCATCAATAACGAAACTCTGGTGATCGATGTCGAGAACTACCGATATGATTTCGCCATCGCTTACCAACTAAACCACTGGAGACTGAATACAAAAATTCCATTAATAATTAATGGTGGTGGCACACTGGATGGCCTGATCGAAGGCTGGCACGATTTATTTGGGTTGCCGCAAAGAGGACGAAAGTCCAATCCCGATGATCAAATAAATATCGAGTATATTAATAACGGTCAAACAGTTTATCTGCAAAACAGCGCTGACAACGACATAGGCGATATCGAAGTTTCGCTGTCATATCAACTATCGTCTGACGAAGACCAATCCACCGAACTCTCGCTCGGAATTGAACTGCCAACTGGCTCAGTCGAGACTAATTCGGGAAACGAAGCCACAGACATCGCAGTTATCTTAACTCACCAACGCACAGCAACCGAGTTAACCAGTTTGTATGGCCTGATCGCCTATAGCCACCTGGGCAAAGGTGGGCAGCTAGCCGAGCAGTTAAAAAATCGCGCCTGGGTATTACAGTTGGGAGTCGAACATAGATTTATGGCAAATGTTACCGGCATTCTCCAGCTAGATATGCATTCAGCCTTAATAAAGGGCAGTTCTTTGAAGGCATTCGGCAACTCGATGCAGATGCAAGTAGGTTTTCAATTTAGTAATCTGATTCAAAATTATAATCTCGATCTGTTTTTTTCCGAAGATATATTGCCCGGCTCGGCCCCCGATATTACATTTGGTATTCGACTTAATCGTGTTTATTAGCTAAATGTACAACCACTAGTTATGCCATAAATAGTACTCAGGAATCTACATTACACCCAGTTCTCCAGCCCGTAATCGCATGGCGTTCAATATGCGTGTCGATAAGGGTAATTGATTAAACAATTTCCTGAAATTTCGTTTGTTAATTAAATCGGATGTTAAAGTTAATTCAGGCATGCGAATAAAGCGTCTGTTTTTTCGCGTTGAAATATATAACACATCGATCAGGGCTTTTTCGGCAGTTGCCATTAAATAAGGTAACTGAGTTTCACTCCAGATTAAATTTTTTTGCATCAATTCAGGTTTGATTTGAATAAACTCATAATAAGCAACAGGGGAGTCTAATGTACGGCTATGGCCTGTTGTTGCTACCTGTATGGTTTTAGGAATCTGTGACAACAACCCATGAAAATGTAATGCGCTTAAAAATGAGACATAACCACTCTCATTATTGAGTAAATAAGGAACACAGGATGCCGGGTGAAAGTACGGGTGACCGGTGTTGGCCCACACTCCCTTCGTAATACGCGTCAGTAGTTTATTTTGTTTAAGGCGTGATAGTCTTTTAGAGGCTGCTGGCATAGACATATTTTGATGATTCGCATAATCACGCGTTGTAAAAATAATAAAGTCTTTGCCATTAAATACATCAAGCATAATCAAGCAACTCTAAGATGGTTTCCTGAAGCCGGTTCCAGTTTCCTGGGGAATCATAATGTTCTCGATTATCCGTCTCTATAAACTCCACTACCTGTCCTTTGTAGTCATCATAGGTTAATGACATAAGCGCTTCGCTTGCCTTTTCTCGCAGTGCTTTGGTCAGCTTATTGTTCGATTTTATCGAACTTGCGTAACCCCCCGCCTGTAAAAGGCCAAGGTCGAAAACATCACGTGCCTGGGTAGCAGGTCGACCGGCCAGTGCTTCTATTTTTTGAAAGACCGCATCCTCACCTGAATAATGATTACAACGATAAGAGAGTCTGTGATACTGCCGTGCAATTTCAGGGCCAACCATCTCTTTTATATAGTTATCGACGGGATTGGCGCGTCGAGAGAATTCAACTTTGGTGGGAAGACGTTGATTAGCTGTGGTAATCAGTCCAAATCTGAAGCGTTGTGTGGTTTCGGTTTGTTTTGCTTTAGCAGGGTCGTTGATTTCGATGTCAGTAATACCATACGTCAGTAAACTGCGTTTGAATGCTCCATCTTGCAATATTTTGTAACCGTTCTTTTTCAGGGTCTCGACACTCCCGGCTAATACATCTAAATCCATATCTTCCGAATAACGTGGGCTGTGAAAGAAAAAACGCAAATTTACGCCTCCCTTGAGCACATACATTTCAGGATCAGTTATCTTTAGTAATCTATCGAGGAAACTAAAATGAAAGACTTCTCGTAATTGAGTATCAGTAAACATATTTTATTATGTATCTATATTGCCATATATGTCAATTTAAATACTTTATTAATATAACTCAGTAACAATCTGCGGATCATTCTCCAAGGTGCGATGCACTGGACACTTATCCGCAATCGCCATTAAACTCTGCTTCTGATCTTCGCTAAGGTCACCTTTCAGTGATATCGAGCGGGTAATACGGTCAATACGATTTGTACAATCGACACAATCCTCGGCGTGTACGCGCTCGTGAACTAGTTTTACTTCAATATCGTCGAGTGGCAATTTTTTGCGGCTGGCATACATTCGCAGAGTCATTGAGGTGCAGGCGCCCAGACTCATTAACAATAAATCGTAGGGTGAAGGCCCCAGATTCGAACCACCGTATTTTTCCGGTTCATCTGCTGTTAAACGATGACTGTCGCTAAACATGCCACGTAGGAATTTTTTGTCGAGTTCGGTGACAAGGACTTCGCCAGCAGCGAGTGTCGTCCGGTCGGCGAGATTGCTTTGATTCTCGAATTCATCAATTTCGAGATAGCGACTGGCCCAGGCAGCTAGCGTCGCACCGACATAGTTAGCATCACTCGCTTTGCTCAGCAGGTGATCGGCATTATCCAGCGAAATAAAACTCTTCGGATGCCTCGCCGCCTGATAAATTTCCGCGGCCTGGTCGATTGAAACGATATTATCAATCGGGGAGTGGAATACGATTAACGCCGCATTTAGATTTTTTATCTGATCAGTCGAGTTATAAAGGTTGATATCTTCGAGCATTTGCTTTTTGATGAGGAATTGGCGCCCGCCGATTCCGATCGTCGCCTCGCCCTGCTTTGCTATTAAATCCGCGCCCGCCTGAAATAGATGCTCAACATGCTGTGCAGTGGCCGGCGAACCGATCGTCGCTACCGCTTTAACCGAATCAATTTGCTGCGCAGCACTCAACACGGCGGCACCGCCGAGACTATGGCCTATCAATAATTGCGGCGCCTGATAGTCGGCCGTTAGCTTTGCCGCCGCTGCCAGTAGATCCTGCACATTCGATGAAAAATTGCTATTGGCAAAATCACCATCGCTATTACCCAGTCCGGTGAAGTCAAATCGCAATACCGCTATGCCACGAGCTGACAGGCTCCGACTGATTCTGGACGCGGCGGCTATATCCTTACCGCAGGTAAAACAATGCGCAAATATCGCATAACGGGCAGTAGCGATGTTTTCGGGAGGTGTTTCCAATAATCCTGCTAATGTTTCGCCAGCATCGTTTTTGAATTCCAGCTTAATTTTGCCCATCTCAAAATACCTTTGTTATCAATTTGATTGGTGTGACTACCCGAGCACCGCAAGGTTCAGTAGCATTAGATTATAGGCCCTCTAAAAATGGGCTTTTTCCGCGATAGCCGCGTCGCCTCAGGGCGCCTACTTTTGGCAACTCCGTGCTCGAAGACCCAAAGCGTTTCACGGGGCCAGCTTTCCTCATGTATGTCATATACACTGCGGTTCTGCGCGCGGTGGTTACTCGGGCTTTGCCCTCGCGCCCTGCGGGCCAGCCTTTGGCTGTTGTCTCCGCTTCGCTCCGGCTCCTTGCTCTTATTGCCATGGATGGCATGTATGCAGGCTTTGCAGGAGCAAAAGCCTGTCACGAAAAAATCACTATTTTTAGAGGTGCCCTTATGTCTTTGAGGATGGATAATCTACCCATTCCCTGTTATTTTCTTTATGTAGTTAATTCAGGATAAAAATCAACATGCTTCGCCAATTCCACGCTTTATTGCGTTGGCTTTTATTTTTATGGGTTAAGGTCGAGGTTTTTCCGCGCGATAATCCCCCGTTCGAGCTTAAACCGGATTTAGCTACCCTCTATGTTCTAGCAGACAGAGGCTTGAGTGATCGCCTGGTATTGACCCGAATTAGCAAAGAGTTGCAATTGCCCGATCCGCTGCAACGCATACCGATTTTAGCCGTTTCAAACCATCATTCAATTTACAGTATTGCCTCACGAAACCCGTTAACCGACTGGTTGCGGCGACGTAAAAAGCAGGCGCCTTTATTGCAGGATCTTATCCATGTGGCGCAGCAAACAGGCGATCTTGATCTTCAGATAGTACCGGTATCGGTATACTGGGGACGGCCTCTGGCGAAACAAAAGCACTGGCTTCAGGTTTTGTTTGCCGATACCTGGGCGATGGCCGGGCGTACCCGCAGGTTTTTCACACTGCTGTTTCAGGGTAGAAAGGCCAGCCTGATTTTTTCCAAACCCCTCGATTTTGGATCGATAGCAAAACAATGCGATTACTCGGCTGAGGCGATTCATGAATTATTATTAAGTCAGCTAACTCAGCAAAGAGAAGCGACCTTCGGTCCTCAGATTACCAGCCACAAGGTAATGATCAACGATGTTTTGCTGTCGCCTGTCTCGCAACAGGCAATCGAGGAAGCCAGCATCAGTCAGAAAATCAGCATAAAAAAGGCGCGATCAAAGGCGATGAGTTATTGCCGTGAGATCTTCGCCGACTGTACACAACTGACCATCGAGATTATGTTGCGACTGTTGCGATATTTCTGGCGACGGTTTTATGCCGGAATCGATTCCTATAATCTGGACAAACTCAAACAAACCGCATTAACCCACCAACTGGTGTACGTGCCATGTCACAGGAGCCATGTCGACTACCTGCTATTATCTTATGTTATTTACATCGAAAATCTGGCAATTCCATATATCGCCGCCGGTAACAACCTTGACGTGCCTGTCATCGGTCGCATATTACGCGGCGGTGGCGCTTTTTTTATTCGTCGCAGTTTCAAAGACAATCCCCTTTATTCCGCAGTCATACGAGCCTATGTTAACCGCCTGGTAGAGTTAGGAGTGCCGCTCGAATATTTTATCGAGGGTGGGCGAAGTCGTACCGGTCGCCTGCTTAAACCCAAACTGGGCATGCTGGATATGACAGTTCAGGCGCACATTAGATCGCAGTCCCGACCACTGGCATTTATCCCTGTTTATATCGGTTACGAAAAATTGCTCGAAGGAAAAACTTATATTGGCGAATTGTATGGAGAGAAGAAAAAACGTGAATCGCTATTTGGCGCACTCGGAGCGATATTCAAACTAAAAGGCCATTTTGGCAGAGTAACCGCCAGTTTCGGTAATCCGATTATGTTATCCGAGGTACTCGACCAGAAAATGCCAGACTGGCGCCAACGCGCACCGGAAATCGAACAAAAACCCGACTGGTATTCGGACACAATCTTAATTTTGTCGCAGCGCATTATGATAGAAATCAATCGCGCCTGTGTGGTTAATCCGGTGAATCTGATAGCGACACTGTTGCTGGCGACTCCGCGTCAAAATATAGATATGCAGGATTTAATCCGGCAGAGTAAATTTCTTGCCGCTTTGATCCGGTCGATTCCAGCATTTTCGCATTTAAGCATCGCCGAAGATTTTGATGCTGAGCAAATTAATCGGATCGCCCGACAGGGCCTGCTACATATTCGTCAGCACCCCATGGGCGATATTGTGTATTTGAAGCCGAAGGATTCTGCGTCAATGAGCTACTATCGCAATAATAGTTTGCACACATTGATTATGCCGGCACTAATAGCCTGTTGTTTCACCAACACACGACAGATGGCAGTTGCCAGAATTTTGAAAGTTACTCGATTTCTCTATCCTTTCTTGAAAGCAGAGTTGCATCTCGAATGGAATGATTCCGATTTGAAAGAACTGATAACAGCTATATTGGCCGGTATGGTCGAACAGAAAGTGCTTATCGAGACCAAAACAGGTTATAAACGACCCGACCGTGCCGACCGCGGCTACCTGCAATTGATGCGTCTGGCTCTGATCGCTCAACCGATATTCGAACGCTACTACATGACATTTGTTGTAATCTGGCAATCGGTTGAAGCACCGAAGACCGAATCCGAGCTGGAACAGCATTGCCATTTGCTGGCGCAGAAAATTTCGATGCTGTATGGCATTAACGCACCCGACTTTTTTGACCGACAGCTATTCAGACATTTTATCGAAACCGCATTGGAGCTAAATTATCTGGAAAAAAATGATGCGGATGCCCTGGTTTTTGCCGAATCATTCGAACAGGTCAATCTCGACATTCGCAATCTATTAAGCGTCGAAGTACGCAGCACCATACTTTCCCTAATTTAAACAATTTCCGAAATCCGTAGGTTCAGGAAATTCCTAAAGCCAGATTCCGCTGATTTTTATTTTGTCGGTACAAAGTTGTCGATTCACAACATACATCCAGGCTTCGCCAAAACTGGTCTCGATTATCACGCGTTGATAAAACTCAGGGTACCATTCGAGCCGATCAGTAGACTCCAGCTGCTGTTGATTAATTTCATAGACTTCACCCTGTATCGAGGTATCGCCTGTGTCGCTTACCGCAGGATAGTTTCCGAAGTTGTACATCGAGAAAACCGAACTGGTAGTGAACTCCCCAAGAAAACGGGCATTCTGTAAATAAAAGGCATTGTGGAAACCGCGTTTCAGGGTGCCGTAAACAAACAATCGAATCATGCCAGTCAGGTCTTTCCGGTAAAATGGCGGATTTTTCTGCGTTCCTGTTTGTTGGGTCGGCGATCACTCGACGGCCTCTGTAATGCCGCCAGCTTTCGCTGCTCAGCTTCATGTTCGCGACGCTGCATACTGGCCGAAGTTTCCCGGTAAAGGGCTTGTGCAATGGTGGCAGAGCCACGTCGTTCTGCAAGCTCCAGAACGATTACCTCCAGCCGCTCATTCCCTCGTGAAATTTCATAACAATCATCAATTTTGACCGGCCTCGAAGGCTTGGCCCTTTGCCCGCCGAGGTGCACTTTGCCGCCCGAAACTGCAGTACTGGCTATCGCTCTGGTTTTAAAAAAGCGCGCGGCCCAAAGCCATTTATCGAGTCTGACTTTGCGTTCACTATGCGTCACAATCGCTGCCAGTTACTGTAGAAATAAAAGTTCGGTTAAGGTTTGTTATTTTGCAATTTGTGCACATACTTCATGACTCTATCGGCCATCGAAAAACCACTGAGTACAGCGCCTTCAATACGAGGTGCGGTACACCAGTCGCCACAGGCGCCAATAGCCGCATCATCTATAAATAGAGAATCTTCACTAATCGGGTTGATCGGTACCGCATGTTTCCAGCAATGAACCGAAGAGGATACCGGTTTTACCTCGGCAAGATCAGTAGCTTCCCAAAATGCATCTAACAATGCATGCATTACTCGCCCCCTGAAACTGGCTGCATATTGCTGTGACCATTCAGGTGATGCGTGTAGTACCCAGCAATCATAATCATTATCATTTTCGATCATCTGATAACGCGAAATCCACGATAATGGAGAATCCAGAACATTGGCGGCATCGTAAGGTAATTCTAATTTATGATCGAATGCAAACATACCGCTCCAGCAAACTGTCATATCTACTTTATCAGCAAGCTGGCTAATGGCGGGTGCACTACGGCATAGATTGCCAACCTGGTGCGCTGCAGTAGCAATAATGACGATATCAAACGCCCCCATGTAATCGCCGCGTTCGTTGAACAGACGCCATCCACCATCACCCTGTTTTTCCAGCTCACTAACATTACTGGAAACTGCTAGATCACAATTTTTCGCCAGGTTTTCGACCACCATCTGCATGCGCGGATGCCCAACGAATCGCTGCGTCGCCTGCTCACTATTGCTTACCTGCCCTTTATGCAGCTCGACGATCCATCCATCCCATGGGCGCACGATGCCATCGGTTTGCCAGGCAGAAACGATATTCCAGAACAGTGGATTATTGACAGTGAAGTACTGCGCACCATGATTGAACTCGTATTCTCCTGCCCTGAAGCGCGTTACACGACCACCGGGAAAGATACTTTTTTCAAATACTTTGACTTCGGGAACGAGTCCTTTAAGCGCCGTTCCGCAGGTTAGACCTGCCAGGCCGGCGCCGATAATGGCTACTGTCGGGTCTTTGTACACCGAAGACTGAGACTATTACGCCGGAAAATCGTCAGCATAGCGCGATATCCACTCCTTTGCCGCCTCTTCAGAATTCAACTCGCGGCCCTCGACGATCTTAATTTCCTTTCGATAGTGCTCGATATGACAAATTTGCTCGATCATGCGTAATCGGAATACATCTTTCTTACCCTCGAATTCGAGTCCGATTTCATAGCCTTTTTTTGATTTTTCACACCAGACCACCGTCCCCGCCAGATAATTGTCCTGTTGCAGAATCGGGATGCATACGCCGACTTTCTGACCCGCTTCAATCGCCTGAGTGGAAATGAACGACAGCCCTCCGAGGCTTACATTCGTCAGTGTGTCATCTGAATCGTCACCAGCATCCTCCACCAGATCCAGCATAACCTGGATCGGCACATCGGAAGGGTGGCGGATGTATTTTCGAATCGTCGTATTATCTGGCAATAGACACCAACATTTTATTGAGTTTTGTCACGAAACTGGCCGGGTCTTCGAGCTGTCCACCTTCTGCCAGGATCGCCTGATCGAACAATATATCAGACCAGTCGTCAAACTTCTTCTTCGATTTTTCACCATCGAGTTTTTTTACAATCGGATGATCCGGATTAATTTCCAGAATCGGCTTAGAACTCGGCATGGCGTGTCCGGCTTCCTTGAGAATTCGCTGCATATGCATTGCCATGTCGTGTTCGCTGAGCACGATACAGGCCGGCGAATCGGTTAGCCTGTTAGTCACACGCACATCTTCAACTCTGTCATCGAGAGTCTTTTTCATGCGCTTCAACAATTTCTCCGATGACTTCGCCTTTTTTTCAAGTTCCTTTTCGGACGCTTCGTCTTTGTCGAGATCAAGCTCACCTTTTGCCACAGACTGCAATTTCTTGCCTTCAAATTCTGCCAGATGAGAAGTTAACCATTCGTCGACTCGATCTGATAACAATACAACTTCAATGCCTTTCTTTTTGAAAATTTCCAGGTGAGGACTGTTTTTCGCCGCAGCATGCGAGTCGGCGGCAATATAATAAATCTTATCCTGGTTTTCCTGCATACGAGAAACATAGTCGTTGAATGTGACGTTCTGCTCCTCTTCGCCGGTATGTGTGGTCGAGAAACGTAGTAGTTTGGCGATTTTCTCCTTGTTAGCGAAATCTTCGGCCGGACCTTCTTTTAATACCCTGCCAAACTCGCTCCAGAATTTCTGATATTTTTCAGGATCATTTTTGGCAATTTTCTCCAGCATACCCAGTACTTTTTTAACCGAGCCGGTGCGGATGCTGTCGATTACTTTACTACCCTGTAAAATTTCACGTGAGACATTCAATGGCAGATCGTTGGAATCGATTAAACCACGCACAAAGCGCATATACCTGGGCATTAACTTCTCGGCATCTTCCATAATAAATACACGTTGCACGTATAATTTTATGCCATGTCGAGATTCACGATCATATAAGTCAAATGGCGCTCGTGCCGGGATGTATAACAGTGAGGTATATTCGTTGGTGCCTTCAACACGACTGTGATTCCAGTCCATCGGGTCTTCGTAATCGTGCGCCACATGCTTGTAGAATTCCTTATATTCTTCGTCCTTGATATCCGACTTGGCGCGCAGCCACAAAGCCGATGCCTGATTAACAGTTTCTTCTTCAATAACTGTTTCACCATCTTCTTCCGATGGCTCAATGGTTTTATCCATCACCACAGGAAAATCGATATGGTCTGAGTAGGAAGTAATAATCGAGCGTAATTTCCAGTCATTTAGAAGCTCGTCTTCGCCTTCGCGCAACTTCAGAGTAACTTCGGTACCACGCGCAGGTTTTTCGATCGATTTTATTTCGTATTCGCCTTTACCCTCAGATATCCATTCAACGCCGTTTTCGGGTTTATCACCGGCTTTACGCGTTCTCAATGTAACTTTCTCGGCGACGATAAACGATGAGTAAAATCCAACACCGAACTGACCGATTAACTTCGCGTCATTTTTTTGCTCCCCGGTAATTGAGTCGAGAAAAGATCGCGTGCCAGACTTTGCGATGGTACCAATATGGTCGATCACTTCATCGCGTGTCATGCCGATGCCGTTATCGTTAATCGTAATCGTACGTGCTTCTTTGTCGTAGCTAACTTTGACTTTTAGCTCGATGTCTTCTTCGTAAAGACTGGCATCCGAGACCGCGGTAAAACGTAATTTGTCACAGGCGTCTGATGCATTAGAAATTAATTCACGTAAAAAAATTTCCTTATTGGAATAAAGTGAGTGGATCATCAGATCCAGTAACTGGTTTACTTCTGTTTCGAAGCCCCGAGTCTCTGCGTTAGCTGTTACAGTCATTAGTTACGTTCTCCTGAATGGTTTTTCTGATAATTGCCATAATATGAGGCTATATCCCGACAGTTTCAAGGTATCTGATAATCAATTTTCACGTCTATTTAACTCACCCAAAAACGGAGGGTAGTAGTTCCGGTATATTCAACTTGATCAATCACCCGCGCAGCAATACTCAACTGCCTGACACTATCTGAATCCGTAAGTTCAGGTAGTGTCAACCAGTCTAGCTGCCCAACTGATTGATAATTATTCGCCGATTGGCGATGTTTTGTACTAAACCTAAAACATCAACCCACTTTACATCAGCTATTCAATACCTTATAACTAGACCTGAGCGTCGCCAGCCGATTCAAAAAAAGCTTGACTATATAAGCACAAAAAGCAAAATTCATACCTCGACACGGAATAAAATCAAATGGCATCTGAAGCGATTATAGAAATGGATGGGCTGCTTGGCCCGATATCAGAAGACAGTCCTGTCGGTGAAGATATTCGCGAAGATTCCTCGGGTACATCACCCTATAACCTAATTAAAGACGCTCGTAGCGCTGCACGTTCTGCCGAACGTAAAAATATGTTTGAAGCCGGCAACAGTGAAGCCGATGATAAATGGCGCGAAGTAATGGAACTGGCGACTGATATTTTGCAAAATCAGGCAAAAGATCTGGACGTCGCTAGTTGGTATACCGAATCCTTAATTCGTCGACACGGTTTCGCTGGTTTAAGAGACGGCTTTAAACTTATTCAGGGTCTTTTAGAGCAATACTGGGACGATCTGTACCCGCTGCCGGACGAAGATGGTCTGGAGACCCGGGTAGCCTCTCTTACCGGTTTAAATGGAGAAGGGGCCGAAGGTGTATTAATCGCGCCGATACGAAATGTTGATATTACCGAAGGCTCTGAGCCCGGCCCATTCAACTTCTGGAAATATCAGCAGGCACTCGAAGTTGAAAAAGTTATCGATGAAGAAGCAAAAGCTGAAAAATCGGCAAAAGTCGGCTTCAGTGTTGACGATGTCGACCGCGCCGTGGCCGAATCAAGTAACAGTTTTTTTATCGATTTGCGCGACGATATCAATGACGCAGTTTCGACCTATCGCGAAATTAGTCGTATCCTGGACGAAAAATGCGGCACCAGCGATTCGCCACCAACAAGCAATATTATTAACACACTTGAAGAGTGCCTCGGAACGATCAATCACATCGGCAAGCATAAATTTCCCGTAGAAGAAGGCCCCGCGGAGACTGAAGACGGTGAAGCCACTAGCCCTGCTTCTTCAAGTGGAGCTATCACCTCCGGCCCGGTTACATCGAGGGCACAGGCATTTAAAAGCCTGACGGAAATATCTGAGTTTTTTCGCAAAACAGAACCGCATTCACCGATTTCATATATACTGGCGCGGGCAGTTAAGTGGGGGGATATGCCCCTTGATAGCCTGATTAGGGAACTGATACCGGAGTCTTCCGCAAGAGACTTTTATAGTTCATTAACCGGCGTTAAAATTAATGATGACGATTATTAATACCGATTTGGAAATTGAGAGGAACAACAATGGCTGAAAGTATTCACGATAAACTTAAACGCGTCAGAAAGCCGCGGGTACACATCACCTATGATGTTGAGACAAATGGCGCTGTCGAGGAAAAAGAAATTCCATTTGTGATGGGGGTAATGGGTGATTACTCGGGTGATAATGCCGAAAATCGAAAAGTCTTAAAGGATCGCAAATTCTCGCAAATCGACCGTGATAACTTCAACGAAGTAATGAGCAATGTCGCCCCCGCAGTGACTATGAAGGTAGAAAATACACTTGAGGCCGATGGTAGCGAAATGTCTGTTGAGCTGGGCTTTAAAAACATGGAAGACTTCGAGCCACAAAATATTGTTGCGAAAGTTGATCCGCTGAAAAAATTAATGGATACGCGCAATAAGCTGCGTGATTTATTAACCAAGGCCGACCGCTCCGAAGACCTCGAAAATATACTCGAAGAAATTCTCAGCAATACCGATGCGCTAGCTTCCTTACAGAACGAATTGGGGCCCGACGAAGAAGAAGGTGATAAATAATGGCCAGCAAGAAAGAACAATCCGACGCAGCGGAAGTCGAAGTCGAAGAAGTCAGTTTTCTCGAGCAGGCAATCTCTGCGACTAAACAAACTTCCAGAGATGAAACGGCAGACCTGCTAAAAACGCTGACAAAGGAAGCAATGGATGGCACGGTTAAGTGGGATAAAAATCTCACTGTGACGATCAACAACGCGATTACGGCCCTTGATAAAGTAATGTCGAAGCAGTTAGCGGCCATCATGCAGCATGAAAAATTTCAGAAATTAGAAGGCTCCTGGCGTGGTCTGAATCATCTGATCATGAATTCTGAAACCAGCACCGATTTGAAAATCCGCATGCTCAATATTAGCAAGAAGGAATTGAGCAAAGACCTCGAAAAGGCAGTTGAATTCGATCAAAGTCAAATCTTCAAAAAAATATACGAAAGTGAGTTCGGTACTGCAGGTGGCGAACCCTATGCGGCCTTAATTGGCGACTTTGAATTTTCCGGCCACCCCGACGACCTCAATTTATTATCCGACATGTCGAATGTAGCGGCGGCTGGTTTTTGCCCCTTTATTTCCGCAGCCAACCCAAAACTATTTGGCATGGATGATTTTACCGAGTTGTCCAAACCGCGCGATCTGGAAAAAATATTTGATTCGGCTGAATATACTAAGTGGCGTAGCTTTCGCGATAGTGAAGACTCGAGATTTGTTACATTAACTATGCCTCGGGTATTGGCACGACTGCCTTACGGTCAGGATACCAAACCCGTTGAAGCCTTTAATTTTGAAGAAGCCAGACTTGATGATCATGGCCGACAACTGGAAAGCAATCATGACGAGTATTGCTGGATGAACGCAGCCTATGCGATGGGTACCACGCTGACGCAGTCTTATGCAGAATATGGCTGGTGTACCAGCATTCGTGGCGCCGAAGGCGGCGGTAAAGTCGAAGGCTTACCGAGTCACACATTTGTGAGTGATGACGGTGACGTGGATCAGAAGTGTCCGACGGAAATTGGTATTACTGACCGTCGCGAAGCTGAGCTCAGCAAGCTCGGTTTCCTGCCATTGTGTCACTATAAAAATACTGATTACGCCGTATTTTTTGGCGCTCAAACCACGCAAAAGCCGAAAAAATTCGATGACCCGGCTGCTACCGCCAATGCGGAAATATCGGCACGTCTTCCCTATATCATGGCAACTTCTCGCATAGCCCACTTCCTGAAGGTGATGGCGCGCGATAAAATCGGTAGTTTCCTGGAAGTCGGAGATGCCGACGAGTGGTTGAACAACTGGATTTCCAAATACGTCAACGCCAGTCCGGGAGCTAGCGCTGAAATGAAAGCTCGCTTTCCGCTCGCCGAAGCCAATATCGAAGTAAAGGAAACACCCGGTCAGCCTGGTGTTTACAGTGCAGTAGCCTGGATGCGACCCTGGTTGCAAATGGAAGAGCTCAGTGCCTCAATGCGACTAGTTGCGAGTATTCCGAAAAAGGGATAACCACGCACAAAAACCCAATAAATAAAAACTCAGTATCAGTCTTCTACGGCTGATACTGAAACTAAATAAAATCGGATATTGGCACCCAATGCCCAGGAAAAATGCGAACGATTCCAGCACTGATATCGAGACACTCTGCTCCAGATCGGCTTACATAACAAGCATCGAGCAGTTCTTGACGGTGACAGACACCAATCAGGCATTGCTCTACTGGCTCTCCGAATTCACATTAATCGCTCAAATAAAAAAAACCGAAGATATTATTGACGCGATTCATCGTTCAATCACTGATATCGATCATTTAATTAATGATCAGCTGAACGCCATTATCCACCATCGAAAATTTCAGACACTGGAGGCGTCGTGGCGTGGCCTGTGGTACCTGGCAGTTCAGGCCGACGGCATCAAAAATATAAAAATAAAAGTGCTTGATGCCAGTTGGGCTGAGATCTCAAGAGACATGGCTCGAGCACTCGAATTCGATCAAAGTCAGTTATTTAAAAAAATCTACAGTGAAGAGTATGGCACACCGGGCGGCGAACCCTATGGGGTCATTATTGGTGATTATGAAATCAGCCACAAGCCCAGCCAAGAGCTGAAACAGGATGACCTCGCGACCCTAGCTGGAATATCTCAGGTATCGGCAGCGGCTTTTGCACCATTTATTGCATCTGCATCAGCGGAATTATTTGGTCTCAATAACTTCTCAGAGCTCGGACAACCACTCAATCTGAATAACATATTTTCCCAGAAAGAGTACGTCAAATGGCGGGCCCTTAGAGATAGCCCCGATTCCCAGTTTGTTGGTCTAACCCTGCCGCATATATTAATGCGATTACCCTATCGAAAAAAACCGGGTAGCTACAAAGGTATTTTCTTTTATGAACAATGTGCCAGCGATGGACAGGAAAACTATTGCTGGGGTAATGCCGCTTATGCATTTGCGGCGATTATGATCAGAGAATTTGCCAACGTAGGCTGGTTTGGTCATATCCGCGGCGTGCATCAAAATCAGGCGGGAGGCGGATTATTAACCAATTTGATCTATGAAACCTTTGAAACCGATGCGCAGGACATTGCCATCAAACCAGTTACCGACGTTATCATTACCGACATCATGGAACGCGAGCTTGGCGATCTCGGCCTGATACCATTATGTCAGTGTTACAATACACCATTTGCGGCCTATTACGGCAATCAGTCCCTACGCAAAGCTGGCCGTTCGACCAATACTCAGGGCGAAATCAACGCCAGGCTTGCCGCGATGTTACAACACGTGTTGTGTGGATCGCGGGTGGCACATTACATTAAGGTGATGATTCGCGACAAGATTGGTTCGTTTGTTACCGCTGAAGAATGCGAAAATTATCTGCGCGACTGGCTATTCAAGTACACCACTGGACGCGAAGATCTCGAATGGGATGAACAGGCTCGTTATCCTCTGCGTGAAGCTGCGGTAAAAGTAACCGAACATCCAGAAAAACCTGGAGATTACGTTTGTGTTATTCACTTACGACCGCATTACCAGTTAGACCATATGGTTTCCGAGCTTGAATTAGTGACCGAATTAGCTCAGTCGGCCTAAGTTATTAGAGATACGATATGGCCAGGATAGATAAAAATAAAAAACTTCGCCCCTCCATTCTCAGTCGCTTATCCGATGATAATCCTAAAACTAAGACGGAAAGTGAAGCCGACCAACACCAGAAATTAAAGCAGTTACGAAGCAGTGTACGTCGAGATTTGCAAAATTTACTCAATACACGAATACGTGTCGGCGAATCCGACGACGATTTTCATCATTTGAAGAAGTCACTAATCAGTTACGGCCTTCCAGATCTGGCGACATTAAACATATCGGATAAAGTCAAGCGTAATACATTTGTCAAGGACCTTGAAACATTACTGATCGAATTTGAACCCAGATTTAAATCGGTATCCGTGAACTATCTCGAAAATGCAGATAAACTCGACCGTACACTGAGGTTCAGAATAGACGCGACCATGTATGCCGATCCATCCCCTGTAACAATAGTTTTCGATTCAATTCTCGAACCTGTATCGCGCACTGTAAATTTGGAGGAGGCAGCTAATGTCTGATGAACTGCTTCCCTATTACGAAAAAGAACTGGCATATATTCGTCAGCTGGGGGCAGAGTTTGCAACAGAGCACCCGAAGATTGCCGGTCGGCTCGGTATTAACGCGGAAACCATAGAAGACCCACACGTCTCGCGCCTAATCGAAAGCTTTGCCTATTTAAATGCGCGTATCCAGCATAAACTCGATGACGATTTTCCCGAGCTGAGCGATGCCTTATTAGAAGTCCTGTTCCCACACTATCAGCGCCCGATTCCATCCATGTCGATAGTGCAGTTTGTCGCCGACGAAAAGAAGCTGGAATCAATCTACCGGATCGCGCAAAACACACTGATCGAGACCGAACAATTCCAGGGGGAAACCTGTCGATTTTCGACCACCTACGAAACCCTGCTTCATCCGTTCAAACTCAGCCAGGCAAATCTGCTAGGGATACCTTTCTCAACCCCGGGTTCTCAACAGTTTAAGGGGGCTGGTGGTGTATTAAAGCTGTCGCTACAAACTTTTAATAAAGAAATCACTTTTGCCGAAGAAAAACCCGACAATATACGGTTTTATCTCAAAGGTCAGCCCCAGCATATTAATCCCTTATATGAACTTTTATTAAATAAATGCCAGGCGATTATTATGGTCACTTCGGAGGGCGATGCCAATCCAGTGCGCCTGTCCGCTAGTTCTATCCAGCCAGTTGGCTTTGATGTTAACGAGGGCCTGCTACCCTACCCCGATGCTTCGTTTATGGGTTACCGGCTTTTAACCGAATATTTTTCTTTTCCTGAAAAATTCATGTTTTTCGACCTAACCGGGTTCGCCGATAAAATCCCCGAAAATGCAGAAGATACGCTGGAATTTTATATTTATCTTAATGAGTCTGATATTGAGCTGGAACACAATATTACAGCGCAAAGTTTCCAGTTAGGTTGTACACCTGCGGTCAATTTATTTCACCACCGCACCGACCCGATCAAGCTCGATCACACGTCAACGGAATACCAGATAATTCCAGACGCGAGGCGTCCTCTAGGCTACGAAGTGTATTCGGTTGAGCGGGTCACGGCTTCGACGTCGGCTGGTGACAAAGAGACTTACCTGCCAATTTATGGCACCAATCATGAAAATCAAAGCCTGGATAAAAACACCTACTGGTTTACCGGGCGCAGAGACGCAAAAATGGGTACTTATTTGCGCGACGACGGAAGCGATTTATTTATCAGCCTGGTCGACCTGCATTTCAACCCGAATAATCCTGATGATCGTACATTGAGTATTGAGACAATTTGTGGTAATCGCGACCAACCTGGCAACCTGCCATACTCGGCAGAACAGCCTCGATTTCAATGTATAGACAGTGCACCACCCTGCGCTCGAATCAGCTGTATCACGCAGCCCAGCGCGACAATCAGACCATCGATGCGCAATAATGCACGCTGGAGATTAATCTCCCATTTAAGTCTGAATCATCTATCAATAACCGGGCGAGATGATGCCTGCACTGCGTTAAAAGAGATTCTTCGACTTTATGATTTCAAGGATTCGTCAATCAATCAGGCACAAATAGCATCTATTAGCAAGGTTCATACCCGACCGATTAGCGCACCGCTGACAATTGATGGTCGTACCACACTTTGTCGCGGTCTTGAAATCGAGATAGAACTCGACGATGCTCAGTTGACCGGCAGTAGCAGCTATTTATATGCCACTGTGCTCGAATATTTTTTTGCATTGTATTGCTCTCTGAATTCCTTTACGCGGGTACTTGTCACTCTAAAAAACAAAGAAGGTTACTTAAAGAAATGTCCCCCAAGAGCTGGCGAAAAAACACTGATATAACGCATAAGTTAGCTGAAGCGCCTTATGAGTTCTCCTTTCTGCAAGCCGTGCGCTTGCTGGAACGTGCGGCAGTGTATGAAAAACAGCAGGGCTCAACTAAAGTAGTCAGCAACCCAGTCGCCCGATTTACGCCACCAGACAGCGAGGCGATCAGGTTTAGCAGCCATCAATCGCTATCATTTCCGTCATCAGAAATCAGCAAAGTCGGACGTAAGGATAAAAAATCTGGACTGAGTCAGTGGCAAATGCAGGTCAATATCATGGGCCTCACCGGCTCGATGGGTGTATTACCGTTTCATTACACCGAACTTATGCTGGATCGGCGCAAGCAAAAAGACGAAACCATGGTGCATTTCTTTGACCTGTTCAACCATCGAACACTGTCCTTATTTTTCGAAGCCTCGGTTAAATACCGCTTGCCGTTGCAGTATGAACGTAATCGATTACATCAGCGAACCGTTAAAAAAAAGGATTCGCAGACTCAGGCCCTGCTATCGCTGATCGGTATGGGTACGCCAGGATTAACCAACAGGCTGTACAGCAGCGATGAGTCACTGATTTACTATGGCGGATTGTTCAGTCAAAAAATTCGTACTGCTACCAGCCTGCAACAAATTTTAAAATCGCACTTTAATATACCGGTAAAAATAGATCAGTTTGTCGGGCAATGGCAGGAGCTGATTGACGATGTTCGCGCCAGGCTGCCCGATCGTGATAATCCCAAAGGACGCAATGTATGTTTAGGGCGCACCGCTATGCTAGGAAAAAAAGGATGGTTTGCCCAGGGCAAAATACGCATCATACTGGGGCCATTAAATAAGCAACAGCTTAAACAGTTCGCGCCCGGAACTTATGCGTTGAAGGCCTTGAACGAGCTGGTGAGCATGTATATTGGAATGGAAAACGATTACCAATTTATGATCCGAATAAAAAAGGCCGACATCCCAAAAAAAACCTGCTTAAGTCAATCAAATCCACCCATTGTTGGCTGGAACACCTGGTTACCGAATAAGTCAGTCGTCAGTGATACGAATAACGAAACGCATGATATATCGGTATCGGCGAATCGACTCCGATAACAACACGCGCGAGCTATATACAGTTACAGATTAAAGGCAAAAATTGAAACAATATCAAAGGATAACAATATGATTACAATCGACCTGAAATCACTGGTAGGAAAGCTGAATGAATCTTGCCGCACTGCGCTCGAAGCTGCCGCAGGATTATGCCTGACACGCACACACTATAATATTGAAATTGAGCACTGGATTTTAAAACTGGCTGAGCTACCCGATAGCGATATCGCAGCGGTAATTAAAAAATATGAAATCGATCCGGGTAAGCTGATGGGGGACTTAAATCGGGAGCTCGACAAAATCAAGACCGGCAATACACGGGCACCTGCCCTTTCCCCGAATGTTGTCGATTTAGCCAGAAATGCCTGGTTACTGGCTTCGGTAGAATACGGCCATCGGGAAGCCACTTCGGCGCACGTATTAGCCGCACTGTTACTGGACGATAACTTACGACGCTCATCGGAAATTTCTTCCAGAGAGCTGAGTAAAATTGCGCCCGAGTCATTACGAACTGTAATACCCAGCATCGTAGGTAGTACCACGGAATCAAGCAGTGCAGCTATCGGAGAAAGCTACTCGGCAGACGATGCAGCGCAAACCGGGCCAAGCAGCACTCCTTCGTTAGATAAGTTCACCATTAACCTCACCAAAGAGGCTAAAAATGGGAAAATTGATCCGGTGCTGGGACGTGATGAAGAAGTCAGGCAAATCATTGATATTTTAATTCGTCGTCGCCAGAACAACCCGATCCTCACAGGTGAAGCCGGTGTCGGAAAAACCGCTGTGGTTGAGGGGTTTGCTCTGCGAATCACTTCAGGCGATGTGCCAGACCCATTAAAAGCAGTCACAGTGCGCAGTCTCGACCTGGGTTTATTGCAGGCCGGAGCGAGTGTCAAAGGCGAGTTCGAAAACAGGCTCAAGTCGGTCATCGCAGAAGTTAAAGCCTCGCCTGAACCGATAATCATGTTTATCGACGAGGCCCACACATTAATCGGTGCTGGCGGTAAGGAAGGCCAGGGAGATGCGGCAAATTTATTAAAGCCTGCCCTGGCGCGCGGTGAACTGAGAACCATTGCGGCCACTACCTGGGCCGAGTATAAGAAATACTTCGAACGCGATCCCGCGCTAACGCGCCGATTTCAGGTAGTCAAGATAGAGGAGCCGGATGAAAGCAAAGCGATTAACATGATGCGTTCTATTTCGGCTATGCTAGTCGACCACCATCGCGTGCGTATCATGGATGAAGCCATCGTCGATTCGGTGAAATTATCAAGCCGCTATATCACCGCCCGACAGCTTCCCGATAAGTCGGTGAGTTTACTCGATACCGCTTGTGCCCGGGTATCGTTAAGCCAAAGCGCAACACCAGCAGCGGTCGAAAACACCCAACGACGGATCACCCAAACGGGTGTCAACATTACCTCCCTCGAGCGTGAGAACGCAACACTTGGGAATTGTGAAGATCGAATTGCCGAGCTCAAAATCGAAAAAGAGTCATTAGAGAAAGAACTGGTAGTGCAGCAGGCCCAGTGGCAGAAAGAAAGAGATCTGGTGAATCAGATTCACCAGCTACAGGAAAATATTGAGGGCGATTTCCATGCGAACAACCTGTCCGAAAAAGACGCGAAACAAAAAGATGCACCCAAAAAACTGAAGGACAGCGAACTCAAAACTATTAAAAGCGAACTTCAAAAACTAATGCAGTCGCTGAAAAATATACAGGGTAATTCGCCTATGATTCAGGTTAATGTTGATAGTCAGTCGATTGCCGAGGTCGTGGCAAACTGGACAGGAATCCCTGTCGGAAAAATGGTTTCCGACGAAATCGATTCAATCATGAACCTGGCCAATCGTCTGAACCAGAGGGTGATCGGTCAAAAACATGCGCTCGAAGCAATCGCGCAAAGTGTACGCACCTCGCGTGCCGGTTTAACCGATCCGAGGAAACCGATCGGTGTATTTTTTATGGTGGGTCCAAGTGGTGTCGGAAAAACCGAAACCGCGCTGGCTTTGGCGGACATATTGTATGGAGGTGAACACAATGTAACCACAATCAACATGTCCGAATTCAAAGAAGAACATAAAGTATCGATGTTATTGGGGTCGCCCCCCGGATATGTCGGTTATGGCGAAGGTGGCGTATTGACCGAAGCTGTACGACGCAAGCCCTATAGCATTGTGTTACTGGATGAAATGGAAAAAGCACATAGTGGCGTACAGGACATTTTCTATAACCTGTTTGACAAAGGCACGATTAAAGACGGTGAAGGTCGCGATATAGATTTTAGAAATACCATCATCATCATGACCTCGAATGCGGGAGAGGAGCATATTCGCGCGATATGCGCACAGTCGGAAGAGCTACCCGATCCAGAGGTATTAATGGATAATTTCAGGCCACAGCTGCTGAATTATTTCAAACCGGCTTTCCTCGGCAGGTCGACGCTAATCCCCTATTACCCACTCAGCGACGAAGACCTGTTAGAAATCTGTAAGATCAATATGAGTCGGATCGAAAAACGAGTGCGCGGACACTATGGTGCCGAGTTCAAGTATGACGATGAGGTATTACTCCATATTGTTGCAAGAAGCCAGGAAGTCGACACCGGTGCGAGGAATATCGAGAATATTCTGGCCCATACAATGTTGCCCGAAATGGCATCAGAATGTCTGTCGAGAATGGCGAATGACGAAGACATTAATAAAATTCACGTCAGTGTAAATGACGAAGGGAAATTTAATTATCGGCTTGAGTAGAACTACAGGAGATCTGACCTGTTTTTCACGATAAGCTGCACATCCCTGTGCGCTTACTGATTTATCTACTCCGTCGTTGTGACTTCCTCGGAGGCAGTTTCCGCAACTACTGCTTCGCCGGCAATAACTTCTTCAGCCACTACTACATCATCGACGACAGATTCATCCGCTACCATTACCAGTTCTGCATCCTCTTCTCCCGGCATTACCGGCATTATAGGCTGCATGCGACTACGTCGCCGTTCTTCGTGGTAGGTCTGTCCAGTTCCTGCCGGGATCAATCGGCCAACAATGACATTTTCCTTGAGCCCCCGCAAGTCATCCTTCGCACCGCGCACCGCGGCTTCAGTGAGAACGCGAGTCGTTTCCTGGAATGAGGCTGCCGATATAAATGATTCAGTTACCAGCGACGCCTTGGTAATACCAAGCAAATCCTGTGCGTAGGTTGCCGGCTTTTTATTCATCGCAATCGTCTTATCGTTAGTATCGAGTACTCGAGCTTTATCGACCTGGTCACCGCGTAAAAAACGCGTATCGCCACCATTAACTATAGTCACCTTTCGCAGCATCTGACGCACGATAACTTCAATGTGCTTATCGTTTATCGCAACGCCCTGTAAGCGGTAGACATCCTGTACTTCGTTGACCATATAGTTAGTCAAATCCTTCAAGCCTTTGATGCTCACGATATCATGAGAGTCGAGCTCACCGTCCACCAGTAATTCGCCTTTCGCCACATGCTCACCTTCGAACACGTTAATGTGACGAAATTTTGGAATAAGCGTTTCGATCGATTCACCTTCGCTATCGGTGATGACCAGACGTTTTTTGCCTTTGGTTTCCTTGCCAAAAGAGACAGTACCGGTCATTTCTGACATGATCGCCGGCTCCTTCGGCTTTCTCGCTTCGAACAAGTCGGCTACACGTGGCAAACCACCGGTAATATCACGGTTTTTCGATGATTCCTGCGGAATCCGCGCCAATATGTCGCCCACCTTAATCGATGCACCATCTTCGACGTTAACAATCGCGCCACCGGGTAGCATATAGTGTGCCGGAATATTGGTTCCCGCATAACACAATGGATCACCTTTTGCGTCAATCAGTTCGATTGTCGGACGAAGTTCTTTACCTGCATTGGAACGAATCGCATCATCCATTACTTCGATTGAAGTCAGGCCGGTCATATCATCAAGCCTGTGCTGAACCGTCACCGCTTCAACAAATTCAGAGAACTTGATTTTACCGGCAACCTCGGTAATTACCGGGTGCATATGCGGATCCCAGTTAGCCAGGGTCTGACCTGCTTTGACCTTTGCACCATCCTTAATGGTGAATTCAGAACCATAAGGAATTTTATAACGCTCTTTTTCCCGGCCAGTTACATCAATGATGCCAACTTCGCCGGAGCGTGATACTGCAATCAATTTTCCCGATGAATTTTCGACAACTTTGACGTTGTGGAATCTCGTAGTACCGCTGTTCTTGATCTCGACACTATTCACCGACGCCGAGCTACTCGCGGCACCACCAATGTGAAAAGTACGCATGGTTAACTGGGTGCCGGGTTCACCGATAGACTGTGCGGCGATAACACCGACAGCTTCGCCTTTACCGACCAGGTGTCCACGCGCGAGCTCGCGACCATAACATTTCACACACAGGCCATGTCGAGCCTCACAGGTCACCGCAGAGCGCACGTTGAGCACGTCAACACCGATATCGTTGATCAGTTCGGCTTCACGCTCTTCGATCAGAGCTCCTCGTTCGATCAGGATTGTACCCTTATCGTCCTCGAGATCCTGCTGCAAAACTCGACCCAGAACTCTTTCGCCGAGCTCGACGACGATATCACCACCCTCGATAACAGGCCGTAAATCAATACCCTGTTCAGTTCCACAATCATCCATGTTAACGACCAGATCCTGCGACACATCGACCAAACGGCGGGTCAGGTAACCCGAGTTGGCGGTTTTCAACGCAGTATCAGCCAGACCTTTACGGGCACCGTGGGTAGAAATAAAGTATTGAAGAACGTCGAGACCCTCGCGAAAGTTTGCCGTTATCGCATTCTCGATAATCGAACCATCCGGCTTCGCCATCAGACCACGCATACCGGCCAATTGCCTGATTTGAGCTGCCGAACCCCGAGCACCGGAATCTGCCATGACAAATATCGAGTTGAACGAATCCTGGACCATTTCGTTGCCTTCGGCATCGATTACAGTTTCCTTACCAATTTCCTGCATCATCGCGCGCGCGACTTTATCGTTGGTATGTGACCAGATATCGACAACCTTGTTATAACGTTCACCGGAAGTTACCAGACCTGTAGTCCATTGTTTTTCGATGTCCTTGATATCTTTTTCCGCACTGGCAATCAACTCAGCTTTTGAGTCGGGTATGATCATATCGTTAACGCCGATAGAGATACCGGATTTAGTCGCGTAGCGATAGCCTGTATACATCAGTTGATCGGCCAGAATGACTGTGTCTTTCAAACCGACTTCGCGATAACAGGCATCAATCAGATTCGATACATTTTTCTTATCCAGTGTTTTGTTAATCTGGTCGAAAGACAGGCCTTCGGGCAGCAGGTCACTCAAAATAGCGCGCCCGACCGTGGTATCGACCAAACGCCTGGATTTCACCTTGTTACCTTCTTCATCGAGATGATATTCGGTCACTCGGCACTTAATCTTTGCCTGCAACGCCACAACTTTGGTGTGGTAAGCACGCGCCGCTTCTTTCGAATCTGCGAACACCATGCCTTCACCCTGCACATTAATTTTGTCCCGCGTCATGTAATAAAGACCGAGAATAATGTCCTGGGTTGGTACGATAATCGGCTTACCGTTGGCTGGCGACAAAATATTATTAGTCGACATCATCAGCGTGCGCACTTCAAGTTGCGCTTCGATTGATAGCGGTACGTGGACTGCCATCTGGTCGCCGTCAAAGTCGGCGTTGAAGGCGGTACAAACCAGCGGATGCAATTGAATCGCCTTACCTTCAATCAATATCGGCTCAAAGGCCTGAATACCGAGACGGTGCAAAGTAGGAGCGCGATTAAGCATAATCGGATGCTCTCGAATAACTTCTTCGAGAATATCCCAGACTTCGGCAACTTCACGCTCTACCAGTTTTTTAGCAGCTTTAATCGTAGTTGCAAGACCACGAAGCTGTAATTTACTGAAGATAAAAGGCTTGAATAACTCCAGCGCCATCTTTTTCGGTAAACCACACTGGTGCAGCTTTAGGGTTGGACCAACCACGATAACCGAACGCCCGGAATAATCGACTCGTTTTCCGAGCAGATTCTGGCGGAAACGACCTTGCTTGCCCTTGATCATATCGGATAGAGATTTCAATGGACGCTTGTTAGTGCCGGTAATGGCACGACCACGGCGACCATTATCGAGTAACGCATCAACCGATTCCTGTAGCATGCGCTTTTCGTTGCGCACGATTATGTCCGGCGCACTGAGTTCGAGTAATCGCTTCAGGCGGTTGTTACGGTTAATGACGCGACGATATAAATCGTTCAAATCCGAAGTAGCAAAACGACCACCGTCAAGTGGCACCAGCGGACGCAAATCGGGTGGTAATACTGGCAATACGGTCATTACCATCCACTGCGGCTTGTTGCCGGAATCAATGAAAGCTTCTACCAGCTTTAAGCGCTTCGACAGGCGCTTAAATTTAGTTTCGGATTTAGTGCTTTCGATTTCGTCACGCAAATGCTGTGCTTCTAAATTTAAATCTACTTCTTTGAGTAATTCGAAAATCGCCTCGGCACCCATTTTGGCATTGAAATCATCGCCGAATTCCTCAATCGCATCGAGATAGGACTCGTCATTCAACAATTGTCCTTTTTCGAGGGTGGTCATACCTGGATCAATTACCACAAAACCTTCAAAATAAAGCACTCGCTCAATGTCGCGCAAGGTCATGTCGAGTAATAACCCGATTCGCGATGGCAGCGATTTCAGGAACCAGATATGGGCAATCGGGCAGGCGAGTTCAATATGACCCATGCGCTCTCGGCGCACCTTGGTCTGAGTAACTTCGACGCCACATTTTTCGCACACCACGCCACGATGCTTGAGTCGCTTGTATTTACCGCAAAGGCATTCAAAGTCCTTAACAGGGCCGAATACCTTGGCGCAAAACAGACCATCACGTTCGGGTTTGAAGGTACGGTAGTTAATAGTTTCAGGCTTTTTAACTTCACCGTAAGACCATGATCTCACCATATCGGGTGAAGCCAGACCTACTTTGATGTGATCAAAGTTATCATCCTGCCCCTGCTTCTTTAATAAATTAAGTAAGTCTCTCATGTTTATTCCTGCTCAAGTTCTATGTTCAGGCTTAAAGATCTGATCTCTTTAAGTAGCACGTTAAATGACTCTGGCATGCCTGCCTCCATGCTGAAATCACCATCGACAATATTTTTGTACATCTTGTTTCGTCCATTCACATCGTCCGACTTGACTGTCAGCATTTCCTGCAATGTATAGGCCGCGCCGTAAGACTCGAGCGCCCAGACCTCCATCTCACCAAAACGCTGACCACCAAACTGGGCTTTACCACCTAGAGGTTGTTGCGTGACCAGGCTGTAAGGACCCGTCGAACGGGCATGCATCTTGTCGTCAACCAGATGATTAAGCTTCAGCATATACATGTAACCGACAGTGACCGGGCGATCGAATGCTTCACCGGTGCGCCCATCAATCAAAGTAGTCTGACCCGATTCTGGCAATTCAGCCAGTGCCAGCATGTTTTTAATTTCTTCTTCGTCGGCACCATCAAATACCGGTGTCGACATTGGCACACCTTTGCGTAAATTGTTGCAAAGCTCGAGAACCTCGCCATCCTTGAATTCCTTCAAATTCAGTTTTTCACTACTATTGTTATAGATCTTCTTGAGGAAGTTCCTAAACTCCTCAGCCTTGCAATGCGCGTCAAACATTTCACCGATCTTGACACCGAGTCCACTTGCCGCCCAACCTAAATGGGCTTCAAGAATCTGGCCAACATTCATCCGCGAAGGCACACCCAGAGGATTTAATACGATATCAATCGGGGTACCGTCTTCGCGATAAGGCATATCCTCTTCGGGTACGATCATCGATACCACACCCTTGTTACCATGACGGCCAGCCATCTTGTCACCTGGCTGCATACGACGCTTAACCGCTACATATACCTTAACCATCTTCAGCACGCCAGGTTTCAAATCGTCACCAGCGGTAACCTTTCTTTTCTTTTCCTCGAACAGACGATCGAACTCGGAACGCTGAGCATCAAGCTGCTCGTTCAGCGACTCCAGGCTCTTGCTGGTTTTATCGTCACTGATTCGAATTTTTGTCCACTGATCGCGACCAATCGATTTCAGATATTCCTCGCTGATAACGGTATTTCTCTTCAGCCCATCTGGACCACCACTGGCAGTTTTACCGGTAATTAGTCGCGCGACGCGTTGATAAATATTTTCTTCAATGATACGGAACTGGTCATCAAGATCTTTTTTCAACGACTCAATTTCAGCACGTTCGTTATCCAGCGCACGTGAATCTTTCTCTACGCCATCACGGGTAAATACACGCACATCGACAACCGTACCGACAACACCCGATTTCATACGCAGCGAGGTATCTTTTACATCAGAGGCTTTTTCACCAAAGATAGCACGTAGTAATTTTTCCTCAGGGGTGAGCTGAGTTTCGCCTTTCGGCGTTACCTTACCTACCAGAATGTCACCAACTTTAACTTCGGCGCCAACATACACAACACCAGACTCATCGAGCTTAGACAACAGACCTTCGCTGACATTCGGAATATCTGCAGTAATTTCCTCGGCGCCAAGCTTGGTGTCACGCGCTAGACAGCTCAATTCTTCGATGTGAATCGTAGTAAAGCGATCTTCTTTAACGACGCGCTCTGATAACAGGATTGAATCTTCAAAGTTGTAGCCGTTCCACGGCATGAAAGCGACCTGCATGTTTTGACCCAGTGCAAGTTCGCCCAAATCGGTAGAAGCGCCGTCTGCAAGAACATCATCCTTTTCGATTTTATCGCCGGGTTTAACCAGCGGCTTCTGGTTAATACAGGTATTCTGATTCGAGCGTGTATACTTGGTGAAGTTATAAATATCGACACCGGGCTCGCCTTCGCTGGTCTCGCTATCGTTAACCCGTATTACCACACGACTCGCATCGACAGAGTCAACCACACCGCCACGTAAGGCTTTTACTGTAGTGCCTGAGTCTACCGCTACCGCACGCTCCATTCCGGTTCCTACCAATGGTTTTTCCGCACGTATGCAAGGGACTGCCTGACGTTGCATGTTCGAACCCATTAGTGCACGGTTGGCATCATCGTGCTCCAGAAATGGAATCAACGATGCCGCTACCGAAACAATTTGCTTCGGTGACACGTCCATATAATCGATCTTGTCCGGAGAGCTCAGGGTGAATTCGTTTTTGTTACGACAGGGGATTAAGTCATCAACCATCAAACCCTTTTTGTCGAGCGTAACATTCGCCTGGGCAATCGAAAACTGGCCCTCTTCGATCGCCGAGAGATAAACCACTTCACTGGTAACCTTGCTTTTAATCACTTTGCGATAAGGTGTTTCGAGGAAACCATAATGATTAGTTCGCGCATAAACCGACAGCGAATTGATCAAGCCGATATTCGGTCCCTCAGGTGTCTCGATGGGACAGACCCGCCCGTAGTGAGTCGGGTGCACGTCACGGACTTCAAATCCCGCACGTTCACGCGTCAAACCGCCCGGTCCAAGCGCTGAAACACGACGTTTATGCGTCACTTCGGAGAGCGGATTATTTTGATCCATAAACTGCGATAGTTGACTCGAACCAAAGAATTCTTTCACCGCTGCAGCCACCGGCTTGGCGTTGATAATATCCTGTGGCATCAGGCCTTCTGATTCAACCAGACCCAGACGGTCGCGAACTGCTCGTTCTACCCGAACAATACCGGTTCTGAACGCATTTTCAGCCATTTCGCCGACACTACGAATACGGCGGTTGCCGAGATGGTCAATATCGTCAACCGATCCGTTGCCATTACGAATATCGATTAATACCTTCATCGCATCGACAATATCCTCGGTAGATAAAGTACCCTGACCCTCGATTTCTTCACGGCCGAGACGACGGTTAAATTTCATCCGGCCGACTTCTGACAGGTCGTATCTCTCCGCATTAAAGAACAGATTCTGAAACAGATTTTCTGCTGAGTCCTTGGTTGGCGGTTCGCCCGGACGCATCATACGGTAGATTTCTACCTTGGCTTCAAAGACATTGGTGGTCGGATCCAGTGCCAACGAGTTGGAAATATATGCACCGCGATCAACCTCGTTGGTGAATATTGTTTTAATTTGCTTGATTTTCTTTTCTCGAATCAAGGCCAGTAATTCTTCGGTAATCTCATCATTCGCGTTAGCGAAAACTTCACCGGTTTCTACGTCGATCAGATTGTCGGCAAGAATTTTTCCCAACACATAATCTTCCGGTACAGATAGCACCTTGGCGGCTGACTTCTTCAGGGCTTTAATATGTAAAGCAGTAATTCGGCGACCCTGTTGCACTAAAACATCGTCTTTCACTTTAATATCGAAAGTCGCAGTTTCACCCTTTAGCCAGTCGGCCTGTAACACCATATCAATATCATTCTTTTTAATTTTGAATACATTGTGCTCGAAAAACATGTCGAGCATTTGTACATTATTAAATCCCAGTGCACGTAATATAATGGTCGCTGGTAATTTACGACGCCTGTCGATACGCACGAACAGCGAGTCCTTAGGATCAAATTCGAAATCTAACCAGGAACCTCGGTAAGGGATTACCCGGGCTGAATACAGTAACTTACCCGAAGAATGCGACTTGCCACGATCATGGTCAAAGAACACTCCAGGTGAACGATGCAGTTGTGAGACGATGACGCGCTCGGTGCCATTAATCACAAAGGTACCGTTTTCGGTCATCAGGGGCATTTCTCCCATGTAAACTTCCTGTTCCTTAATATCTTTGACTGAACGATTTTTGACCGAAGCCTCCTTGTCATAGATGACCAGGCGCACAAGCACTCGCAATGGAGCGGCATAAGTGAGACCACGTATTTGACATTCTTTGACGTCAAATATGGTTTTACCGACACGATAACTGACGTATTCCAGTTCAACATAACCAGAAAAACTGACAATCGGGAAAATAGATTTAAAAGCACGCTCCAGTCCAGTACCTTTCTGAACCCCATCGGGACTTAGAAAACGCTTGTACGAATCCGTTTGAATAGCGAGCAGATAAGGTTCGGCGAGCACTGTGGGTCGTTTACCAAAATCTCTGCGAATACGTTTTTTCTCAGTAAAAGAGTAAGCCATTTATATTCCTCGTAAAAACATACGTTTTCATGTCAATATTACCATCGTGCTTGTAAAAACCTTGCAAACACAGGCGGGCCGATGGCTTATCCAGCCATCAGCCCGATGTTGGGTAAAATACCCGGGCAACCGTGGACTACTTGAGTTCGACAGTTGCGCCAGCTTCTTCAAGCTGCTTTTTAAGCTCTTCGGCTTCGGTCTTGGAAGCACCTTCCTTGATAGTAGTAGGGGCGCTTTCAACCATGTCCTTGGCTTCTTTCAGGCCCAGACCGGTGATTGCACGTACCGCTTTGATGACACCTACTTTCTTGTCACCGAAACTACCCAGTACCACGTCGAATTCGTCTTTCTCTTCAGCGACACCAGCTGCGTCGCCACCAGCGGCGGCTACTGGGCCAGCAGCAACTGCTGCTGCGGCTGAAACACCGAATTTTTCTTCCATTGCGGAAATCAGATCGACGACTTCCATTACGCTCATGTTTGATAAAGTTTCAAGAATATCTTCTTTGGAAACTGCCATTGTTATTTCTCCTGATACAGAAAATTTATAGAGTTAATTAAGCTTGCTTCTGGTCGCGAATCGCAGCCACTGTACGAGTTAACTTGCCCGGTACCTCATTCATGGTACGTGCCAGTTTTTCGACAGGTGCTTTCATCACAGCCATCAACAGACTGATTGCCTGATCGTAAGTCGGCATAGAAGCCAATCGTTTTATCTCTGAAGGATCCAGTAGCTCACCGCCAAAGGCGATCAGCTTAACGACCAGTTTCTTATTGGAATCTGCATAATCCTTCAAAACACGCGCGGCACCGCCCGGTTCTTCCATCGAAAATGCATATACCATCTGACCCTGTAGTTCATCGCTCATACATCCATAATCCGTGCCTTCAAACGCACGTTTAGCCAAAGAATTTTTGACTACGCGCAAATGCACATTGGATTCACGAGCCTTGATGCGCAGTTGGGTCATCTCGCCAACTGTCAAGCCCTGATACTCGGCTGCAATCACAGAATGCGCTTGCGTAGCAACTTCGCTAACTTCGCTCACCACCGCCTGTTTTTGCTGGAGTGTTAAAGGCATATTAAGTTCTCCTGATTATTAAACCATACTGAACCGAAGTTCAGACCTTCATCCCTGTTCGATATCCTTATCGATTCCTTTGCGATCTCTTAACCAGATAATTCTGTCTCAGAAGATCATCTACGCAGGAAATTAAGGCCCAACTCGCAACGAGCTGACCACCCACGGTCTTTGATGAGATCAGTACCCTGAAGTACTGCTGTTCTCAAAGATTCTTGCTAGCAGCGTTATTTTAAATCTAACGATGCCTGGTCAACCGCGACACCCGGTCCCATGGTAGTCGAGATTGAAATTTTCTTTAAATACACGCCTTTTGAGCTGGTAGGCTTTGCCTTTTTCAAATCGGCGAGCAAAAATTCCAAATTTTCACGTAATTGCGTGACTTCAAAACTGGATTTACCAATAGTGCAATGAATGATGCCACCCTTATCAGTTCTGTAACGAACCTGACCAGCTTTTGCATTTCTCACTGCTGTAGCCACGTCGGGCGACACAGTTCCTACCTTCGGATTTGGCATCAAACCACGAGGCCCCAGTATCTGACCCAACTGGCCTACGACACCCATCGCATCGGGGCTGGCGATAACAACATCGTAGCTCAAATCACCACCTTTCATTGAATCCGCCAGTTCCTGCATACCGACCACGTCTGCACCGGCCTCATTAGCCTTGTCGACATTATCGCCCTGAGTGAAAACAGCAACGCGTACCACTTTACCGGTACCATTTGGTAGAACACTGGAACCCCGTACATTCTGATCAGATTTACGTGGGTCTACCCCGAGATTAATTGATGCGTCGACCGACTCATCGAACTTTACAGTGCTTAGCTCTTTGAGTAGAGACAGACCTTCGTCAATCGCATATTGGGTTGTTTTATCAATCTTTTCACGTATTGCTGCGGCACGCTTAGAATCTTTAGCCATCTTACAAACCCTCTACGTCTAAGCCCATACTGCGGGCACTGCCGGCGATAATACGAATCGCCGAATCCATATCATTAGCGTTCAAATCCTTCATTTTGGTATTGGCGATCTCTTCGAGCTGTGCGCGGGTTACCTTTCCGACCTTAACTGAATTCGGTGTGCCGCTACCTTTGGCGATTCCGGCAGCCTTTCTTAACAATACCGCCGCTGGTGGGGTTTTAATTTCAAACGTGAAACTCTTGTCGGAAAATACGGCAATAACCACAGGAAGCGGCATGCCGTTTTCGACATCCTGAGTCTGCGCGTTAAACGCCTTGCAAAATTCCATGATATTAAGGCCGTGCTGACCGAGCGCAGGACCAACCGGCGGACTCGGGTTAGCCGAACCTGCAGGCACCTGCAACTTGATATACTTTTCTATCTTCTTAGCCATAACACTATCTCCTGGGTGCAAACGGACTACTCAATTCGCCCTCCCCATTAAAACTAAACTTAAAAAACGATTTTACTGATCGAAACTAACCTTTTTCCACCTGTCCAAAAGTCAGCTCAACCGGAGTGGAGCGACCAAATATCTGCACTGAAACAAGCATTTTGCTCTTTTCGTAATTCACTTCTTCGACGACACCATTGAAGTCATTGAAAGGCCCGTCATTAACGCGCACCACTTCACCCACTTCAAACAGCACCTTGGGCCTCGGCCTATCGACGCCTTCCTCGACGCGATTTAAAATCGAGTTTGCCTCAGCTTCGGTTATTGGGGCCGGCCTGTCGCTGGTTCCTCCGATAAATCCGAGCACTTTTGGCACCTGCTTCACCAGATGCCAGGTATCGTTATCCATTTCCATTTGCACTAACACATACCCAGGGAAAAATTTGCGCTCACTTTTGCGCTTGGTGCCATCTTTCATTTCTACTACTTCTTCGGTAGGCACTAAAATATGGCCGAATTTCTCTTTATAGCCGGAGGTAGCTATACGGCTCTCGAGCACCTTTTTAACATAGGCCTCGAAACCCGAATAAGCATGTACCACATACCAGCGAATGCTCGCCTTGCTTGATTTAGCCGATTCTTCCGCGACAGTTTCTTCGTTGCTCATCAATACACCTTAAGCCAGTAAACTGCGCACGCCCCATCCCAGGGACATATCGATTAACCACAGCATGATAGCAACCAGAAACACCATCACCAGGACGGCAATTGTAGTTTGCGTGGTTTCTGTCCGCGTGGGCCAAACCACCTTGCGCACTTCGACTCTGGCATCACGTACAAAACCGAGGCTTCGGCGGCCAATTTCGGTGGTGGAAACAATAAAAAAAGCTGTAACCGCTATGGCCAGCAAACCGATCACACGCAAAAGCTGGGATTCGTCTGCAAAGTAGTAGAAACCAACCACGCCAGCAATCAACGCCAGCAAAGCTAGCATGAGCTTAACCGTGTCGATACCCGATGATGATTGTTCGGTCTTTGTGACCACAAAATACTCCTAAATGTGTCGAAATTCTTCGAAAATGGCAGGACAGGAGGGAATCGAACCCCCAACCTGCGGTTTTGGAGACCGCTGCTCTGCCAGTTGAGCTACTGTCCTAATCTGGCGGCAGGAATCGTCCCCACCATCAAACAAAGGGCGGGGATGGTAGCCCATCTCCCGCCCTGATGCAATGATAAAATCGCGAACTTATTCGAGTATTTTAGATACGACACCAGCACCCACGGTGCGGCCGCCTTCACGGATTGCAAAACGCAGTCCGTCTTCCATTGCAATCGGTGCAATCAGGGCTACTTCCATCTTGACGTTGTCACCCGGCATTACCATCTCAACG